>JAFOBR010000099.1 GCA_017381715.1 Clostridia bacterium
AGCGTCGTCAACCATGTCGCACTTGTTCAAGAAAACAACCAACTTAGGAACGTTTACCTGACGAGCCAAAAGGATGTGTTCGCGAGTCTGAGGCATAGGACCATCAGTAGCAGCACAAACGATGATAGCACCGTCCATCTGAGCAGCACCAGTAACCATGTTCTTAACGTAGTCGGCGTGGCCGGGACAGTCAACGTGTGCATAGTGACGGGTAGCGGTTTCGTATTCAACGTGTCTGGTGTTGATCGTGATACCCCTTGCCTTCTCTTCGGGAGCGTTATCGATCTGGTCGTATGCCAAGAATTCGATGTTAGCGTCGTTAAGAGAAAGGGTCTTGGTTATAGCAGCAGTAAGAGTGGTCTTACCGTGGTCAACGTGACCAATGGTACCAATGTTAACATGGGGCTTAGTTCTTTCAAATTTAGCTTTTGCCATTGTTATTCCTCCAAAAAATGTGTCTTTTTATTTTTTATTTTTATTTTATTTGTTCGCACATAATTTATTATATAAAAAATTACGCGCTTGTCAAGTTTTTTTATAAAAATTACTTGTTTCTGCCGAAGCCTTTTTCAGCGAAAAGCTGTTCGCTTATGGACTTGGGCACTTCTGCATAGTGGCTGGGTTCCATGCTGTAGTTTGCTCTACCCTGAGTTGCGGAACGCATTGCGGTAGCGTAACCGAACATATTGGAAAGAGGAACTTCTGCATTTACTTCGCTGCCGGATGCAGTCTGCTCCATACCGAGAATGGAACCTCTGCGGGAGGTAAGGTCGCCAAGGATCGCGCCCATGTAATCATCGGGAGTGATAACGGTAACCTTCATTATAGGCTCGGTAAGAACGGGGTCTGCCTTCTTCATCGCTTCCTTGAACGCCATAGAGCCGGCAATCTTGAATGCGATTTCGGAAGAGTCTACTTCGTGGAAAGAACCACCGGTAAGGGTAGCCTTAACATCCAGTACGTTGTATCCTGCGAGAACACCGTTGAGCATTGCGCCGCGGATACCTTCGTCAACAGCGGGGATGTATTCCTTGGGAATATCACCGCCGGTAACCTTATTGATAAATTCGTAGCCCTTGCCGTTTTCGTTGGGTTCGATAGTAAGCTTAACGTGAGCGTACTGACCCTTACCGCCGGACTGACGTACAAATTTGGTGTCTGCGCTTGCTTCGCGGCGGATAGCTTCGCGGTAGGAAACCTGAGGCTTACCTACGTTTGCTTCTACCTTGAATTCACGGAGAAGTCTGTCTACGATAATTTCCAGGTGCAACTCACCCATACCTGCGATAATGGTCTGTCCGGTTTCTTCATCGGTATAAGCCTTGAAGGTAGGATCTTCTTCAGCCAGCTTGCCGAGAGCGATAGACATCTTTTCTTCGCCTGCTTTGGTCTTGGGTTCGATAGCAACGCGGATAACGGGTTCGGGGAACTGCATGGATTCCAGGATTACAGCCTTGCTTTCATCGCAGAGGGTATCACCGGTGGTAGTGTTCTTAAGACCAACTACTGCCACGATATCACCTGCATGGGCTTCATCCAGATCCTCTCTGTGGTTTGCGTGCATAAGCACGATACGTCCGATTCTTTCACGCTTGCCCTTAACAGAGTTATATACTGCGGTACCGGATTTGAGGACACCGGAGTAAATACGTGTGAAGCACAGTCTTCCAACGTAAGGGTCGGTCATGATCTTGAAGCCGAGCGCGGAGAACGCCTCGTCATCAGAAGCAAGACGTACGGTTTCTTCCTCGGTCTCTACGTCGATACCCTTGATAGCGGGGATATCGAGAGGAGAAGGAAGATAATCTACAACTGCATCCAGAAGCTTCTGAACGCCCTTGTTCTTATAGGAAGTACCGCAAACTACGGGAACCATATCGTTTGCTATGGTAGCCGCACGGATAGCCGCCTTAAGCTTTGCTTCGGGAACGGGCTGTTCTTCAAGAACGAGTTCCATGATCTCTTCATCGAAATCGGAAACGTTTTCAAGAAGGTTTGCACGGTATTCTTCTGCCTTATCTGCCATATCTGCGGGGATGTCCTGTTCGAGAACGTCGGTACCGAGATCGTTGGTATAGATATAAGCCTTCATTTTTACAAGGTCGATAATTCCCTTGAAATCTGCTTCAGCACCGATAGGAAGCTGAAGAGGAACTGCGTTGGCGTTGAGACGCTCGTGCATCATTTCCACAACGCGGTAGAAGTTTGCACCGGTAACGTCCATCTTGTTGATATACGCCATGCGGGGAACCTTGTATTTATCAGCCTGACGCCATACGGTTTCAGACTGGGGTTCGACACCGCCCTTTGCACAAAGAACCGTAACCGAACCGTCGAGTACGCGGAGCGAACGCTCAACTTCAACAGTAAAGTCAACGTGGCCGGGGGTATCAATTATATTGATGCGGTGGTCTTTCCAGTAGCAAGTAGTAGCTGCGGAGGTAATGGTAATACCTCTTTCCTGCTCCTGCTCCATCCAGTCCATGGTGGCAGCGCCCTCATGTGTTTCGCCGAGTCTGTGTGTCTTTCCGGTATAGAAAAGTATACGTTCGGTCGTAGTGGTCTTACCTGCATCTATATGAGCCATTATGCCGATATTGCGGTAACGCTCAAGCGGGTATGTCCTTGCCATAAATTTCTCCTTTGAGATGTGGTATAATTACCATCTGTAGTGTGCAAAAGCCTTGTTTGCTTCTGCCATTCTGTGCATATCGTCTTTTCTCTTTACAGAACCGCCGGTGCTGTTTACAGCATCGAGAATTTCTGCAGCGAGACGCTCGGACATGGTACGTTCGCCTCTTTGTCTTGCGAAATTAACCAGCCAGCGGAGACCAAGTGTCTGTCTTCTCTCGGGGCGTACTTCCATAGGAACCTGATAGTTGGAACCGCCGCGGCGAACCGCCTTAACCTCGAGTTCGGGCATTACATTGTTGAGAGCCTTCTGGAACTGTTCCAGTGCGTTTGCGCCGGACTTGTTTTCTACGATTGCGAATGCATCGTAAACGATCTTCTGGGCTACACCCTTCTTACCGTCAAGCATTACGTTGTTTACCAGCTTGGTAACAAGCACGGAATTGTAGATAGGATCAGGCAGAACTTCTCTCTTGAATCCATGTACTCTTCTGGGCACTTTACTTCCCTCCTTCATAAAGATAGCGTATTTTACGCTTATGAGTTCACAGGTACTCGAAAATTACTTCCGTCAGTGCTCTAAATCTATATTAATACGGTTTTATACCGTCGAACATTTCATTATAAGCACGAACAAAAAGAATATTTCTTTCCGTTTGTTTTTACCGCATGTTTTTTAAGCTGTCCTATGCGGATAAAGGACTAAAGAAAGCAAAGATTTTATTTCTTTGCAGCCTTTGCGCCGTACTTGGAACGGCTCTGGTTTCTCTTGGCAACGCCCTGGGTATCAAGCTTACCGCGAATGATGTGGTAACGTACACCGGGAAGGTCCTTTACTCTGCCGCCGCGGATAAGAACCACGGAGTGTTCCTGCAGGTTGTGACCGATACCGGGAATGTAGCCCCATACTTCGATACCGTTGGTAAGTCTTACTCTGGCAACCTTTCTCTGTGCGGAGTTAGGCTTCTTAGGAGTCTTGATAGCAACCTTGGTGCAAACGCCTCTCTTCTGAGGGTTGGGGTTATTTACGGTAACCTTGCGAATGCTGTTGATGTTGCTGTGCAGTGCGGGGGACTTGGACTTATAGGTCTTGTCCTGTCTGCCGTGCTTTACCAGCTGATTGAATGTAGGCACTCTTTTGTTTCCTCCTTTCCGGAAAACTTAAACATTTCTTAAACGGGCTTATGCGCCCGAATAATGATTATATCAAAAAAACCCCTTGTTGTCAAGGGGTTTTTTATGGTAAACACGAATAATTATTGCCGTGAAACCGTTTGGTTATTAGTAAATTGTTATAATTGCGGCGGGAACGTCTATCCCTGCCATTTCGCCGAGGCGGTATGCAGCCATGCTTTCATCAAGTTCAACGTAGCCTGCTTTGCGTATCTCGTCCTTTACCTTTGCGGTAAACAAACGGTCCGCATCGGAAGCAAGATAGACCTTTACAGCCTTTCCGCTTCTGATAAGCTTTACGGATTGATTAAAGCCGACCGCCATCGTACTGCCGCCCTCACTACTCTGCTGCATCGTAGACTCCTTCTTTTGCTTCGCCCAGATCCACCTTTACGTTGCGGTACATACCCATACCGGTACCTGCGGGGATGAGCTTACCGATGAGCACGTTTTCTTTAAGGCCGAGCAGCGGGTCTCTCTTGCCCTTGATAGCCGCATCGGTAAGAACCTTTGTGGTTTCCTGGAAGGAAGCGGCAGAAAGGAAGCTATCGGTAGAAAGGGACGCCTTGGTAATACCCAGCAGGGTGGCTTCGCCCTCTGCTTCCATAAGAGGAACTTCGTTCTCTCCAAGCAGAGCGTTCTTTGCGCGGATCTTTTCGTTTTCGGTAGTGAATTCGGAAATATCTACGCTGGAGCCAACCAACAGATCTGTATCACCGGGGTTGTCTATTCTTATTCTTCTGGTCATCTGACGTGCGATGATTTCGATATGCTTATCGGAAATTTCAACCGCCTGCAGACGGTATACACGCTGGATTTCCTTGATAATGTAGGAATAAACCGCATCGAGTCCGGAAATACGGAGAATATCCGCAGGGCATTCGGTACCTTCGGTAAGTTTCTGGCACTTCACTACCTTTGCGCCGTTTTCCACAATTATCTTGGTAACTATGGGAACTGCGGTAACGGATTCTTCACCGGTTTCATCGTCACGGACGAAGATCTGCTTTGTTTTCTTGGTTTCTTCGATACGAACGGTACCGTTGAAATCTGCGAGAACTGCGGTTCTCTTGGGTCTGCGTGCTTCGAAGATTTCTTCAACACGGGGAAGACCCTGGGTAATATCGCCGCCGGCGACACCGCCCGAGTGGAAGGTTCTCATGGTAAGCTGTGTACCGGGTTCACCGATAGACTGTGCGGCGATAATACCAACGGATTCGCCGATGCTTACCTTCAATCCGGAAGCAAGGTCTGCGCCGTAGCAGTGTGCGCAGGTGCCGTGCTTTGCCTGACAGTTGATAACGGAACGGATCTTTACTCTGTCGATGCCTGCAGCAACGATCTTTGCAACCTGATCCTCGTTTATCATAGTGTTGTGAGGAACGATAACTTCGCCGGTTGCGGGATCGCAAAGATCACCCACAACGTATCTGCCGAGAAGTCTGTCTTCGAAGGGTTCGATAACAGCTTCCTTGCCGCCGGGAAGTATGTCCACAATTTTGCTTACCCACAGACCTCTGGTATCACCACAGTCGTTTTCACGTACGATAACGTCCTGAGAAACGTCAACAAGACGTCTGGTAAGGTAACCGGAGTCTGCGGTACGGAGAGCCGTATCTGCCAGACCTTTACGCGCACCACGGGCAGCGGTAAAGTATTCCAGTATCTTCATGCCCTCACGGAAGTTCGCTTTAATGGGCATTTCTATTGTTTTACCGGTTGCGGAAGCCATAAGACCACGCATACCTGCAAGCTGTCTGATCTGCTTGATAGAACCACGGGCACCGGAAACCGCCATCATGTTAATGGGGTTGTATTTATCAAGGTTCTTCTGCAGAGCGTCTGCAACCTCTTTGGTGCAGCCTTCCCAAACCTTGATAACGCGTTCGCTGCGTTCTTCGTCGGAAAGCAAGCCGCGGCGGTAGAAATCGGAGATCTTGTCTACCTTTTCGTCACCCTTTGCGATAAGTTCCTGCTTTTCGGGAGGAATAGTCATATCGTAAACGCAGATGGTGATAGCACCCTTGGTAGAGTACTTGAAGCCCTGAGATTTAAGGTTATCCAGAACTTCACAGGTAACAGCGTTGCCGTGGTACTTGATACAACGGTCAACGATCTGACCCAATTCATCCTTGGTGGTGGTGAAGTCTATTTCAAGCTTGAATTCGTTCTTGGGGTCGGTTCTGTCTACAAAGCCCAGATCCTGAGGAATGGGACGGTTGAAGATAAGTCTGCCCAGAGTAGTTTCGGTCATGCCGAACTTTTCTACGCCGTCAACAACCTTGGAAACACGGATCTTGATCTTTGCGTGGAGTCCCAGTTCGCCGTTTTCGTAAGCCATAACAGCTTCATCGAAGTTGCGGAAGGACTTGCCTTCGCCGGGTTCGCCGGGTTTATCCATGGTAAGGAAGTAAGAACCGAGTACCATATCCTGAGAAGGAACCGCAACTGCACGGCCGTTAACGGGCTTGAGCAGGTTGTTTGCGGAAAGCATGAGGAAGCGGGCTTCTGCCTGCGCCTCTGCGGAAAGGGGTACGTGAACAGGCATCTGGTCGCCGTCGAAGTCGGCGTTGAATGCGGAACATACCAGAGGATGGAGCTTGATAGCTCTGCCTTCTACGAGGATAGGCTCGAACGCCTGAATGGAAAGTCTGTGGAGGGTAGGCGCACGGTTAAGAAGAACGGGATGTTCCTTGATAACGCTGTCAAGTGCGTCCCAAACCTCTGCGTTTGCTCTTTCAACCTTCTTCTTTGCGTCCTTTATATTGGTGGATTTACCGGTAGCCACAAGGGTCTTCATTACGAAGGGCTTGAACAATTCAAGCGCCATTTCCTTGGGCAGACCGCACTGGTAAATCTTTAATTCGGGTCCTACAACGATAACGGAACGTCCGGAATAGTCAACACGCTTACCCAGCAGGTTCTGTCTGAAACGGCCCTGCTTACCGCGGAGCATCTCGGAAAGAGATTTAAGAGCGCGGTTGTTGGGTCCGGTTACGGGACGGCCTCTTCTGCCGTTATCTATAAGTGCGTCAACCGCTTCCTGAAGCATACGCTTTTCGTTGCGGATGATTATTTCGGGAGCCTGAAGCTCCAGAAGTCTCTTAAGACGGTTGTTTCTGTTAATAACTCTGCGGTAGAGATCGTTAAGGTCGCTGGTAGCGAATCTGCCGCCGTCAAGCTGAACCATGGGGCGGATATCCGGAGGGATAACGGGAAGTGCTTCCAGAATCATCCATTCGGGACGGTTGCCGGAAAGACGGAATGCTTCCACAACCTCAAGACGCTTGATAGCTCTTACCTTACGCTGACCCTGTGCGGTGAGCAGCTCGTTTTTGAGCTTTGCGCTTTCCGCTTCAAGGTCGATCTCCGCAAGGAGTTCCTTAACGGCTTCCGCGCCGATACCGTCACGGAAGTCGTTTTCGTATTTTTCGTGGAAATCTCTGTGCTGCTGCTCGGTAAGAAGCTGCTTCTTTGCGAGAGGTGTATCGCCCGGATCGATAACGATATACTGAGCGAAGTAAAGCACCTTTTCCAGCACCTTGGGAGACATATCCAGAAGCAGACCCATCTTGGAGGGGATCGCTCTGAAATACCATATATGGGAAACGGGAGCCGCAAGCTCTACGTGACCCATTCTTTCACGGCGTACCTTGTTGGTGGTAATTTCTACGCCGCACTTTTCACATATCTTGCCCTTGTAGCGCGCGCCGCGTTTATACTTACCGCAATGGCATTCCCAGTCCTTATTGGGACCAAAGATGCGCTCGCAGAACAGACCGTCGCGCTCCGGCTTAAGGGTACGGTAATTGATAGTTTCGGGCTTTTTGACCTCACCGTAAGACCAGCTTCTGATCATTTCGGGAGAGGCAAGACCGATTTGTATGGATTCAAATTCTATATTTTTTTCCATTTATCGTTCCCTCTTTCTATTCATCGTCGTCTTCGGTGTCAAAACCGTAGTCCGTGGTGTCGATGTAGCTGAAGTCGTCGTCTTCGGAATCTTCTCTTACAACGCCTTCTTCATCGTCGTACATAATATCGGATGCATCCTCAAGTATGGACTTGCCAAGCTCTTCTTCGGAGAACTTGCGCTCGTCACCGTCGTCATCATCGCTGTAATCCTTAAGGTTGATCTCCTGATCATCCTTATCCAGCACTCTGATATCCAGACCGAGAGACTGAAGCTCTTTTACCAATACCTTGAAGGAGGCGGGCACACCGGGATCGGGGATATTCTGTCCCTTTACGATAGCCTCGTATGCCTTTACACGGCCCTTGATATCGTCGGACTTAACAGTGAGGATTTCCTGCAGAGTGTAAGCCGCGCCGTATGCTTCCAGTGCCCAAACTTCCATTTCACCGAAACGCTGGCCGCCGAACTGAGCTTTACCGCCCAAGGGCTGCTGGGTAACGAGAGAGTAAGGACCGGTGGAACGTGCGTGAATCTTATCGTCAACCAGATGGTGGAGCTTAAGGAAGTACATATAGCCCACGGTAACGGGGTTATCAAAGGGCAGACCGGTACGTCCGTCATAAAGAACGGTCTTACCGTCCACAACCTGAGTCTTTTCAACACCGGTTTCGGGGTCAACGATAGTGCGGGTTTCCTTACCGGCAACATTTTCGCCGGGATATACGTCACGCCACATATCTGCCATCTTCATGCATTCGATAATATCTTTTTCGTTTGCGCCGTCGAATACCGGGGTCATAACCTTCCAGCCCAGCTTCTTTGCGGCGATACCCAAGTGGACTTCCAATACCTGACCGATATTCATACGGGAAGGTACGCCCAGAGGGTTAAGAACTATATCCAGAGGAGTGCCGTCGGGAAGGAAGGGCATGTCCTCACTGGGAAGTATGCGGGAAATAACACCCTTGTTACCGTGTCTACCTGCCATCTTATCGCCCACAGAGATCTTTCTCTTCTGAGCAACGTATACGCGGACAGCCTTGATAACGCCGGGCTGAAGCACATCGCAATCATCGCGGGAGAATTCTTTTACGTCGATAACGATACCGCTTTCGCCGTGGGGCAAACGGAGAGAAGTATCTCTTACCTCACGAGCCTTTTCGCCGAAGATCGCACGGAGCAATCTTTCTTCTGCGGTAAGCTCGGTTTCGCCCTTGGGAGTAACCTTACCTACCAGAATATCGCCTGCGCCGACCTCTGCACCGATACAAACTACGCCGTCTGCATCAAGGTTTTTAAGCATATCGTCGCCAACGTTGGGGATATCGCGGGTGATCTCTTCCGGACCCAGCTTGGTATCTCTGGATTCGCAGTAGTACTCCTCGATATGTATCGAGGTATAGAGATCGTCTCTTACAAGGCGCTCGTTAAGCAGAACTGCGTCCTCGTAGTTATAACCTTCCCAGGTCATAAAGCCGATAAGCACGTTCTTACCGAGAGCAACCTCGCCGTTATCGGTAGCAGCGCCGTCAGCCACAACGTCGCCTGCCTTGATATACTGTCCCTTGGTAACAACGGGACGCTGGTTTACGCAGGTGGACTGGTTGGAGCGCTGGAATTTAATAAGGGGATATCTGTCTACGGTGCCATCCTCTGCGCGGACGATAACCTCGTCTGCGGTAACGGATTCAACAACACCGGTACGTTTACAGATAACTATTACGCCGGAATCGTATGCTGCCTTATACTCCATACCGGTTGCAACGATAGGAGATTCGGTAACCATAAGAGGAACTGCCTGCTTCTGCATGTTTGATCCCATGAGCGCACGGGTGTTATCGTCGTTCTCAAGGAAGGGGATCATAGCGGTGGCAACGGATACAACCATCTTGGGCGAAACGTCCATAAGGTCGATCTCGGTAGGCTCGAATTCAAGAATTTCCTCTCTGCGGCGGGCAACGATCTTGCGGTTTACGAAGGTGCCGTCCTCATTGATAGGCTCGTTACCGGTGGCAACGGTGAATTCATCCTCCGCATCGGCGGTGAGATATACGGTTTTATCGGTAACAACGCCGTTTTTAACAACACGGTAAGGTGCTTCGATAAAGCCGAAGTTATTTACTCTCGCATAAGAGGAGAGGTAGGAAATAAGACCTATATTGGGACCTTCGGGGGTTTCGATAGGACACATACGGCCGTAGTGGGTGTAGTGTACGTCACGCACCTCGAAGGATGCTCTGTCTCTGGAAAGACCGCCGGGACCCAGCGCGGAAAGACGGCGCTTGTGGGTAAGCTCGGAAAGAGGGTTGGTCTGATCCATGAACTGGGACAGAGGAGAAGAACCGAAGAAATCACGCAAAGAAGAAACGATGGGACGGATATTGATAAGAGACTGAGGAGTTACTGTTTCAATATCCTGTGTGGTCATCTTTTCTTTTACGATCTTGTCCATTCTGGAGAAGCCGATGCGAAGCTGATTTAAAAGCAGTTCGCCTACGGAACGGAGTCGGCGGTTGCCCAGATGGTCAATATCGTCTACCGAGCCCACTCCGTGAGAGAGTGCAAGCAGGTAGTTTACGGATGCGAATATATCGTCAACGGTAATATGCTTGGGGATAAGCTCTTCGATACGGTTGGCAATAGCCTTGCGGAGCGCCTTGATATCTGAAACGCCGACTTCGCCTATGATCTCCATAAGCACGTCCTGCTGAACCATTTCGGAAAGTCCCAGCTCTTCGTTTGCTATGCCGCAGATCTTGGAAGCGTCTACCATCTTGTTGGAGAATACGCGCACTTCTCTTTCGGTGCTTTCGTCTTCCTCAACGTTAACGTAAACGGACCAGATACCTGCCGCTTCGATATGCTCTGCGTCTGTTCTGGAAAGCTTGCTGCCTGCTTCGAACAGAACTTCGCCGGTGATAGGAGAAACTGCGGGGCGGGCGAGTACGCAGCCTGCTATTCTTCTGGCGAGAGCCAATTTTTTGTTGAATTTATATCTACCCACGGGAGAGATATCGTATCTCTTGGGGTCAAAGAACAGATTGTTCAAAAGGGTCTGGGCGCTCTCTACCAAAGGAGGATCGCCGGGACGGAGCTTTCTGTATATTTCTTTATACGCTTCGTCCTGAGGATTTGTGCCGTTCTTTTCAGCTTCGGCATTCATTGTATCCTTTTCAAGAGTTGCCTTTAAAATATGTTCGTCGCCGAACAGTTCGTATATCTTTTTATCGGTATCAAGACCGAATGCGCGCAAAAGTACGGTTATGGGAATTTTGCGGTTTTTGTCTATACGCACAAAGAAAGCGTCGGAAGCGTCTGTTTCATACTCCAGCCATGCTCCGCGGTAAGGAATAACCGTTGCGGAATAAAGGCGTTTGCCGCTCTTATCGTCGGTTCCTTCATAATATATACCGGGGGAACGAACTATCTGGCTTACGACTACGCGCTCTGCACCGTTTATAATAAAGGTGCCGCTGTCTGTCATCATGGGGAAATCGCCCATGTAGATCTCCTGTTCCTTAACTTCGCCTGTTGCCTTGTTGGTAAGACGAACAGTAACCTTAAAAGGAACTGCGTAGTTTACATCCCTATCCTTACATTCTTCGATCGTGAATTTGGGAGCATCGCTCAAAGAATAATCCACAAATTCAATTACAAGATTACCGGAATAATCGGTCATCGGAGAAATATCACGCAATACGTCGCTTATATCGCGTTCGATAAGTTCCTTGAACGACTTTTTCTGGATCTCGATAAGATTGGGCATTTCAAGAACTTCACGGTTCTTGGAAAACGACATTCTTACGTTGGTGCCGAGCTGTTGCTGCTTAACCATTCAACCTGTCACTCCATTCTTTTTTTTGCGTTTTACCGCGTAAAACTAACCGCCTCGCCCGAAAAAAACATATTTTTTCGCATATTACGGTCATTATAGTGCAGTTTACAATTATAGCAGTAAAATCAAGAGTTGTCAAGAACTATTTTCAAAATTTTTACATTTTTTATTTTTAGGGCAAAATGGGCAAAAAATTCTCCCCGAAATTTTTTCGGGGAGAAAATTGTATCGGTTGATGCCGTCACCAAAAAACAGACTCGTTTTTTACTATCGCGTGTGTACAGGTGTCGGTTCCATCGAATATGACCCACACCCATTGTTCATAGCGACCCGGTTCGTACTCTCTATCTTTTACTCCTACGTAGTAAGCGTGGATATTTGCATAGGGAGCATTTTCGTGAGTATAATCAAACCCGCCGTAGCGCAGCTTTATAAGCCACATAGGTTTTCCTACCATCCAATCCGTATCGTAACCGTTTGATTTTTGCATACCGATAACGGAACAGAATAAGATAAACATTGCCAAAAGGACCGCGACCGAAGACATAATGATTATGGTTTTTTTTCGTTTTGTCCATTGATATCCTCCTTTAAAAGCAAAGCCTCTGAAAACTTCTTTTCTGTGCGGGATTTTATTATAGCAAATCAGCTGCTTCAGAAAGCCGCTAGATAACACTAGTCTATTTGCGAATATGCTATCGCTCCGATTGATATGCCACCGGATTCGTAAGAAAACTTTATACTTACAAACACTACACCATCAGAATTAGTTGTTAACTCAGGCTGTGCTGACGTAAAACCCGTTAATTCCAGCGATTTAAGTTCAGACAACAGTACATCTGCTGATAATTCGATTGCAGTTGCACTTATGTCAGTTATCAGTGTATTATATTTACTCACATTATACCCATTGTATCCGGATATTTCGCCGGATCTATCAATCCAAATCGAAATGGTTTCATCCGTTGGATATCCACAGACATATCTTTTATACAACAACGCGTATCTTCCCAAAATGTCAGTAGACATACCTTCATATTCAAAGTTAGAGAAAAGCGGTTCAGAAATCACAGTTAAGAGAAAATCTTCAGCAATTTCTTTTACTCTCTCTTCAGACATTATGGGATATCCTTCATCAGGATTGTACGGTCTGGTATAGAAACACACAGTGTCAGAATCATGCAAAAATGCTATTTTTTCGTCATCCAAAACATAGAAATCATACGCACTGAAGAATGTTCCTTCCTCTATCGCCGCACTATCCTGTGAAATTACTTTGCTATAGGAATAATTCAATGTTTTTTGCGCATCCATAGGATGTTTCTTCGTAGCTGCAACATCTGTCAGTTGTGTTCTTTCTAATGCCGTATTCAATCCGAACTCCGCCGAATCCGCGAAGTTTTTAAACGTATCAGGGGAAACTCCTTCAGAAAATGATATCAAAAATGTTTTGTCCGATTTAACATCATTTTCTTCGCTGTCAGATGCACTTACAGAATTTCTGTCAGCTTCATTATTTATAGAATTGCCATCCACTCCCGAATCAACGCCACATGAACACACGCTCAAAGTCAAGGCTGCCAAAATAATCAATATCATGATTTTCTTCATTACGATATCCTCCTGTTAATAGTTTAAACACTGAATGGTATCGCACAATGCCCTATTGCATTATGCGCATATGTTGTTTCCGTGAATTCTTGCGCAATTTTTCAAACACCGCGAAGGGCGGTTTTTGTGATTGAATTTACGCATAAAATCGTCCTCCTTTTGGCAGTTTTAAAGGAAAAGTTTTCCTCTGATTACAGATTAACATACGCATATACACTTTGTCAAGTGAAAAATGTTAAAAACCCGTGAAGAATTCACGGGTTTTAATATTTATACTTTTTCTTTTTTACTGCTATGAACACAACCGAAAGGGATGCGGCGGCAAGCTCGGCGACCACCACAGACCACCAGATACCGTCTGTATTCAAAACGAGGGGGAGCAGCAGTACTGCCGCAACCTGAAACACCGCAGTACGTAAAAAGGACATAAAAGCGGAGGTTAAGCCATCGTTTAAAGCGGTAAAGAAGGATGAACCGAAAATGGCAAACCCCGCAAACAAAAAGGAAAATGAGAAAACGCGGAAGCCTTCCAAAGTGAGTTCGAGCAAGCCCTTATCGTACCCGACGAAAAAGACGGACAGCGGGTATGCCAACCCCTCCCCTGCCGCCAGCATTAAAGCGGAGGAAACGGATATGATGACCATGCTCTTTTTAAGAATGGAGCGAAGCTCTTTTTTATTATCTGCCCCGAAATGGAAGCCGATAACGGGAGCGACTCCCACGGAATAACCGATAAACGCAGAAAGGAACACAAAATTAACGTACATAAGCACGCCGTAGGCGGAAACTCCGTCCTCCCCCGCAAACTTGTAAAGCTGATAATTATACAGCATTCCCACAAGGGACATTGATATATTCCCCAAAAGCTCGGAAAATCCGTTGGTGCATATACTTAAAAAGGAAGTAAAATGAAAATATGGTTTTCCCACACGCAAAACCGTAGGGTTTTTGCAAATAAAATATATAAGAGGTACTATTCCGCCCACAAGCTGGCTCACCGCCGTGGCATACGCCGCGCCGGAAAGTCCCAAATCCAAAAGCTTTGGGTGGACGAACAAAGCATCCAGCGCCATGTTGGTAACACCTGCGGCAACTGTCATCCAAAGTCCCATAGAGGGCTTTTCCGCCAGAGAGAAAAAGCTTTGGAATTCGATCTGGATCATAAAGGCAGGCAGGATAAAAAGGATTATTCTGCCGTAGGAAACGCAGTTTTCAAGCAGTTCTCCCTCTGCGCCCAAAAGGGATGCAACGGGACGAAGAAGCAGTATTCCCGCCAAGCCGATAACAACACCGCCTATTACGGTGATATAGACGAGCATTGAAAACAGCTTGTTTGCTTTTACGGTGTCACCCTCGCCAAGAGTTTTTGCGATAAGTGCGCATCCTCCCGTGCCAAGCATAAATCCAAAGGCGCCCAGCACCATTATGAAAGGATATATAAAGTTTACCGCCGCAAAAGGAGTTTTACCCACGAAGTTGGACACGAAATATCCGTCCACCACGCCGTATACAGACGTGAAGATCATCATAATGATAGACGGCATGGTAAAGCGCAAAAGCTTCTTGTATGTAAAATGCTCGGAAAGCTTTATCAAAACGGTGTCCTCCTTTCGCAAAGTGTCGGTGTATTATAGTATAAATAAACGGGTATGTCAAGGATAATGAATAACGAGGAAATCAAAAAAGGATGCTTTTTGTTCCCCGAACAAAAAGCCACCGTAATTCATCATTCCTCATTCACCATTCATCATTAGAAAAACCCGTGAGTTTTCACGGGTTTTAAATAAATTAAGGTATTATTGCAAGCAAAACCGCTTGCGCTAACGCTATGACGGGAAGTCCTATCATAAACCGTTTATGCTTGGTTTTGTGGCGAATGACAAGCATTGTGATATACATAGCAAGGCTTCCGCCGAAAAGGGCTGTTAAAAACAGTGTTTTTTCGGGAATACGTG
>JAFOBR010000100.1 GCA_017381715.1 Clostridia bacterium
CCGTCTTACCTACGGCGGCGACTTCACTGTATTCACCACCTCCTGCGGCTCTCTCTGCTCCTTCAAGCCCAAGTACAAGGATGAGCCCCACTTCCAGAAGGAAATCGACCGCTTTATCGAATGCATCCACACCGGCGAAAAGCTTCCTTCTCATATCGATACCGTTGCTGTTACTGCGAAGATGATGCAGGCTATGTACGACTCCTCCGAACTCGGTCGTGAGATTGTTCTCGATTAGTCGCTCGGTAAAACACTTCAGAACGAAACGCAAAGAAGCATAATACGTAATTATAAATGCGAGAGATTTTAGTTTATCTCTCGCATTTTTGTTTTCTTTATATGTAGGGATTTGTTTTTACAAATCCCTTTTAATTTTGCGTTTCTAAAGGCTTTTACGCGGTGGGCAGTAGATTTCTACAGCTCCACGCGCGTAAAAGACCTTTTCTACAGCGTTTTACCATCGCTCACTTCAGACTTTCAGTTCTATAGACGGAATGTATCAAAAACAATTATACGGTTTTTTGCTCCGCAAAAAACTACCGAAGTTCATAGTTCATAGTTTATCGTTCATAGTTTTACATATTGACATTGTTGCATAATTTTAGTATAATAATACACGGTTATTTACTATAATATAAAGGAGTTTTACAAATGGCAAAGTTATTTAATCAAGGTGTTTCGTTGACGCCCCGCCAGAATTATGAACGTAAATACAAAGCGGCAAGATCGAATCTGCTGTTGGTAGTGATCGCTACGGCGGTGAACTTGATTTTGGCTGTCAGCGGTTCGGGTACGTATTTCCTTTTTTCCGCATTTATTCCCTATTGTTTGACAACCTTCGGAATGGTGTGGTGCGGACGGTTTCCTCCCGAGTTTTATGAAGACGGCATAGAAAATTATGTTTTTTTAGATAACTCTGTGTTTGTAATTCTGCTGATACTTTCTGTATTACTTACACTTTTGTATTTGCTTGCTTGGTTTATGTCAAAGAAAAACCGTGTGGGCTGGCTTATTTTCGCCCTTGTTTTCTTTGGGCTGGACACTTTGGGAATGTTGATATTCAACGGCATTGCCGCTGAAGGTATAATAGACATCGTATTCCACGCTTGGATCATATACTATCTGGTTGTCGGCATTATTGCCCACAACAAGCTTAAAAACTACCCTTATGAAGATGAACCGGTTATGGCTTACCAAAACGCCGTTCCCCAAGCCGAGGTGGCGCAAGAGGCCGAAGCCGCACCCGCGCCTGTGCAAAATTCCAATATAATAAGAAGAGCAGATACCGACGTGAAACACAGGGTCTTGCTGGAAAAGCGTATGTTCAATATGGATATTTGCTACCGCAGAGTAAAGCGGGTAAACGAGCTTGTTATAAACGGCTACGTGTACGATGAGTTTGAAGCTTTGGCAGAGCCTGCCCACACGCTGGAAGCGTATGTGGACGGACATCACGTAGAAGCAATATATAACGGCACACACAGCATTATTAACGTTGACGGTCAGCAGGTAGCGAAAAAATTAAGAATAATATAAAAACCGTTTTTTGCGCCCTTACAAAAAACACCGTAGTTTCTCGTTTATAGTTTAAAAAATCCGCAGAGCAGATCTGCGGATTTTTTCTATACGTTTCTTGTAGCAATAACGTCTATACCCGTATCGCAGACGTTTTGGATAACCACATCGCCTATTTTTACGGGGGAAACGAGGGTGACCTCTCTTAAAGCGGACATAACCTCAAACAGTTTTCCTTTGGGAATTGCGCCCTTGGTACGGACGGGGCATCTGCATATTTCCCCGTTTTCTATTTTTACGGTAGAGGTAAGTACACGGGTGGGGGCAGTAAGCTCGGTCTTGCCGTAAGCGGCTCCTCTGGGGCAGTTATTGCCCACGACCTCGAAGGTTGTTTCATCAACGGTGAGGTGACAGCCCTTGGGACACACGATACATATAAGCTTTGCCATTTTACTTTACCTCCTCTATGGAAACGGTAAGTTTTTCTGCGTCTCCCATAAGAGAAACGGGAATTACAATGCTTTCCATTTCGCCGGGAGCCATATGCTCTCTGTTAAAGGAAGCCACAAGCTTTTCGCCGTTTCTTACGGTAATACGCACGTTGCGGTAAACGTTGCGCACACGGAAGAAAAGAGAAGCTGTCTTTCCGCAGTTTTCAGGTCTTATATACTGGGGAACGGTATAGGAAACGCCATCACCGTTTTCCACAGTTATTACTCTTCCAAGCGCTTTTTCGCCCAAAGCGTATTTTGCGGCGGCTGCGCCTGCACGCTCGCTTTCCGCAGAAACGTAATCCACCAGATCGTGAACGTGAACCACGTTACCGCAAGCGAAAATACCTTCCGAAAGGGTTTCCATATTTTCGTAAACATAAGCACCGTTTGTGCGGCGGTCAATGGGAATGCCTGCGCCGCGGGTAAGCTCGTTTTCGGGGATAAGTCCAACAGAAAGGAGAACGGTATCGCAC
The DNA here is from genome assembly GCA_017381715.1 of Clostridia bacterium. Classification (GTDB taxonomy): domain Bacteria; phylum Bacillota; class Clostridia; order Oscillospirales; family CAG-382; genus SFLA01. The sequence continues at coordinate 2,483 of JAFOBR010000100.1, forward strand.
TCGATATCAAATTCCGTGCCCGCTATAGGCTTGCGGTCGGGGCCCACCTTGGCAATGGTAACACCCTCTACACGGTTTTTGCCGTGGATGCGGGTAATGGTGTGGGAAAGATACAGAGGAATATCAAAATCCTCAAGACACTGAACGATATTTCTGGTTAACCCGCCGGAATAAGGCATAAGCTCTACGCAGGCGTGAACCTTTGCTCCTTCAAGTGTCATACGGCGAGCCATTATAAGACCGATATCACCCGAGCCGAGGATAACGGCGTTTTTACCTACCATATATCCTTCGATATTAAGATATCTCTGTGCCGCGCCTGCGGTGTAAACACCGGCAGGTCTGTCACCGGGGATGGAGATTGCGCCCCTTGTGCGCTCTCTGCAGCCCATAGCAAGAACTATTGCCTTTGCTTTAAGCTCCATATAGCCCTGCTCACGGCTGACAGCGCGTACAACACGGTCGGTAGTGACCTCCAGCACCATCGTATCTGTTAAAACTTCGATATTTTCAAGGTTTTCAGCAAAGCGGGAAGCATATTCGGGGCCGGAAAGCTCCTCTTTAAAGCGGTGGAGACCAAAGCCGTTATGTATGCACTGGTTGAGTATACCGCCTACGCAGGTGTCACGCTCGATAACCAGCACGCTTTTTGCGCCGTTATCTCTTGCGCTTATAGCCGCCGCAAGACCTGCGGGGCCGCCGCCGATAACTATAACGTCTTTCATAACGCACCTCCCGAAAGCACGTAGCTGCCCTCTTTATCCTTTAATATCTTTTCCTTGGGGATACCTGTGTGTTTATGAATAATATCCAAAACTCTGGGTGCGCAGAAACCGCCCTGACATCTGCCCATACCTGCGTTACAGCGGCGCTTTACGCCGTCTATACTTACGGGAGGAATGGGGGTTTTGAAGGTGGCGTTTATCTCGCCCTCGGTAATGGTTTCGCAACGGCAAACAACTCTGCCGTATGCGGGATCTTTTTTAATTATCTCGTCCTTTTCCTTCGGGGAAAGCTCTTTAAAGCGGATAACCTTGCGGCTGTCTGTGAAAGACTCTTTTTTATCCATTTTAAGTCCCGCATCGGAAAGCAGTTCGCACACATACTCTGCGATAGCAGGTGCGGAAGCAAGACCGGGGGATTTTATTCCCGCAAGAGAAAGGAAGCAGGGGGAAACAAAACGTATGATAAAATCTTCGTTGTTTGTGTTTGCACGCATTCCTGCGAAATTGCGGATGTTGGTTGAAAGATTAAGAGAAGGAACGCTCTTGTAAGCGGCGTTGCGTACAAAATCCAGTCCCTGCGCTGTGGTGGATACGTCGGTTCTATCCGAACTGCCCTCCGCATTGGGGCCCACAATAATATTGCCGTGGACGGTGGGAGAGATAAGCACGCCCTTGCCGTCTTTATTGGGGCACTGGAACACCACGGTGTTTACAATACCGAAAGCGCTTTTATCCAGCAGGAAGTATTCCCCTTTGTTTGCCTTCAGAACGAAATCGGGCTCTTTTACATATTCTTCCACCTCGGCACAGTTTACGCCTGCGGCGACTACGATATATTTTGCCCCATATTCGCCCTTTTCCGTAACAACGGTGTTTTCTTTAATATCCGTAACCTTTTCGTTAAGGTGAAGCTCCAGACCGTTTACCACTGCGGTTTCCGCAAATGCCAGCGCGTATTCCCAAGGGGAAATAACACCTGCTGTGGGAGCGTAAAGGGCGGAAGTAGCTTCAGCGGATATATTGGGCTCAAGTGCGCGAAGCTCCTCTTTGTTAAGGATGCGCAGTCCGGGAACGCCGTTTTGAACGCCCCGTTCGTACAGCTTTTTAACCGTGGCGTCGTCCTCTTCACCGAAAGCGCAAACAACAGAGCCGGTTTCCTTAAAGGGAACGTCCAGCTTTTTGCATATTTCATGGGCAAGCTCGTTGCCACGCACGTTAAGACGGGCGGTGAGAGAGCCGGGGACAGGATCGTACCCCGCGTGGATTATTGCGGAATTTGCTTTTGTGGTGCCGGTGGCGATATCGTTTTCTTTTTCAAACAGCGCCACACGAAGATTATATTTTGTAAGCTCGTAAGCTGCGGCAGAACCGATAACTCCGCCGCCGATAATTATAACGTCATACATAGGATTTTCCCTCTGCAATAAACAAAAAATATAATCCCGATAACAAAAATGTCCGATATTTCACGGACATTTTGTTCGGTATTTAAAAGTTATTCAACTGTTTTATTTCTTTTTCTTAACAACGATAACTACAACTACAACAATTGCGATAACTGCAACTACGCCTGCTACGATACCGATGATAAGACCGGTGTAACCGACGTCTTCGCCAGCTTCGGAGTTATCAACTACGGGAGTAGATTCGGTTGCGGGAACAGATTCATCTGCGGGAACGGATTCGTCTTCGGAAGGCTCTTCGGAAGGATCTTCAGAGGGTTCTTCGGAAGGTTCATCGGGCTTTTCAGCGGGAACAGCATAGTATACAACTGCGCCGGTTTCGAAGGTTTCTTCTGCGAAATTATAGCCTGCGAATGTTACGATGTCGCCTTCAACAAGAGCTGCAAGAGCATCTCTGTTTGCGGTAGCTTCGGTGCTTTCGCCGTGAACAGCAAATGCGATATCGCCTTCTTCAACGCCTTCAAATGCGAATTCATAATCGCCGTCTGCAGCCTTAACAGCTACTACGGAGTACTGACCCTCAACTTCGGTAGGTCTGAGAAGTACGCATGCGGACCAAGCTACGTTGAAGTTGGAAACAGCGGCAGGATCGGTGATAATGGTGCTGGAATCGGTAGTGATAGACTTGTTAAAGGGAACGTGCTTGATAAACTTTGCGCCTGCGGGAACTTCTACGATAGGCTCGATATCGTCGAGGTCGATAGATTCTTCCTGGCTTACTTCGCCGAGGTTAGGACCGCCTTCGGACTTAAGGCCTGCGCCAAGCTCGGTAAGGCCGATCCATTCCCAAGACACTTTATCCCAACCCTGACCGTTGGGGCCCATAAAGAAGGATACGGAAACGTACTTTGCGTCTACGGGAGCGCCGAGGTCTACAACGGTTTCGATCTGATAGGAAGCGGTAAGGTCAACTTCGCCTTCCATAGTCCAAGCGATTTCGTTGAAAGCAACGCCATCCTTGGAGGTACCAACGATAAGCGCGTTATCCTGGGGAAGACCGATCATTGCGTTGCAATATACGTACCAGTTGATGTAAACGGTATCGATGCTCTGAAGAGAATCAAGCTCGAAAACGATGGTGCATTCAGAGGGCTCTTCGGAAGTGCAGTTGGTATTCTGGATAAGAAGGATACCGGCTTTGTTAAAGTCGTTTGCAGCTGCGTCTGCGTCGGAAAGAACGGTGCCGTCATAAAGCTGAGCGGGATCGTCACCTGCGAGGGGCTTGATGTGATCGCCCTTGATGTCAACGCCGACAACGTTGGATTCCGCAGAAACGGGAATCAGGAAAAGGGCAGAAACAAGAGCTACTGCAACAAGTGCAAATAACAGTTTTTTCATTTGGATTTGTGCTCCTTTTAAAAATAATATTCGTGAGGTGATTATACAACATTTGCGCCCGAAAGTCAACCTAAAAAACAAAAATGTCCGTAAAACGGACATTTTTATCTATTGTTTAATTACTTCTTTTTCTTAGCTACGATAACAACTACCACAACAATTGCGATAACTGCAACTACGCCTGCTACGATACCGATGATAAGACCGGTGTTGCCGCCGTCTTCTTCACCAGCTTCGGAGTTATCAACTACGGGAGTGGATTCGGTTGCGGGAACAGATTCATCTGCGGGAGCGGATTCGTCAGCCTCTTCGGATTCATCTACGGGTTTGGAAGATTCGTCGGGAGTTTCGGAAGCTTCAGGGTCGGGTGTTTCGGAAGTATCGCCGCCGACGGTTGCGGTATGATCAACAAAATATACTACCGCGCCTCTTTCAAAAGTGAGCTTTTCGAAATCGTATCCTGCAAATGTAACGGTATCTTCGGTAGTAAGTGCGTTGAGCGCCAGTCTGTTTGCCTTGGTGCCGTCCGCTTCGTCATCGCCGTGAACTGCAAGAGCAATATCCCCTTCTTCAGCTTCGTTTGTAAAGGTGATATCACTGCCGCCGCCCCAGATTATCTCTACTACTTCGTATACTCCCTCTGTTTCGGTAGGTCTGAGGTGAGCCGTAGTTGCCCACTTTACATTGTAAGAATTTACTGTGGAAATATCGGTAATGATGGTGTAAGAACCGGTGGTGATAGAGGTGTTAAACTTTGCGTGCTTGAGAGCGATATTGCCTTCGGGAATTTCTACGATAGGATCGATCTGATCAAGAGGAGTGTTGTCTTCGCTTACTTCATCGTAGCTATCGCCAAGCTCATCAACCATAAGGCCTGCGCCAACTTCGGTAAAGCCTACCCACTCCCACATGGGGCAATACCAGCCGTCCTGACCGTTGGGACCGAATTCAAAGGATACGGAAACGTACTTTGCTTTTACGGTCTGACCGAGGCGGATCTTAAGGTCAAGCTGGAAGGAAGAGTTGGGGTCGGTTTCGCCCTCAAAATCATACGCGCCGATTTCGGTATAGGTTTCACCGTTTTCGGAAACGCCGATGATAAGATTATTGTTGTGGGGAAGACCGATAATGGCGTTGTGGTATACATACCAGGTGAGGTATACGGTATCTATGTTCTGAACGGAATCAAGCTCAATATACATGGTTGCTACGGTGTTGTTTTCCGCATCCATCATAGCAGTGTTCTGAACAAGAACGATACCGGATTTGTTAAAATCGTTTGCAACTGCGTTTTCTTCGGAAAGGATCTTGTTATCGCGAAGAAGGGCAAGATCTGCTCCTGCGCGAACCTTTACGTTTTCGCCCTCAAACCAAACGTCTTTTACGTTTGCCTTTGCGGAAGCGGGGATCATAAAGAAAGCGCAAACCAAAGCGAGAACGATAACAACGCTTAAAAGCTTTTTCATAAGTATTTGCTCCTTTTTTTGTGTTTTATGTTCTAATATTATACATCGTATGCATAAAAAAGTCAACTTGTTTTAAGTGTAAATTTTTATTGGTTTTGCTGTATGTTTATTTACATTCCGTTAACGGTGTGTTATAATAATATGTAAGTTTTACCGGAGAGGCTTGTGTTTTTTTGAAGTATTTGCTTATAATGGATTCCTTTAAAGGCAGTATATCCTCCAAGGACGGGGAAACGGCTGTGCAGGAAGGCTTGGGCAGCGGAGAAATTATCCCTTTTTCCGACGGAGGCGAAGGGTTTGCCGAATGTATTGAATATATCTGCGGGGGAGAAAGAATATATTTTCCCACGTTTGACAGCTACGGAAGAGAGATTTCCTCTTACTACCTTCGCATAGACGATACGGCAGTTATAGAAACCGCCCTTGCGGACGGACTTATGACCGTGGGTGCGGACCACCCGAATATTATATACGCCCGTTCCTTCGGCACCGGTGAAACCATTAAAAAAGCCCTTGAAGATGGATGCAAAAAGCTTATTATAGGCTTTGGGGGCAGTGCCGTAAATGACGGAGGCGCAGGCGCTTTGCAGGCGCTGGGCGCCCGTATTATCGGGGAAAAAGGGCTTGCCGCATTGGCAGGAGAATGGTGCGTGGGTATTGACCTTGAAAACCTTACCCCCCTTTTGAAGGATGCGGAAATTATATTCGCTTGCGACGTGGATAACCCATACTGCGGCGAAAGAGGCGCATCTATGGTATTTTCTCCCCAAAAAGGGGCGAGTGAGCAGACGGCTGTGCGTATGGAAAAAAGCCACAGAGCGTTTGCGCGATTTTTAAAGGAAGCCACGGGCAAGGATGTTTCAAACACGCCCTACGCAGGGGCGGCAGGAGGACTTGCAGGTGGGCTTATGGCGATATGCGAGCCCGTAATAAAAAGCGGATTCGAAGTGCTTTCCGACCTTTGCTCCCTTAAAGAGAAAATAGAGAAAGCGGATATAATTATTACAGGCGAAGGCAAAACGGACAAGCAGACCCTTATGGGAAAATTGCCCATGCAGGTGACAAAGCTTGCAAAAAGCATGGGAAAAAGAGTAGTTTGCGTTTCCGGCGCCATTACCGAAGAAGGCAGAAATTTGGGCGCAGACCTTTATATACCCCTCTCCCACGGGGAAATTACGGCACAGATGACTATTGCCGACCCCGTACCATATCTTATTAACGCAGGAAAAATAATTAAAAACACATACGAGGTACAAGAAAATGGATAACAACCTGACCATTAACAACGAACAGACAGTTTCTCAAGACCAGCCCGAGATAAAGAGCGCACCCGCGCCCAAAAAACGCCGCCGCAGAAACTCCTGGTGGGGTGTTACTCTTTGCGTATTTTTGGCTATCGGCGTATTTGTTTCTTCCGCTGTCGGCACGGGATTTTTGCTTTTGCGCAATGCGGTTGCGGGAGATATCGTACACACCGTAGTGGAAAAAACAGACGTGCTTTCCCTTGAAATAGGCGGTTCCACCGTGGTGGAAAAGGTGGAAGAGGTTTTAAAATCCTCCGGCAACGAAACGCTTGCCTCCATGTCTGCCGAGGATATACGTGCTTTTGCGGAAAACGCCGGTCTTGACGATGCTTTGAAGGACCTGCTTGACAAAGCGCAGGATTATCTTGCGGGAAATATAGACAGCTTTGAAATTACGCCCGAGCAGATAATGGTTTTGGTTGAAGACAACAAACAGAATATTTATGATGCCACGGGATATGAAATTACAGACGAAGACCTTGCACAGATAGAAGAGGTGCTTTCCGAGCACACCGAAACCATTAATCAGGCGACAAGCGAAATTCTGGCAAATCCCGCTGTAAAGACCACTATGACCACTATTAACGTGGCAATAAGCCCCTATATTCCCATTGGCGCTTTCTGTGTTACCGCCCTTTGCGTTTTGCTTATGATACCCCTTCTCCGCAGAAAGGAAGGCGTATTTATATTTTCCGGCATACCCGCACTTCTCTGGGGTGCGATTCTGGCGGTAATATACGGACTTTCCGCCACCATTACCGAATTTGTTGTTTCTAAAATTCCTTTGTCTGCCACCATGCTTACTCTGGCAAGAACCGTGCTGGGCGTTATCTTTGAGCCCATTTTGCTGGCGGCAATTATCGCAGGCAGTATTGGATTTGTATTTATAATACTTTATATTGTTTTGACGATAGTAATGAAGAAAAAATACGCGCGTTAACGTAAAGAAAGGAAAACACTATGTCACTTACAAACGGACACGAGCAGGCAAAAGCCCTTACAAAAGGACTTTTTAAAGCTGTTCTGGGAAAAGAAAAGGAAGCTGTGCTTTTGGTAACCGCATTTTTGGCAGGGGGACACGTGCTTATAGAGGACGTTCCCGGCGTGGGTAAGACTACCCTTGCTTCCGCTTTGGCACGCCTTTCCGGCTTGGATTACAACCGCGTTCAGTTTACGCCCGACGTAACTCCTTCCGATATTACCGGTTTTAATATGTTTGATAAACGCTCCGGCGAATTTGTATTCCGCCACGGTGCGGTTAACGCAGATATATTCCTTGGGGACGAAATTAACCGCGCATCCCCCAAGACACAGTCCGCACTTCTTGAATGTATGAACGAGGGTACCGTTACGGTAGACGGTGAAATGCACGCTCTGCCCAAGGTATTTACGGTTATCGCAACCCAGAACCCTATGGGATTTGTTGGCACGTACCCCCTGCCCGAAGCGCAGGTAGACAGATTTTGTATGCGTTTTTCCATGGGATACCCTACCTTTGAGGCGGAAATGCGTATTGCCGCAGGTATGACCCACGAAAACACCCTGCCCACCCTTACTCCCGTAACCGACAGAGAATCTCTTGCCGCTATGCGTGAAGAGGTAAAGCAGGTTTCTGTTGACGAGGAGATATACAAATATGCGGTCACTCTTATAACCGCAACCAGAAACAATAAATACATAGCTTTGGGCGCATCCCCCAGAGGCAGCGTAATGATAGTACGTCTTGCAAAGGCGTATGCATATCTGCAGGGCAGAGATTACGTGCTTCCCGAGGATATTCACGCTATGTTCGTTCCCTGCATAAACCACAGAATTACCCTTTCCCAAGAGGCAAAGCGCCAATTTTTGACCGCAGAGCAGGTGCTTGAGGCAATTCTTAAGGAAACGGATATCCCCCGCCGCGGTAAAGGCAGAATATGAAAAACAAAAATTTCGGCGCAACACGGTTAATAACTTTACCCTTTTACCCACTGCCCACCGTTTGGTTTTTCCCTTATGCGGCGGCGGTTTTCGGGCTGTGCTGTTATGCCATAATCCGTAAAAATACCCCTATGGGCATTGCCGCCACCTTTTTGATAATACTGCCCATCCTTTCCCTGATCTACGCATTTATTTGCTTTTGCGGAATAAGCGGGGAGATCGGGTTTGATAAGCAGTTCTTGCGCAAGGGCGAAAGCGCGTCCGCTACCCTTACGGTGTATAATTATTTCCCCCTTCCCCTGCCGGGACTTACGGCAAGCATGTATATCCCCAAAGCGGAAAAGGACGGTTACGTTTACACCCGTATTCCCGTAAGAACAAAAACGGGGGTAACGATGGGCGGTTTAAGCGCAGTTACGGCGGTAAAGCCGGTGGCTTTCGGACTTTCCGGCTGCTTTGAGGTATGCTGTAAACGCCTTTCGGTGCACGACCCTATGGGACTCTTTAAAATCGTAAGCGGCGGCGAATTCAAGGTAAATATGCCGGTTATTCCCGTCACGGGCAGAAAGACGGAACAGACCAAGATACACTCCGGTATGGGCGAAGGGGCGGACAGAAACCGCCGCGGAGACGACAGAGACGAAGTGTTTGAAATTGCGGATTACGTTCCCGGCGACAGCCTTAAAGATATTCACTGGAAAAAAAGCGCCAGAGAAGAAGAATTACAGATAATACGCTTTGCATCCCCCAAGGAAAGATGCCATTGCGTGCTTTGCGATACGGGAGATTATCTCCCCGAAACCGACCAAAAGAAGGATAAAAACCCTGCACTTTTGGATTCCGTTCTGGAAACCGCCTACGGAATGTGCCTTTCCCTGGCTTCCGAAGGGGACAGCGTTTTGCTTTCCTGGCGGAACGGAAAAGAAAATATAGGTATTACCGCTTCTATGGAAGAAGCCTTCGTTTCCCTTTGCAAAAGCGGATACGTGCCCCTTGGCTCGGAAAGCCGTATTGACCCCATACTTTTGGGGGAAGCGGACGCGGTAACCCTTATTACCGCCGCAGTTAACGAGGACACAGCCGCACAGATCGTGGCTTTGCAAACGGAAGCACCCAATATCAAAGGCATTGCGGTAATGGTGTGCGCTCCTCTGGGAGAAGTGCCCGCCGTAGACACAAATATTATTAAAAAGCTGGAAAGCGCGGGAATTACCGTGCTGTATTCCTTGGCTGAAACGGGAGGAAGAGTATGAGCTTTCGTCCCAATTTAACAAGAAAAAAACAGATTTTTGCTTCCCCCTCCTCTGCTATGGGCTTTTTCGCCTGCCTTGCTTTATGCTTTATTACGGCGGCGGCGGTGGCGGGATTTGCAAAAAGTACCGTTTTACCGGAAATTTCTCTTTCTATAGTATACTTCGCCTGCTTGTTTACGGCGGCGGCAATGGGATGCGGATTTTTGTTTTCCGCAGAGTGGATAGTTTATCCCGCCCTTATACTTCAGGGAATGGGGATCTTGTTTGTTACATTCCTTGACGTAAGCGACGCATTGAGCGCAAAAATAGACATTATTTCAAAGGAAATAACCGGATACGAGCCGGATTATTATATTCCTTATCACGATATGGGACTTACCGTGGCGTCGGCGTTGCTTGCCTGTATGTGTCTTATGGTGTTTGCTCACTTTTTGTTAAGGTGCAGATCCCTTGTGCCCGTACTGCTTACCTCTGCCGTAACTATGGGACTGTTTATTGCCCTTGAAAGAAACGACAGCGCCCATTTTTACATAATGATACTGTGTATCATTGCCATGCTTTGCGTTTCCGTGCAGGGAAAAGCGGGAAAGGTTATGGGCTCTTCCCTGCCCATTACCAAAATAGGCGTAAAAACCCTTGCGTTTTTGCTGGCGGCGGTATTTGTTTTACTGCCCGTTGCTTCCGACGAAAGCTTTTCAAAATCCCTGATGGACGCCATTTCCCAGCTTACGGGAATAAAGCCTCCCACGGTTTCCCCCGGCGGATTCGGCGATGCCAGCGGTGATATTTCCATGGATGGCTACGAGCAGTTTATGAACGATCTTGAGGAAAAGCAATCTACCACCGAGCTTGAGGATATTGAATTCCAAAATATTCTTTTATACATAGTTTCCGGTGCCAATGACAGCGCGGATATGTTCCTGCGCCGCCGTATTCACTATGATTACAGCGATAATAACTGGACTTTGGACACCTCAAATTCCGCAGATCTTACAGACGATTCCTACCAGACAATGTCTTCGTTTGTGAGAGATATGCTGTTTGAAGAAGACGTTTTTGACCCCGCATACTCATTTACAACTCCCGCTTTGGAGGTAACCGCGGTACAACGTCCCCTCTATATTGCTGTTGCGGCAGGCGCTGTGAATATAAACAAAGAACAGTTTAACAAGTATTACGATCTTGATAACGACGGCACTCCCGAGCAGTACCCCGCGTACTCTATGTTTACCTACAGCTTTCCGAGAATGGACACCGACGACGGAGAGTGGTATGCGCTTTTGAGAAAAATAACCCAAAAGCTGCGTGATGCGGGCGTAGAGCCGTATATAGATCCTCCCGAAGAGGATACGGTTATTTCCGGCGACAAAATGCTGGATAAAGAGCTTATAGCATTATCCAAAAAAATACTTGTAAAATACGGCGGGTTTGAATCCTACGACGCTTGGCTGGCAGACGATGCCCCTGTTACCGAAGCGGTGCGCGCCGTACAAAAATATCTTTCACAGACAAAGTTTTACACAATGAACCCCCAGATGTCCGATCGGTATCAGAATTACGATCACGATAAGGACAGTATATACAACTTTTTGTTTAACACCGGCGAAGGATACTGCGTGCAGTTTTCCTCCACTGCAGTATTACTGCTGAGAAGCTTGGGTATTGAGGCGAGATACGTTACCGGTTATTCCTCCCGTTCCGCAGGCAGCGACGGGGAGAGATATATATACGATTCAAACTCCCACGCTTGGTGCGAGGTGTTTATAGACGGTATCGGCTGGCTTCCCTTTGAAATGACCTACGGCGCAATGCAAAATTCCATTGGGTCTGATGGTCCTGTGCTTGAAATCCCTATGTACGTTCCCACCGAGGAAAGCGACGTAAGCGAAGAAACAAGCGAGGAAACAAGCGCAGAAGATTCAAGCGTTCCCGAAGAGAGCAGTGAGGCGGAAAGCAGCACGGAGGAAAGCAGCGAAGCCGAATCTTTAGATGAATCCATAGAAAGCGGAACTTTATCCGAAGATATTTCGGGGGACCCGAAAGCAAACAAAAAAGCAATTATCTATTGTATTTGTGTTTCTGTTTGTGTTATAATCGTTACGTTGATCGTTGCTCTTGTTTACAGACGCAACGAAAAACGGAGAAAACGTGTGTATAAAGCCAGATTTGAGTATTCCTGCGGCGAGGGCGACCCCAACAAAGGACTTATAGAGCTTCATACACAGCATATTAAATTATTGCGCCTTAAGGGATTTGCCCCCTTAAAGGGTGAAAAATACCCCGAATATATTAAACGTATCTGCCGTTCCGACCCCGAAATGCCCAACCCCTCCTTTGCTATGGAATATTTCCGCAAAGCAGAGTTCGGCGGCAAATGCACGGCGGAGGAGCTGAAGACCGCAGGAAAGCATATTCTGGCGCTTAATGACTATATGTTTAAAAATATTGGCGGATTTAAAAAACGCAGAGCATATTTTAAAGGACTTTTGACAAAGCCTTCAAACACAAAAAAGGAGTAAGTTTAATATGACATACTGCCCTCAATGCGGTTACGCAGTCCGTGAGGGAGTGGCGATCTGCCCCTCATGCGGAACAAAAACCCTTTACGGAGATACCCCCATTAAAGAGGAAATAAAGGAAGAGAGCGTTGCCCAAGTTTTGGCGGAAGCGGAAAAGGATATTCCTTCCCCCGCCGCGGAAACGGAAAAGGAAAAAGAGGCTTTCCCCATTCCCGAGCCGGTTTCACAAAAGGAAGAAGCGCCCGTTAAGACCTCTTACGGGGATAATATTCTCCCCACGGGAAGATACGCCCCTGTTTCCACCGGCGGATATCTTTTGAACCAGCTGGTGTTTATGATACCCGTTTTCGGTCTTATTGCCGCAATAATTATGGCTTGCGCTTCCAAAAAGCTTAACCGCCGCAGGCACGCCTTGAGCGCGGTAATACTTCATATTATTTTCCTTGTGCTGGTTGGCGGCGTAGTGGGAATTTCCGCAGTGTTCGGATTTTCCGCAGTAACAGCCGCAATCACCGAATGGATAAAAGCTTTGGTATAGAAAAACTCTATAAACAGCAAAAAGAGCAGATCTTAAAAAATCTGCTCTTTTTTTAAATTTACGGTTGTTTTTTCTTTTTTGTGCAAAGGTAAAATACAAAGTAAAAAGCTACTATATATACCAAAAACAATCCTATAACGCACAAGGGATAAAGTATTTGGTTGCCGTTTACAAAGCGGTATACTATATCGTAGGGGGTGCCGTCTCCGCCGCGGAGGAACATATAGTTATAATCCAACAGCTTGTTTGCAAGGAGGGCGGCGCCGCAAAAGCCGAAAAGAATGGTAAAGGTTACCCAGATATTGCGCTTTTTCATGCTTGCCATTCGGGATATGGCTATGTAAAGGGATGTAAAGCCGGATACGGAATGGGTAAAGCCGGAAATCACGTTATCGAAGCTCAAAACGGGATAACAGCCGTAATTCTGCCCTGCAAAATATGTGCCCATAACCGCGCCCAGCAAGCCGAAGATGAACACGAAATCCAGTGCCGCATTCTTTATTCTGCCCTTTGTAAAGGCGGCAAGGGGAATGGCGATAAGCTGAATACTGCACAAAAACAGAGGCAGGTCATAAAGCCACGCCAGCGGGTCCTGCGACCGCACGCATACTATGATAAGCTTGAATATCTCTGCCGAATCTATAATTATAGCGGCAGCTAAAAGCACGCGGTTTTTGGCCTTTTCGTCTTTGTTTTTGTTCTTTAAGCCGAACAAAACGGCGCAAAGCACCATAATTACCATTAAAGAGGAAACAAACGTTAAATGCTGCCAGGAAAAATAACCTTCGGGTATACGCTGATACCCGCCGAAACCGAAAAATTCTTTCATAAGAAATAATCCTTTTAAAAACGTATTATCGGGAAGCACGAGATTTATTCCGACGGTCATTTTACCACAAAGGTCGCATTTTGTCAATTACAAGAATATTGGAAAACCGCCGGTTTTGCGCGGCGGTTTTTATAGTAAAAAATCCTCCGATTTTATCGGAGGATTTTGTGTGCTTTATTATTTTTTGTTTTGTACGCTTTCGTAGAACTCTATGGTTGCTTCCATATCCGACTGGGCTTTATCCTTTATGGATTCAAAGGTAGAGGTGAAGGAGCCTGCGGGCTTGGTGATCAGATCCTGAAGCATGGTGTCCATACCGCCCCACTTATAGATCATACCGATATCACATCCACGGGAAGCGAAGATGATATCAAGCATTCTTACGGTATCGTCATCACGGGTCTTCTGGTATTTAAGGGCTATATCATAGTATGCAACAGCAAGGTTGTTTTTGGAATGAGCGCCCATAACCTCCAAGGCGATACCAACCATTTCGTACTGCTTTTCGGTGAGTCCTATAGGAACACAGAAAGCGTTGGATGTCCAAGGGTTAACGAGGGTGTAGTAGTTTTCCTGCGCTTTATCGTACTTGGGGAAAGGAACCAGACCGAAATCGTCTTCCATTTCTCTGTAAGCTTCGGTAGAAGAGGGGCCGGAAAGGTTGAAGATAGATCTGCCTTCAACGAAAGCCTTTGTAACAAGCTCAGAGGGCCACTTGGTTACGCCGAAGTAATCGTTTGCGGAAACATAGTAATCTCTGTTCTGCATAAGCTCAAGGATATTTTCGATAACGTCTACGGAACGATCGTTGAATATGGTTATTTCGGGCCATCCGTCTGCGCCGATAGAAGCGGTACGCTCACCGGAAGCATAGAAAAGGAACCACATATCATCGTACTGTCCGCCGTAACCGAACTGATCCTGATAATCTATCTTGCCGTCCTGGTTAAGGTCGTTCTTTATGGTCTTGGACATTTCGATAACCTTATCTATTGTCCATTCGTTGTCATCAACCAGATCATAGGGGCTTTCAAGGCCGTATTCAACGATAAGGTCTTTGTTGAAAGCGATGCAGGAAGTAGCATCCTTGTTGGTGATACCGATATCACCGATAGTGAAATAAAGTGCGCCGTTAAGGGTCATTTCCTTGTTAAAGGACTGATCCCACCAAGGCTGGGACATATCCAGATAAGGGATCTCACCGGAAAGCAGGTCAACGAGGATACCTTCTGCCGCAAGAGCAGCGCAATCGTAAAGGCAGGGTGCGGCTACGTGGTAGGATTTTGCACCGGTTACAAGGTCATCACGCATATAAGTAAGGGTATCGCCGTGGTGGCGCTTACTGTCATAAATGTATTTTTCCTCGATAACCAATCCGTACTGCTCGTAAAGCATATTTGCTCTTTCACGCAGTGCATCGTTAACTACTTCGGGAAGCTGACCTTCCTGACCGTCAACGTATTCGTTATAAAGAATTTCGGAATTTGCGGTTTCGTTTACGCCGGAAGCAAGGAAGATTATTTTTTCTCCTTTATAATCCTTCTCGGGCACGTTTGCCACGTATCCGTCGGAAGAGGTGTTATCAAGAGAAACATTCTCCACATCGTCGTTACAGGCAACCAAAGCTGCCGCCAAAAGAAGCGTAAGCAGTATTACAGCCAAAGCTCTTTTCATTTGTGTTTCCTCCAAAAATATTTTTTGATACAAAATAATTATAACACTGTTAAAGCCAAAAATCAAGGCGGTATGTTGACAATTTACAAATTTATAGGTATAATAAAATCCGAAGGACGCAGAGCATCTTTCACCCCACAAATGCAAACCTCACAAAAAGATTTTGATTTTGAAAACAGAGGATGATGATTCTATGGAAATTAAGCACTCCTGGCAGGAAGGCAGAAGATTAAAGACCATTTCCCCTATGACGAACATAGAATGTATTATTATGGCAGAGCGCAACGACGCCTGCAACCAGATACGCGACAGCTTTGAAACCTCTGCCGCAGACGATTATATATTTAAAAAGCGCGCCGAGGGATTAAAGGGCTTCGGCATAATGCATCTGCTTATTGCCGCATACGTGCGCACCGTATCCCAGCGTCCCGGAATAAACCGTTTTGTACGGGGACAGCGTGTGTACGCCCGCAATAATATTGAGGTGGCGATGACAATTAAAAAAGAAATGCGCCTTGATGCACCGGATACCGTTATAAAAATGGAATTCCCGCCGGATGCAACCGCAGAGGACGTTTACCATATTATAAACAAAGAGATAGATTTTGCCCGTAACGAAGTCAGCAGTTTTGATGACGTTGCAAAAATACTTGGCTCTCTTCCCAGATTTATGCTTAAATTTGCCGTGTGGGTGCTTAAGAAGATGGATTACCACCGTATGCTCCCCCGCTCCCTTTCCAAGCTTTCTCCTTTCCACGGGTCTATGATAATTACTTCCATGGGCTCTTTGGGTATTCCTCCCATTTACCACCATATATATAATTTCGGCAACGTGCCCCTGTTTATTTCGTTCGGTGCAAAAAGAAGCACAGTGGAATTGGATAAAAACGGCGCGCCCGTAAACAGAAAATACATAGACATGTGCGTGGTTACCGATGAGCGTGTTTGCGACGGACATTATTTCGCCTCTGCGCTCAAATATTTGCGCACCCTTATGTCCACCCCCGAAGTGTTGGATAACAAGCCGGAAAAGGTTATAGAAGACATAAAATAACGCCTCTCTTGGCGCTCGGTAAAACACTGTAGAACAAAAACGCAAAATATTAATAAAACGTAATAAGAATGCGAGAGATATGTATTTTATCTCTCGCATTTTTGTTTTCTTTATAGGTAGAAATCTGTAAACAGATTTCTTTTTGTTTTGCGTTTTTTAAACGTCTTTACTTCGCTAGCTGTAGATTACTACAGCACGCTCGTAAAGAACGTTTTCTACAGCGTTTTACCTTCGCTTTCGCTCGGTCATCGAACAGACGTTAGTTTCGTGCGAACAGTTTACGGGATGACGGGGACGTCATCCCCTACGGTCTGCAAACAGCCACGGCTATTCGATAATCGTAGGGGACGATATCCCTATCGTCCCGCTAATAATTGTATTTGTTTTTTGCGTTACGCAAAAAACTACCGAAATTCCTCATTCCCGGGGTTCCCCGCAAAACCGCAGGTTTTGTGGGGTGGGTTCCTCATTCCCGGGGTTCCCCGCAAAACCGCAGGTTTTGTGGGGTGGGGTCCTCGTTCCTCGCACATATTTGACAAATCACCGTTTATATGGTAACATAAAACAAAGGGGTGAACGGTATGAAAAATAAGAAATTTTCTACAGCATTTTTTATTTTGTTTTCTCTTTTTACCGTATACGTTACCCTGCTTGCCTATTGGGTGCTGTTTGACGGAAGCTTTGGCAGGACGGGGATATCCAATCTCCAAAACGCGAATTTTGAACTTTACCGCAGGTATTTTTCTGCCCACGGAAATCTCGTTCCCTTTGCCACCGTGTGGGAATTCGTAAAGGGCGTTTTTACGGGGGACGTGTCCTTCAAGGCGTTTGCGGTAAATATATTCGGAAATATCGCCGTTTTTGCCCCGTTCGGCTTTTTTCTGCCCAAGCTGTTCAAGCGTCAGCGCAGGTTACTCACGTTCGTTTGCACCGTTGCTATCATAGTCGTGTGCATAGAGGCGCTACAGTTTCTATTGCTTACCGGCTCGCCTGATATTGACGATCTGATTTTAAACCTTTTCGGCGGGTGGACGGGATACGTTATTACCCGCGCCGTATTTAAAAAAATGTAAATTTTCGGTTTTTCCCGTAACCTTTTTGGGTTTTGAAAAGTATTATATATAAAATCTGAAAGGAGCAAAAAGATATGAAAAAAACGTTTTTGATCTTTGCATTGATATTTGCAGTTTTGTTTTGCGGATGCGTACCCGACACGCCTGTGGAAAACTCTTCCACAGCACCTATAAGCGGAGATGAATCA
>JAFOBR010000101.1 GCA_017381715.1 Clostridia bacterium
AATGCGTTAAGGGATTTCATTAAAGCATCACTGGGTGTATCCATTTCTCCGAAGGGGAAGGGGATACCCATATTATCGTATTTTACCGAACATATTTTGCGGAAGGGAAGAAGCTCGGTCTTGTCTATGCAAGAGTGGCTTTTTATAACCTCTTTAAGCCTTTTTATGTTTTCCTCCCCGTCGTTTACGGCGGGAATGATGACTTGCCTCAGGGTTACGGGAATACTTTTTTCCTGCAGATACTTGAGAAAAGCGTTTACCGTGTCTATCCCGCATCCCGCATTCTCGCGGTAGGAGGCATCGTCGGTATATTTATAGTCCAAAAGCACTCTGTCGGTTACTTCAAGCAGGTCTTTTACTTTTTGGTTTAAAACGTTTCCGGAAGTATCAAGACAGGTGTTTATACCGTTTTCACGGCATTTTTCAAATATTTCTCTTGCAAACTCCGGCTGTAAAAGGGGCTCTCCGCCGGAAAGGGTTATTCCCCCCTCGGCGCCGAAATATTCTTTATAGCGTATAGCTTTGTTTACTATCTCTTCTGCCGAATATTCCTTGCCCCCTGCCATGTCCCACGTATCGGGGTTATGACAGCACTTGCACCGCAGATTACAGCCCTGAAAAAACACCACAAACCGAACGCCGGGCCCGTCTACCGTGCCCAGACTTTGTATGGAATTAACTCTTCCCATCATACGCACTGGTGGAAGGTACGGCTTATAACCTCTCTCTGCTGTTCGCGGGAAAGCTTGTTAAAGTTTACAGCGTAGCCGGAAACACGTATGGTAAGGTTGGGGTAATCATCGGGGTTTTCATAAGCTTTTATCAGAGTTTCTCTGTTAAGCACGTTTATGTTTATGTGGTGGGCGTTCTTTGCAAAGTAGCCGTCCAGTATGGAAACCAGATTACTTGTGCGCTCCTCCTCGGTTTTGCCCAATGCATCGGGTGTAATGGAGAATGTGTTGGAAATACCGTCACGGCAGTCCTCATAGCATATCTTTGCCACAGAGTTAAGGGAAGCAAGCGCTCCGTTTTCCTCACGGTTGTGCATGGGGTTTGCACCGGGTGCAAAGGGTGCGCCGGATTTTCTTCCGTCGGGAGTAGCGCCCGTGTTTTTGCCGTACATTACGTTGGAGGTAATGGTAAGAACGGAAAGGGTGTGTTCCGCATTGCGGTAAGCGGGAGTCTTGCGCAGCTCGGTTATTACCTGATGCGCCACGTCTCTTGCAATAAGGTCAACACGGTCATCATCATTACCGTATTTGGGGAAATCGCCTTCGGTCTTAAATTCTACGATATAGCCCATCTCGTCCTTAATAGGCTGTACCTTTGCAAACTTGAATGCGCTGAGTGAATCTGCAACAACGGAAAAACCTGCAACACCAAACGCCATAAGACGTTTTACGTCGGTATCGTGGAGCGCCATCTGGGTCTTTTCGTATGCGTATTTATCGTGCATATAGTGGATAAGGTTCATGGTGTTTACGTAAAGCTTGCTCAGCCATTCAACGTAAATATCAAATCTTTCCTTTACGGCATCGTAATCCAGCGTTTCACCTTCCATAACGGGCATCTGGGGACCGATATGAATACCGCTTGTAGTGTCAAAACCGCCGTTCAGGGCAATAAGCAAAAGCTTTGCAAGGTTGCATCTTGCGCCGAAGAACTGCATCTGCTTGCCTATCTCCATTGCGGAAACACAGCAGGCAATAGCATAATCATCGCCGTGGTGAGGACGCATTACCTCATCGTTTTCGTACTGGATAGAGTCTGTATCCGCAGAAACCTTTGCGCAAAAACGCTTAAACCCTTCGGGCAGACGGGTAGACCAAAGCACGGTAAGGTTGGGTTCGGGAGAAGAGCCCAGAGTATAAAGGGTGTTGAGCATACGGAAAGAGCTCTTGGTAACCAAGGTTCTGCCGTCATTACCCATACCGCCCACAGCTTCGGTTATCCACATAGGATCTCCGCCGAACAGCTCGTTATATTCGGGAGTGCGGAGATGGCGGGCAATACGAAGCTTAATAACAAAATCGTCCATAAGCTCCTGAGCGCCCTTTTCGTCAAGTATACCGTTTTTAATATCACGCTCAATATAAATATCAAAGAAGCTGCTTACTCTGCCCAGTGACATTGCGGCGCCGTTTTGCTCTTTTATAGCGCCGAGATATGCAAAATATGTCCACTGAATAGCCTCCTTTGCGTTCTTTGCAGGCTCGCTTATATCAAAGCCGTACATTGCAGCCATTTCCTTCATGTATCCGAGGAAGGCTATCTGCTGGAACAATTCTTCGCTCTGTCTTGCGCTTTCAACGGTGAAATCCGCTTCAGCAAGCTTGTTTTTGTCTTCCAGCTTTTGCTGTATAAGTCTGTCAACACCGTAAAGAGCAACGCGGCGGTAATCGCCTATAATACGTCCTCTTCCGTATGCGTCGGGCAGACCGGTAATAACGTGGCACTTACGTGCTTTTCTCATTTCCTCGGTATAAACACGGAAAACGCCGTCATTATGTGTGGTGCGGAATTTGAATTCGTTTTCCACCTTGTCGCTCAATCTGTAACCGTATGCGGCACAGGCTTGTCTTGCCATACGAATACCGCCAAAGGGATTAACCCCTCTTTTTAAAGGACTGTCGGTCTGCATACCGAAAATAAGCTCGTTTTCTTTATCAATATATCCGGGTGCGTAGCTGGTAAGAGAGGAAACGGTTTCGGTGTCTATATCCAAAACACCGCCGTTTTTACGCTCCTGCGCAAAAAGCTCCTGAACCTTTGCCATAAGTGCGTTTGTACGTTCCGTTGCGCCTTCAAGAAAGCTTTCGTCTCCGGTGTATTCTGCGTAGTTTGTCTGAATAAAATCTCTTACGTTAATTTCATTTTGCCATTTTCCGGCTTTAAATCCGTTCCAATTTGTGTGTTCCATTTTTTCTGACTCCTTACTCTGAAACTTGCCCGAAAAATAAAAAAACGGGCAAAATCAGTTCGTTAATGAATTGATCTTGCCCAGACGGTCGGCTTGTATATCTCTTTACACTCCCCCGCGGTGTTCCGCGAAATCCGTCAGTTATGTAAAGATCATAACTAATTATATAATAGATCTGCCTGAATGTCAATGTAAAATATAAATATATTTGAGGGTTAAAGCCGGAGATATTTATGTTATTTTATCTCGGTAAGCTCCCAGCTTCCCACATATAAAAATCCGTCTTCAAAGGATATAGAGTTTGTACCGAAAAACGGCACCGCATCCAATCCGTGGCTTGCGGCTAGCTCCTCTTCGGTGCAGACGGTATTAAGCGTATCTCCCTGCAGAGTATAAGTAAAAGAAAGCTTCGTTCCGTCAACATCCAGCTGTCCGTTTCCGTTTTCATAAAAATATATAATAACGTCGTTTCCGTATTTCCAGACCGTGTCTTCAAGGTTAATATCTTGTTTCTTGCATCCGCAAAGCAAAATGATAAACAGCAAAAACAAAGCAGCAATTTTTTTCACCTTATTTACCTCCGTTAAAAAAATAGCATATACAATTATGTGCCAAAAAGGGCAAAATGTCAAGATAATTCAAAAAAGACTCAAATTTTCTCTTTTTATACTTTACAACTCCCGTTTATTTATGGTAGAATATAATGCTAAAAAATCCTTTTCGGAAGGGGGGAAGCAAAGTGGTAAAACGTTTTTTGGAAATTATTGAAGATTCATCCCGTATAGTCTTCTTCGGGGGCGCGGGAGTTTCAACGGAAAGCGGCATACCGGATTTTCGCGGTGAGGGCGGATTGTACGGTCTTGTGCCTGAGCAAATGATAAGCCACAGCTATTTTGTTTCCCATCCCGAACGGTTTTACGAATTTTACCGCAGTAAGATGATATATCCCCAAGCGCTTCCCAACAACGCCCACAAAGCCCTTGCTCTTCTGGAAAAGCAGGGTAAATTGCTTTCGGTCATCACCCAGAATATAGACGGCTTGCATCAGGCGGCAGGAAGCCAAAAGGTATACGAGCTTCACGGCTCGGTGCACAGAAATTACTGCACCCGCTGTGGCAAGTTTTACGGAGTAGAGCATATACTCTCTTCGGATGCGGTTCCCATGTGCGAATGCGGAGGGATCGTAAAGCCGGACGTTGTGCTTTACGAAGAGCCTCTTGACAGCAAGACCATGTATTCCGCCGTTTCGGATATTTCCCGCTGTGATACGCTTATCGTAGGCGGAACCTCTCTGGCGGTGTATCCCGCCGCAGGGCTTATAAACTATTTTTGCGGAAAATATCTTGTTCTCATAAATAAACCTCCCACCCCCGCAGACAGTATGGCAGATGTGATCATACGTGAAAATATCGGGAAAGTAATGGGAAAGCTTTTGAAGGAGTAATTTTAAAATGAAAAAAACGGTTGCTCTCCTTTTCGGAGGTGTTTCCAGCGAATACGCCGTTTCCTGCGTTTCCGCAGCGTGCGTGGCTGATAATATAAATAAAGAGGTTTACGACGTACGCCTGCTGGGAATCACGCAGGACGGAAAATGGTATCTTTATACCGGCGATACGGACAGTATGCGTAACCATACCTGGGATACAAAGGCAGATTGCCTTATTCCTGCCGTTATCTCCCCTTCAAGCACCCACCACGGCATTCTTCTTGAGGATGGAACGGTTATATACGTGGATGCGGTGTTCCCCGTGCTTCACGGCAAAAACGGTGAGGACGGCACTATGCAGGGTCTTCTTGCCCTTTCGGGAATTCCTTACGTGGGCTGTAACACCTATTCTTCCGCAGTATGTATGGATAAGGTTACCACCAAGATCCTTTGCGAAAAAGTGGGTATTCCCGTGGTTCCTTACGTTTTCTTCCGCAAAAACGGCTTTTGCCCCGAGGATGCGGTTAAGGAGTGCGAAGAAAATCTTTCCTACCCTATGTTTGTTAAGCCCGCAAACGCAGGCTCTTCCGTGGGTATTACCAAGGCAAACAACCGTGAAGAGCTTGTAAAAGGCTTTGAGATAGCTTTCCAAAACGATTATAAAGTTTTGGTTGAAACCGGCGTTAAAAACGCAAGAGAGATCGAAGTGGCTATGCTGGGCAACAAAAGCGCCTGCGCTTCCGTTTGCGGTGAGATAGCTCCCGGCGCCGATTTTTACGATTACGAAACCAAATACGTTGCAGACACCGCCAGCTATTACGTGCCTGCCCGTATATCCGATGTTCTTTCGGAAAATATCCGCGCTTGCGCAGAGAAGATATACAGAACTCTGGATTGCGCAGGGCTTTCAAGGGTAGACTTTTTCCTTGATGAAAAGGATGTTTTGTATTTTAATGAAATAAATACCATTCCCGGATTTACTCCCATCAGTATGTATCCCGGTCTTATGGGCAAATGCGGTTACAGCTATTCCGCACTTATAGAAAAGCTTATAGAAAACGCCTGCGAGGAAAAGCTATGATAGGAATTTTTGATTCGGGCTTGGGCGGGCTTACTGCCGTTGCGGAGCTTCGCAAGGCGCTTCCCAACGCAGATTACGTCTATTTCGGCGATACCGCCCGTATCCCCTACGGAACCCGAAGCGTGGAGACTATACGCTCCTACGCTTTGCAGGACTGCCGTTTTCTCATGTCCATGGGCGTAACCTCCATACTTGCCGCCTGCGGTACGGTGAGCACAAATGCGCTTGACACCCTGCGTGCAAGCTTTAACGTGCCCATTGTGGGCGTTGTGGAGGGTGCGGCAAAAAAAGCGGCGCAAATTGCCAAAAACGGCAGGGGAAAGGTTTTGGTTTTGGGCACTCCCGCCACAATAAAAAGCGGAGCCTTTGAAAAAGCTCTTAATAAAAACGGCTGCGGTGACGTAATAAGCGTTGCCTGCCCCATGTTCGTTCCTCTGGCAGAAAACGGATACACCTCCGTAAACCAGATCCCCGCTTTGGAGATCGCCCGTGAATACCTTGCCCCCGTGGCAGACACCTGCCCCGATGCGGTCATATTGGGTTGCACCCATTATCCTCTGCTTTCAGAGGTAATATCCTATTTCCTTCCCCACAGCGCGCTTGTTTCTTCCGGCGCGGAGGCGGTTTCGGAGCTTAAGGATATGCTTATATCAAGCCACCGTGATATAAACGGCGGCGGAAAGGGTAAATATTACGTTTCCGACGGAGTGGAGAGCTTTTCCAAAAGCGCACACCGCTTTTTGCAGGCTCCCGTTTCCGACGTAACGGTCGTAGATATCAACAGCTATTAATTTTTATGAAGATTCCCGTAACAGTAAATATAAAGACCGAGCGCAAGACCCACGATCCTCTGCATCTGGATAACCCCCGTACAGAGATCCGCACCGCTACGGTAAACGGTTACCTTTCCCGTACCAAAAAAGGCTTTACCTGCGTTTTTTCCGAAGAGGAAACAGATACGGTTACCACCGTGTCGTCTTTGGGCAAAAACCTTATTTCCGTAAACAAAATAGGGGATTTCAATTCTCTTATGGTGTTTGATCCGGAAAAGAGCTATTCCTGCGTATACCACAACGGAAATATGCCTATGCAAATTAAAGTAAACACCAAATCCCTGCGCAACGGACTTACCGAGCAGGGCGGTAAAATAGATATTGACTATACAGTGGAGATAGTCGGCAATCTGGCGGAGCATACAAAAATGTCCTTTTCCGTGCTTCCCCAAAGCGGACTCGTCTCCTGAAAAGAGGACGTAGAATGAGCGAAAACGCGGCAAAAAAATTCCCTGCGAATATATCTGCGGTTATATCCGGCGCTACCCGTGAAGAGCTTGCGGTGGCGTTGTATCTCTGCGCAAAAAATGAATACAGCGTAAAAGATAGCGCCAAGGAATTGGGAATTTCGGAGGAAGTATTCCGTGCCGCTATGTCTTTTTGGAGAGGGGCGGGAGTAGTTTTCGGTTCGGAAAACGGCACTTCCATAGCTCCCGATAAAAGAGACCAGCTTTACGATGCGGCTACGGTTGCGGCCTCTATCGAAAAAGACGAAGCTTTCCGCACCGCCTGCGAATCACTCCAAGCCCTTTACGGCAAGATGTTCACTCGCTTTGATTACGATTCCCTTCTTTATCTTTACGACCATTGCGGTCTTACGGCGGAATATATGTGCACCCTTGCGTCCTACTGTGTAAGCAGGGGAAAGACGGCTTTGAAGTATTTTACCAAAACCTGCCAGGGCCTGGTTTCCGAGGGTGTGGATACATACGAAAAATTAGAAGCCCATCTTGAAAAGCGCAACCGTGCAAACGAACGGGTGTACAAGCTTCGCAGACTTTGCGGTATGGGCGACCGCGCCTTCACCGCCAAGGAAGAGCAGTATATCGGGGATTGGTTTTTAGAAAAAGACCTGCCCTTTGAGCTTATACAGCACGCTTACGATATTATGATAAATTCTATCGGCGAAGTTAAATTAAGCTATATGAACAAGATCCTCGCCCGCTGGCACAAGGACGGTCTTAATTCCGTTCAGGCTGTGGAAAATGCGGAAAACGAGAAAAAAGAACAAACCGAAAAGATAAATACGGGCAAAAGCTTTGATGATGACGAATTCTTCGCCGCAGCGGTTGCCCGCACCAAAAAGAAAAGGAGTGAACGTAAATGACAGCAGCGGAGGCTATGCAAAAAAAGAGCGCACTTCGTGAAAAGGCGCTTAACGAGGCGTTGCAGAGAACTGCAGCACTTGATGAAAAATATCCCGATATTGCCGAAATAGATAAAGAGCTGTCCGCCGTTTCCTCCCGTATTATCGCCGCAATGCGCAGTGAAAACTGCGAAGCGGAGATGAACAAAATAAAGGAAAGAAACCTTTGTCTGCAGGAAGAACGCCGTCAAAAGCTTTTGTCCTACGGCATTCCCGAAGATTACGATACACCCGTGTTTTCCTGCCCCGTGTGCGGCGATACGGGCTATGACGGAAAGACCTTTTGCTCCTGCGTAATAAAAATGTGCGCGGTGGACGCATATCTTTCCAGCGGCTTGGGAAAAGCACTTCTTGACCAGACCTTTGAAAACTTTTCTCTTAAATATTACGGCGGAAAGAGCAGGGATGATATGTCCGATGTGCTGGATACCTGCATTGATTTTGCCCAAAACTTCGGTACGGGCGCAAACCTTTTGCTTACCGGCGGTACGGGATTGGGAAAAACACACCTTTCTTCCGCTATTGCGCAGAAGGTTATAGACAAAGGCTATACCGTGGTATACGAATCCGCCCAGACGGTGTTCGATGCTTTCGAATCCGTCCGCTTCGGCAGAGGAAATGATAATACGGATAAATATATCACCTGCGATCTGCTTATAATAGACGATCTGGGCACGGAATTTTCTACCCAATACACGGCGGCGGTGCTGTATCAGCTTGTAAACCAGCGCCTTGTAAACGGAAAATCCCTTATATTAAGCACCAATTTAGGGGGAAAAGAGCTTTTAAAGCGTTACGGCGACCGTATATATTCCCGTCTGCTGGGCTCTTTTGATACCTGCGTTTTTTCGGGTAACGACGTAAGACTTATCAAGCTTGGTGAATAAAATGAAAAAAGTAAATATGTATACCGACGGTGCCTGCCGAGGCAACCCCGGTCCCGGCGGATACGGAGTTATACTGGAATATAACGGACACCGCAAAAACCTTTCCGGCGGCGAAAAAAGCACCACCAACAACCGTATGGAGCTTATGGCGGCGATCGTGGGGATGGAGGCTTTGAAGGAAGCCTGCGAAATTACTCTGTGCAGCGATTCAAAGTATCTTATAGATGCACTTGAAAAAGGCTGGCTGGAAAATTGGCATAAAAAAGGCTGGGTAAAAGCGGATAAAAAGCCGGTACTTAACCCCGACCTTTGGCAAAAAATATACGAGCTTATAAATTACCATACCGTTCATACCGTGTGGATAAAGGGCCACGACGGACATCCCGAAAACGAGGAATGCGACCGTATGGCAACCGAGGAAGCAGATAAATTCAAGGGGTAATATTATGGCTTTTGAATATAATCACGATATGCATATACACACCCGTCTTTCTCCCTGCTCGGGGGACGATGAGCAGACCTGTGAGCGTATACTGGATTACGCCGTGCAAAACGGGCTGGATACCGTTGCCGTTACCGACCATTTTTGGGACAGCGCGGTTGCAGGCGCATCCTCTTGGTATAAGCCTTTAAGCTATGAACACGTTTCCCGCTCCCTGCCATTGCCGAAAAACGATACAGTGCGGTTTCTCTTCGGCTGTGAAACGGATATGGATATGCAGGGAAATATAGGTTTAACAAAGGAAAACTTCTCTCTTTTTGATTTCGTTATAGTTTCCACCACCCATTTTCATATGGATGGGTTTACAGTCCCCGCCGGGATCACCCAAAAGGAAAGAGCGCTTATTTATGTAAAACGCCTGCACAGCTTTTTGAATTCGGATATTCCCTTTAAAAAAACGGGTATTGCCCATCTCACCTGCAGTCTTATCGATAACAGCGAAAAATTCGCCCACATAGACGTGGTGGATATGGTTTCGGATAACGAATTTTACGAAATTTTCGGCGGGGTCGCAGCGTGCGGCGCGGGCGTGGAATTGAATATCTATACCCATTGGTATGATGAGGATCAGCTTAAGCGGGTTCTCCGTCCATATATGATCGCAAAAGACTGCGGATGTAAATTCTATCTCGGGTCGGATTCCCACCACGGAACAAACCTTTTAAACGCCCCCGCAAAGCTTAATGGAATACTGCAGCATTTCCCCCTCGAAGACAAAGACAGATTTACAGTAAAATGAAATTGAGCTAATGAGGACGAACTCATTTGGATGCAGAAGGAACTTTTACAAGCGGGAGCTGTAGTAATCTACAGCGAGCGAAGTAAAAGTTTCTACAAAAAACGCACGAAAATAATTTGTGAAATCCGCAAGGATTTCTACCATAAAAGCAGACTTGAATCGGTATTGAAACAAGCCTGCTTTTTGTGTTTCCGAATATTATTTTGCGTTTTTTGGTTTTGCGCCAAATGAGGATGTCCTATATCTCTATTTGTCCCGATAAGAACATCGCACCTGTGCTGATTACCTGCTTTTCCGCTTCTTCGGGGGCGGAAAAACCGTCTGTGCGGAAGGACATTACTCCGCCAACCACCGTTCCGTCCGCCACTACGGGGCAAAAATGGGAAATGCTTCCTTCGCCCGTGTCGGTAATGGATGCGCCCTCGCTGTCTGCGGTATAGCATTTTCTGTTTTCCATCAGTTCGGAAAGGGTGTGGGATACGTTTTTACCCAGCACGGCACGCTTGTCCCTGCCCGCCGCCGCGGTTACGGTATCTCTGTCGCATACCGCCACGTTCACGCCGCTTGCTTTTGCCGCCGCCTCCGCAAACATAGCGGCGCTTTCTCCCACGCCACCTACGGGAGAATACTTTTTAAACACCACTTCGTTCTCTCTGCCCGTAAAAATTTCAAGCATTTCGCCTTCTCTTATCTTCATGGTGCGGCGAATTTCTTTGGGTATAACAACACGTCCCAAATCGTCAATTCTCCTCACAATTCCCGTTGCTTTCATATATATATTTCTCCTTAATTTACAAATTGTGTTGTTATTATTTGTATTTTGAGGAGATTTATACTGCAACAATTTACTTTTGAAATTAAATATGATATACTATAATAAAGGTGGTGAAATTATGCAATTTGTTTTTAACGGAACTCTTGATGAACTCAAAGATAGTATTCGGACAAGAGCCAAAGCATTTCACAAAGATATCGTCATATATCAATATGATCCTACTGTTTTACAAATTGGTTTTTTGCGATTGGGACATAGCGGCGGCAGGTTTTTTGTCGCTAATATTACTGAAGAAAACGAGTCTGTTACTTTAGATGGTGAAATCAAAAACTTGAATACAAGTATGCCCAACACAGATACACGGAACCTTTTTCAAAAGATTCGCGATACGGCGTTTGGCTTTGTTGCCCTTTATGTGTTCCTTGCGCTTATCCCTTGGCTAATTTGGTCTATCTTTGATATCCCTCATCTTTGGATTTCTTTTGCAATACCTGCCGCTATTATAGCAACTTTTGAATTGGTATATCTGTTTAATAAACTTTTTTGCAAAGGTGAAAGAAGTTTTGATAAAGATGATGACAGTTTTTTGCAGTTTATGTCAATGATTAGTAGCGGCGAAGCTACAGTACCTTTAAATACGCAGGAACTATATAGGATGCTTATTAACACGGATGGTCTACATTCATTTCCTCAAATCGAAAATGATATTATAACATGGGAACTGTATGGCAACATTTATGTTCAAGCATCAATCAATGAGTATGATACAATCATAGATATCATTCACAAAAACGCTCTTCATGGTTCTTATATGCACTGGCATCCCGATATTGAAGAAATGTACGAAGAATTATACAATATAGGGAAAAAAGGGAATGTTTTAGTTCTTCGTAAATGGCTATTAGGAACACAAATATATTATTTAGGCACTCCTGACAAATATCGTTTTGATAAAAACAAAAAATGGCATTGGGGCAAATTAACATATTTAGAGCAGAAATAATTATATAAAGCGAGGTGAATTCCACCTCGCTTTTGCTATGTATAAAAACCGCCAAAAACCCGATTTTGACACCCTTGTGTTCAATGGGGCAAACCAGCGAAAACCATAGTGTTTATGCGGGTTTCTGACGGTTTGCCCTATTATAACGCATTCCTCAACTCTCCTCACAATTCCCGTTGCTTTCATATATAAAATCTCCTTGTTTTTACATTTGTGGTGTTATTATTTGTAAAATCGGGGCGATTTATACCGTGTCACTTTACATTTTTAAAAAAGCGTGGTACACTTAAAATGTGTCAGCGAGGTGATTTTTGTGTCGAATATAATATTTCACGATAAATATATACGGGATTGGATGCGCGCGTTTCCTTTGGGCAACGGCCGTATCGGTGCTATGCTTTACGGAGATCCTCACAAGGAAACCATAGAGATAAACGAAGAATCTCTCTGGAGCGGAAAACAGCTGAAAGAAAAGTGTACCGCCGACCCGAAAACACTTAATAAAATAAGAGAATTGCTTTTTAAAGAAAAATACGAGGAAGCCTCCGCTCTTTGCACGGATACCTTTCTGGCTTGCCCGCCGAGAGTGCGGTTTTACGAAAGCTTCGGGGAAATATTTATAGATTTTGCGGATAAAAGCGATTACACCGATTACCGCAAGGAACTGGACTTGGGCAAAGCGATCGCCGCAGTTTCCTACATAAAAAACGGCATTAAATACGTCAGCGAAACCTTTGTAAGCGAAAAATACGATTGCCTTGTATACAAGCTTAACACGGAAAACGGCTGTTTTTCCTGCCGCGTTTCTATGGAAAGAGGGCAGGATGCGGTTACTACCGCTCCCGATACGGATACTCTTTTATTGGACGGACAGATATTCTGCCCTGCCCACGAATATTACGGCGAAGAATTTTGGGGAATGAAATTCGGCGCACGTCTCCGAGTGCTTTCAAACGGAAAAACGGCAAAAGACAAAGCGGGCATAACCGTTTCCGATGCAACGGAATTGATAATTTACGCTTCCTTTGCAACCACTTACGATATAGAAAAATTCGATTTCGATAACAGCATAGATTATCAAAAACGCAATACAGATACTATTTGTAAAGTTCTTGATGCCGATTACAAAGAAACAAGGAATATTCATATCTTCGACCACAAGACTCGCTTTGATAAGGTGTGCTTTGAGTTGGAAGCGGATTCGCTTGAATCGGTGCCCACGGATGAGCGCCTGCGCCGAGTTATAGAGGAAGATGCCGAAGACCTTGATCTCATTTGCCTTTATTACAATTTCGGAAGATATTTGCTTTCTTCCTGCTCCGATGGCAACGCCACGCTTCCCGCAAATCTGCAAGGCATTTGGTGCAACGGGTTCAGACCTCCTTGGGGAAGTGATTACCATACCAATATCAATTTGCAAATGAACTATTGGTGCGCGGATAACACCAATATGGGCGAAGCCTTTTTGCCTTTTTCGAATTACGTAAAAAAGCTTAGCTTTTTTGGACAAAGCACCGCAAGAGAGCTGTTCGGCGCATCGGGCTGGACCTGTAACCATACTTCCGATATTTTCGGCAGGACCGGTGTTCACGATTCGGTGGGGTGCGGATTTTTCCCTATGGCTGGTCCCTGGCTTTGCTTAAATCTTTGGGATCATTACGAATTCACGGGGGATGCCGAATATTTAAAAGATATCTTTCCCGTTTTAAAGGGCTCTTGCGAATTCTTGCTGGATTTTCTTACGGAAAAAGACGGCGTTTTGCACACCGTTCCTTCAAATTCCCCCGAAAACTGGTTTTATTATAGCGATGGCGGAGAGCAGAAAAAAAGTATGTTTGCATACAGCGCCGCTATGGATGCTCAGATAATCCGTGAGCTGTTTTTTAAAACTTCCTTCGCCTGCACCCTTTTGGGCAGGGAAAGGGAATTTGCCAAAGCCTTGGAAGGGGCGTTATCAAAGCTCCCTCCCTTGCGTATAAGCGAAAAATACGGAACTATCTGCGAATGGATAAAGGATTACGAGGAATGTGAGCCGGGACATAGGCATATTTCCCATCTTTTCGGTTTGTACCCCGGTGAAACCATAAACGAATCCGAGCCCGAAATATTTGACGCCGCAAAGAAGACTATCGAAAGACGTCTTTCCCACGGCGGCGCGGCAACGGGCTGGTCAAGAGCGTGGGTAATAAATTTTTATGCCAGACTCAAAAACGGCTTTTCCGCAGGGGAGCATCTTAAACAGCTTTTAAAGCTTTCTACTGCCGAAAATCTGTTTGATATGCATCCTCCTTTCCAGATCGACGGAAACTTCGGCGCTGTTGCCGGCGTTACGGAAATGCTTATTCAAAGCCACGAAGGAAGCCCGAACCGAAGAACGGTAGAGCTTCTTCCCGCCCTTCCTCCAAGCTGGAAAAAGGGCTTCATAAAGGGCTTAAGAGCCAGAGGCAGCTTTGTGTTTGATGTTTTCTGGGAAAACGGTAAGCCGTACAAGGTCTGCGTAATCGCAGAAAACGGTGGCACGCTTCGTATAAAGCTCCCCAAAGGCAAGGTGAACGCTTTAAAGCCATATACCGTTTCAAAGGGTATTCTTGAAATGAAAATGGCAAAAGGCGAATATACCGAGCTTGAGTTTGCAAATTGATCTTTAAGCGTCTTACGGCTTTTTACCTAAAAAACTTTGTGATAAAAGAAGGAAGTGTTTATAATGACAGACGAAAATAAAGTCTTTTCCGCGGAAAACGAAAACCCCGAATCGGAGGTGTGTATATACCGCCACGAAATACTCAAAACCCTGTTTGCCGCCCCAAGCGGAAAAACCTCCTCGGTGTTTTCCGTGCTTTCGTTTATCGGCGGTTTTTCTCCCTTTATATACGAGCTGCTTTTCCTTTCCGTAGGTCTTCTCGGCACTATGGGCTTTGCCATTCTCATTTATTTATTCGCCGCGTCCTACATAGTAGGAAGTCTTGCTTTAAATCTGCTTGCGGGCGTATTGCTTTTGATCTTTTGTTTGGTTTCCAATTCCGCTTTGCGTAAATTGCGCCGTAAGGATATGCCCTTTCAGGTGAAAAACATAAAGAAAGCGTCCCTTATGCCCAAGATACGCGGTTGGGGCCTGCTTGTTTATGCGGTTGCGTTTTTGTTCTTTTCCGTCATGGGCATATACGATCTGATGGTGACTTACGCCGAAATAAGCAGTACCCCAAAAAGCTTTGATACGCTTATGAAATATCAGAGCGAAAATCAAGCTGTGATCTCCCAAGCGTTTTGGGTGACGGCAGCGGCGGGTATATTTTTGCTGCTTGCATTTGCTTGGTTCGGAATAGGAAAATATTATTCCCGCGTATACAAATACGCAGAAAAGGACCAATACAAAAACAGAAAAAAACCGCCGTATTTCCGTATGGTGCTGGCAATAATCATTTGCTTTTTAACCTTTAATATCCCAACGGCATTATATATGATATTTACTGTGCGTTGGTTTAAAAGCATGCATGCGGGTATAGTATCGGCACGGTTATTAAAATAAATAAAAGAGGAGCTTTTGCGCTCCTCTTTTTGTTGTTTTACGGTGTTCTTGCCAATACTGCTTTTACAACCTGCTTAACGCCCGCTTCTCTTAATATATCCCCGCATTCGTCAATGGTGGATCCGGTGGTGGTAACGTCGTCAACAAGCAGAACTCTGCGGTAATCGGCTGCTTCTTTTGCGGGAAAGAAAGTGTTTTTTACGTTTTTTCTTCTTTCCACAGCGTCCAAAAGCTTTTGGTCGGAAGCACGCTTTTCACGTCGCACAAGCAGGGACTTTAACGGAATTCCCAAGCCCTCCGCCACCCCTGCGGCTATAAGCTTTGATTGGTCGCCGCCGTGAATTCTCACGTTTTTGGGGCTTCTGGGTACGTAGGTTACGCAATCAAATCCCACGCTCTTTTCCCGTTTAACCTTTTCCGAAAGCAGCTTTCCCAGAAAACGTGCGGTGCGTTTATCGGGATTTTGTTTAAGGTTGAGTATTATCCGCTTTTCCCCTTTGGTGTGGTAGTAAAACAAAAATACGGTGTTTGAGCTTTTTTCGCAGGAGCAGCCGCTTCTTTTACAACCGCATTCGGGACATTCCTTTACAAGGGAAACCTGAAAATCCTTAATACAATCCTTGCAAAAGGGAAGTGTGTTGTCTGCCGCTCTGTCCCCGCAGGAACAGCAAAAGGGGGCGAAGAACAGATCTGCAAGCCTATTGAGATTTCGTTCTGCGCTGCCTTTCATGCACGCTCCAACCGTCCTTTCCACTTCTTTCGAGGGCGCCAAATAATCGGGTCTTTAAGTGCCTGTCGTTTTTGGACATTTCCTCCAGCATTTTTTTGGTGTCCTCACGGCGTGTTATTCCGTCCGCAGGGCAATACTTGGGGGAAACCGCAATTCCGTTTTTGTTTATAAAACCTATAATCTCTTTTTCGGGGCAGTAAATAAGGGGGCGGATAACCGTTACGCCGATACGGTCAAGGTACGTTACGGGTGAAAAACAGCCGAATCTGCCTTCAATAAACAGATTCATCAGCATAGTTTCCACCGTATCGTCGAAATGGTGTCCCAACGCCACCTTGTTGCAACCGAGCTCCTTTGCGGCGGTGTTAAGCGCTCCTCTGCGCAGGTTTGCGCACAAGGAGCAAGGAAACTTTTCCTTCCTTACATTAAATACTATATCGTAAATATCGGTAGGGATAATATGATGTTCTATCTCCAGATCTTTGCAAAGATTAGTTATGTTTGAAAGGTCTGCGCCGGGAAATCCCGCATCAAGGGTAACGGCAATAATTTCGTATTTCTTTTCGTAAAACCGTTTAAGCTTTGCCAAAAAGCAAAGCAGAGCAAGTGAATCCTTGCCGCCGGAAACGCCAACAGCTATCCTGTCTCCGTCCTCGATCATATTATAATCCGCGCAGGCGCGGCGGGTATAACCCAGCATTTTTTGTATTCCGTCAAATTCAAGCATTATTTTCCCAGCCTTTCAAAAGTATTATACAATGGGTTTTAAATAAAATCAACATAAAAGGCGCAAAAAAGTATTTTGCGTTTTACAAAATTAAAGAAAACTAAAGAAAATTAAAGAAAATGAGAGAAAACTTAAAAAATTACAAAAAACCTATTGACATTTTATTTTTGCGTGGTATAATGGCAAGGCACGAAAAAAGATAGTATAAAAACGGAGGAATTTTCTCATGTCCACATTCATGCTCAAAACCGAAGATGTGAACCGCAAGTGGTATGTAATCGACGCCGCAGGCAAGACCCTCGGTAAGGTTGCTGTTACCGCTGCTACCATCCTTAACGGTAAGCATAAGCCCGAATACACCCCTCACGTTGATTGCGGCGATTGCGTGATCGTTATCAACGCAGAGAAGGTTGTTCTCACCGGCAAAAAACTCGAACAGAAGACCTATTATCATCACAGCGGCTACGTAGGCGGTCTCAAGGCTGTTAAGTACAGCACTCTTATGAGAACCAAGCCCGAAATGGCAGTATCCCTTGCAGTTAAGGGTATGCTTCCCAAGAACAAGCTGGGTGACGCATCCTTTGCTCGCCTCAGAGTATACAAGGGCGCAGAACACGAACAGCAGGCTCAGCAGCCTATCGTTGTTGAAGTAAAGTAATAGGAGGAGCAAAACAATGACTTATACACCCGCAAAACCCTATTTCTACGGCACCGGCAGAAGAAAGTCCAGTGTTGCAAGAGTACGTATCGTTCCCGGTACCGGCGTTATCACCGTTAACGGCAGAGATATAGACGATTATTTCGGTCTTGAAACCCTTAAGCTGGTAGTTCGTCAGCCTTTCAACGTTACCAATACCCTTGGTAAGTTCGACGTTATCTGCAAAGTTAACGGCGGCGGTATTTCCGGTCAGGCAGGCGCAGTAAGACACGGCATCGCTCGCGCTCTTACCCAGGCAGACGAAGCTGCATACCGTCCTTCTCTTAAGAAGGCTGGTCTTCTCACTCGTGACCCTCGTATGAAGGAAAGAAAGAAGTACGGTCTCAAAGCTGCTCGTCGCGCAAGCCAGTTCTCCAAGAGATAAAAAACAACAATATGCTTTTTACAACACCTGCAGTTTTGTGGGTGTTGTTTTTTTGGGTGATTATCTCTTGGAGAACAACTAAGTTTGCCCCAAAGGGCAAGTGAAGTTATCTTCGATAGTGAAGTTCACCTCGTGAGTGAAGTTTTGCCTTACGGCAAAGTGGCAAACTTAACTTCACTTAGGCATAAGCCTAAACTTCACTGCTTAGCAACTTCACTTTTGCTTTAGCAAAAACTTCACAAAGCGGTAGTTTCAGGAACTATTTACATCTGTCTTGCTTTGTGATATAATAAAGGCGGTTGGAAACTAACCGTTGAATTCAAATATAAAAAGGAGGATATCCCCGTGAAAAAGGTACTGATCATCGTATTGACATTGACTTGTTTGCTTGGACTGGTCGGCTGCGACCCCGGAATCAATAATCTCAGTAAAGGCGAATTGCTTGCCGATACAGTGAAAATCGAGTTTTATGATTATAAGAACGAGAATCCCGAGCTCCTTCGCATCAGCGGTAGAAATAAACCAAGCTTCGATTTTAACAAGGCAACTTTAATTATGGCACTGGATGAATCTCGTTTTGAAGATATTTTAAATGATATAGCAGAGCAAGACTATCTGGATTTTGGAACAGCCTTGAATGAGCCTATGGGTAAAACATTGGTTTTATATCAAAGCAATGGCAATATGATTGTTTTGTTTGGCTGTGTCTACGAAACTAAAAACAGCACCTATTACTATGGGGATTGTTATATGTTTGACAAAAACGGCGTGCTTGTCGAGTATATCGGTGACGTTAGCCACGTTTTTATTGATGAAATAGAAAATACATATTTTCAAACCGAAGCACAGTTAAATTTTTCGTCATTTCCACAGTATTAAAAATTAAATCTAAACCACTCACTTTTCGTGGGTGCTGTTTTGCTTAAGTCGTTATTACCTCAGTTTTGCTTTGTGATATAATAAAGGCGGTTGAAAACCTAATCCATAAATCTTGGTGTAACGGAGGTGTTTTTATGGGCAAAAAAGTGTGGTCGATCATACTTTTGTGCGTAATATGTATTGCGTTTGTTTGCGAGGTCGGACTGATTGTCGGTTTCGATATGTTGGTTAACGAAATTGAAAGCAAGGGTGAGTTGCCCGGCAACGGACTTGGTGCGATAGTTATAATTGTGTATTTGTACTTCGGAACTGTTATTATTGGCGGTTTTATTGCCTCTGTCGGCTTTTTCTGCTCACTTATGGGTATAAAAACAGCCCAAAATCCCGCTTTGAAAAACATTTCCATAGTGTCCGTGTGTGTCTGGTCCGTAATATTCCTTTTGCTGGGTCCATTGTATTATATTTTAATTTAAAGAGCTTGTTGTATGGAAAACAAAAAAAGATGCAAGTGGTGCAATTTAAATAACCCGCTGTACGTGGAATACCACGATGCTGAGTGGTGCGTGCCGAATTTTGAAGATAAATATCTGTACGAAATGCTTTTGCTCGAGTCTTTTCAGGCGGGGCTTTCGTGGGAGTGTGTTTTAAACAAAAGAGAAAGTTTTCGCAAAGCGTATGATAATTTTGATATAGAAAAGGTCGTTTTATACGGCGAAGAAAAGGTAAACGAGCTTCTTTCCCATAAAGGTATTATAAGAAATAAACGCAAAATACTGGCAAGTATCTCAAACAGCAGGATATTTAAAGAGATCGTTTTGGAATACGGTTCTTTTTATAGCTATTTAAAGACCTTTACCAAGGGCGAAATTATTTGCGAAACGGATAAGACTTCAAATAGGCTGTCGGATTCTGTTTCCCGCGATCTGCAAAGCAGGGGAATGAAGTTTGTCGGCACGGTTATTATATATTCCTATCTGCAGGCTGTGGGGATAATATATTCCCACGAAAAAGAATGTTTTTTATACAAAAGCCACGGGCAATAGGTGTTACAGAGGAAGAATAAATGGACGAACTTATTTTGGTAAGACCTCGGGCGGAACACGCAGAACAGGTTATGGCATATAAAGAAGAAATGGCAAAAAACGGCGATTCTTTCGATGGCTGCGCAGGTCTGGAAGAAACAGAAACATATGAAGAGTGGCTTGATTTTGATACCCGCTTAAAGAAAAAGGGATACGTGCCCTCGGAGGTGTTTTTGGCTGTCCGAAAGGAGGACAACAAGGTGGTGGGTATTATCGACTACCGCCGTCCCTTAACCCCGTTTTTACTGAAATACGGCGGGAATATCGGTTACAGCATTTTGCCGAGTGAGCGCAGAAAAGGGTATGCGACCCAAATGCTAAAGCTTTTATTGCCCGTTTGCAAAGAGTACGGGGAAGAAAAGGTGCTTATCACCTGCAATAAAACCAATTACCCGTCCCAACGCACCATTATCAAAAACGGCGGCGTTTTGGAAAACGAAATTACGTATGATGCAAGTCTTGGCGAATGCGGTGTTGTTCAGCGGTATTGGATAACTTTGTAAAAATCTTTGTAACCTTTTTGGGCTTTGCAAAGTATTATATATGAAACTGACCGAAAGGAGTATGTTTTATGAAAAAGTATATTTGTATCGTTCTTTCCCTTTTGCTTTGCCTTGGTGTTCTTTGCGCTTGCGAAGAGGAAAAAAGCAATATTTCGGATACCTCTGTGCAAGGTGAAGTAAGTAATGTTTCTTCGATCCCCGAAGAAAGCACTATTCCCGATGATAGCTCTGCGCCCGAAGAAAGCGTTGTTCCCGACGAAAATTCGGAGGTTCTCCAAGAACTGCCGCCCTTGCCCGATGATGAGGCGGAAACGGTTGTTTTGGATGATGACGATTACGTGTACGGCAAAATAACCGAAAAATGGTCAAACGCCCTTACATTGAAATTGGATACACCTCGAATGATAGAAGAATGGGGAGAATACGTATATATTATCACCGATGAGGGAGCGGACTGGTGCGTGGGCGATGAAATAGATGTGCGCTTCACATCGGCGTGCCGTCCTGCAGATACCGAACAATATGTCCGTATCATTGCCGATGAGGTTATGCCGCTTTTGTTGGCGGCTAAACCCATTATATACTTATACCCTCAAGTACCCACGGTTTGCTCCGTTAAGCTTACTTTAAACGGCGCTTTAACCTGCACTTACCCCGATTACGGCAAGGGCTGGGATAATTTCACAGCATACCCCGACGGAACCCTTATTTTCCCCGACGGAAAGGAATACTACGCTCTGTACTGGGAAGGTGTCCAATACGGGTATTGGGATCTTTCCAAAGGTTTTTGTGTCCGCGGTGAAGATACCGCGTCCTTCCTTGAATGGGCGCTTGCCTACCAAGGGCTCACCCCCCGTGAAGCCAACGAGTTTATCGTGTACTGGCTGCCCCGTATGCAGGAAAACACATATAACGTAATCTCTTTCCAAACAGATACATACACAAACGGCGCGGTTTTGGATATTTCCCCTGCGCCCGATAGCCTGCTCCGCGTGTTTATGACATATTACGCCTCCGACACGTATGTGGATATCCCGCCCCAGGAGTTTGCTTCCTTTACCCGCCAAGGCTTTACCGTTGTCGAGTGGGGCGGAAGCGAGGTTAAATAATTTTTAAAAAATAAAATTCAAGCACTTTTTCCGGGGTCCCCAAGAAGCCGCAAGGCTTCTTGGGGTGATTCCAGGTGCTTGAATTTTTTGCGCCGCTATGTTATAATCCCTTTTACGAAAGGAAGTGTTGATATGATAATCCTTATCTCCGGTGCCTCCCACGCGGGCAAGACCGCCCTTGCACAAAGACTTTTGGAAAAATACAAATATCCGTATCTTTCTATAGATCATCTCAAAATGGGGCTTATACGAAGCGGACAGACCTCGCTCACACCCGAGGATGATGATGAGCTTACCGAATATCTGTGGCCCATTGTAAGAGAAATGATCAAAACCGCTATCGAAAACAAGCAGAATTTAATTGTTGAGGGATGCTATATCCCCTTTGGCTTTGAAAAGGATTTCACTCCCGAATATCTGGAAAACATAAAGCATTTTTGTATTGTTTTCAGCCGGTCGTACATTAAAAACCACTTTGACGATATAAAGAAATACGCAAGCGTTATCGAAGACCGCTTAGACGACAGCTGGTGCACCCTTGAAAGCACCCTGGCGGACAACGCAAAGCTGCTTTTGCTTGCACAAAAACACGGTGCAAATTATATACTTATAGACGATAAGTACGAAATAAATATAGAAATATAGTTTTGGGAGGAAGTGGAAAAATGTCTGTAGAAAAAGCGACCGCCCATCTTAAAGAGTTTGGGCTTGAGGATAAAATAATGCTGTTTGACGTTTCCTCCGCCACCGTGGCGGAAGCGGCGCAGGCTATTGGCTGTAAAGAAGCGGAAATCGCAAAATCGCTTTCTTTTTTGATAGATGAAAATCCGGTTCTGGTTGTCGCCGCAGGAGACGGCAAGATAGACAACGGCAAATTTAAAGCCGCTTTCCATACCAAAGCGAAAATGCTTCCCTTCGAATCCGTAGAGCCTCTTATCGGCCACGGGGTAGGGGGAGTTTGCCCCTTTGGCATAAATGATGGTGTAGCGGTGTATCTGGACGTATCCTTAAAGCGGTTCGAAACGGTTTATCCCGCCTGCGGAAACGCCGCCAGCGCGGTAAAATTAACCTTGGAAGAATTGGAAAAAGCATCTCTTTTTACCTCTTGGGTGGACGTGTGCAAGCCGGTTGAATAGGAAAGTGATGTATTTTTGTTGAAAAAATATTCAAAAAGATGAAA
Source organism: Clostridia bacterium (assembly GCA_017381715.1). GTDB lineage: Bacteria > Bacillota > Clostridia > Oscillospirales > CAG-382 > SFLA01. Next base: position 22,351 of record JAFOBR010000101.1, read on the forward strand.
AATATCCAACTTTGTGTATAAAACCACTTGATTTCTAAAAAAAAGAGAGTATACTATATAGACAACAAATTTTGTTTTTATGGAGGAAACAACAATGAAAAAGATTTTGGCACTCATTCTTTGCGCAGTTATGGTATTTGCTTTTGCAGGATGTGCATCTTACAGATCTTATGATGAGATAAAAGAAGACGGTAAGCTGGTTGTTGCTACCAACGCCGCTTTTGCACCCTACGAATTCGTAGACGATAACGGCGAATACGCAGGCATCGATATTGAGATCGCTCAGGCTGTTGGTGAATATCTTGGCCTTGAAGTAGTTATTCAGGATATCAATTTTGACGCTATCATCACTTCCGTTAACAGCGGTAAGGCTGACCTCGGTATTGCAGGTATGACCGTTACCGAGGAAAGACTTAAGTCCGTTGAATTTTCCGATACTTACGCAACCGGTAAGCAGGTTATAATCACCGCTTCCGATTCCGGCATTAAGGGCGTTGCAGACCTTGCAGGCAAGAAGGTTGGCGTACAGACCGGCACCACCGGCGATATCTACGCTTCCGACGACGATACTATCGGCGAAGTTGTTCAGTACACCACCGGTACCGAAGCTGTTCTCGCTCTTTCCCAGAACAAGGTAGACGCAGTTATTATCGATAACGAGCCTGCAAAGAAGTATATCGAAAAGTACGATAATCTTATCATCATCGACGAAGAGTATACCTACGAAGAATACGCAATGTGCTTCGCAAAGGGCAATACCGAGCTCGTTGCAAAGGTTAACGAAGCTCTCGCCGCACTCAAGGCAGACGGCACTCTCAAGGCTATCATTGATAAGTACATCAACGAAAAATAATTAAAATGTTTGATTTTTTTAAAGAAATATTTGATGGATTCGTCTTTAACTTTATCGAAGGCGACCGTTGGAAGCTGCTTTTAGACGGTCTTTGGGTTACCTTAAAGATAACCGGATTATCTGCTCTTCTGGGAATCCCTATCGGTTTTTTGGTAGGTTTGGTTCGCGCTATCGAGGAACGTGATTCCGGAAAACGCAAGCACAGCTTCCCCGTAAAATGCCTGTTCAAGGTATTGGATATATACGTAACCGTAATACGTGGTACGCCTGTAATGGTACAGCTGCTCATAATCAACTTCGTGGTCTTCGTGGGCTTCGATTTCAAGATGCTTGCCGCTGTTATCGCCTTCGGTCTTAACTCGGGCGCATACACATCCGAAATATTCCGTTCCGGCATACTGTCCGTTGATTTCGGTCAGACAGAAGCCGGCAGAAGCTTGGGACTTACTTCTGCACAGACATTGTGGAAGATAGTTATGCCTCAGGCAATCAAAAACGCTCTTCCCGCATTGGGTAACGAGCTCATAACCTTACTTAAGGAAACGTCTATTGTCGGATATATTGCGTTGATCGACCTTACTAAGTCCTATTCCATCATCCAATCCCGTACCTTCTCGGCGTTCTGGCCGCTTATCGCTATCGCGTTCATATATCTCGTGTTGGTAGTGGGAATGTCAAAGCTGCTGAATATATTTGAAAGGAGACTGCGTAAGAGTGATAAGCGTTAAAAACCTTTCAAAAAATTTCGGCGACCTTCAGGTGCTCAAAAACGTATCTCTCGATATTCAGAAAGGGGAAAAGGTAATTATCGTCGGTCCCTCGGGAAGCGGTAAATCCACCTTGCTTCGTTGCCTTAATCTGTTGGAGATACCTACTTCGGGTAATATTATTTTTGATAACACAGATATTACCGATAAAAAGTGCGATATAAACCGCATACGGCGCCGTATGGGAATGGTGTTCCAGAACTTTAATCTGTTCCCTCATATGACAGTGCTTGAAAATATATCGCTTGCCCCCGTTATGACAAAAAGACTGTCCAAGGAGGAAGCGGACAAAAAAGCCAAAAGTCTGCTTGAGCGTGTGGGGCTTTCCGATAAAGCAAACGCGTATCCTTCTCAGCTTTCCGGCGGTCAGAAACAGCGTATCGCCATCGTTCGTGCCCTTGCTATGGACCCCGACGTAATGCTGTTTGATGAACCTACATCTGCTCTCGACCCCGAAATGGTGGGAGAAGTGCTTGAGGTTATGCGTGAATTAGCGGAAAACAATATGACTATGGTAGTGGTTACCCACGAAATGGCGTTTGCCCGTGAAGCGGGAACCAGAGTTTTGTTTATGGACGAAGGTAATATTCTGGAGGATGCTTCGCCCAAGGAGTTTTTCGAAAACCCCAAAAACCCTCGTTTGAAGGAATTCCTTTCCAAAATTTTGTGATCATATCTCAAAAAAATAAGTACACTCCGTAAAAAGAGTGTACTTTTTTATTTCTTTGTGATATACTGTAAAAAACATATTTCGGTGGTGCTTTTATGGATATGGACAGACTTTTTAAAGAATGTGAAAGACTTAACGAAAAATACATTTCCTTTTTAATAGATATTTGCAATATTTCCAGCAAATCCGACGATAAGGCGGGTGTGGATGCGGTGTGCGAATACTGTGCCTCCTTCGCCCGCGATATGGGATATGATGTAGAGGTGCTTCCCATAAACGGTTCGGGCAACGTAATGTCCGCCACCCTTAATCCCGATGCGGAGGGCGAGCCGGTGTGTATGTCCGCCCACATGGACACGGTGCATCCCGAAGGGCTTTTCGGTGTACGTCGGGAAGGGGATACACTTATCGGACCCGGTGTTTACGATTGGAAGGGCGGTATTGCCGTGGGATTTTTGGTAATGGAGGCTTTAAAAAACTGCGGCTACGTTTCATCCCCCGTAAAAATGATTTTGCAAAGCGATGAAGAGGTGCAGTCACTTCCTTCGGATCTTAAAACCATAGAATTTATGTGTGCCGAGGCGAAGGGCGCAAGAGCATTTTTTAATCTGGAAGGCAGAATAGAGGGCAAAATAACCACCTCCCGTAAAGGTATTCTGCGCTATAAATACGATATTACGGGCATTCCCGTCCATGCAGGAACCTATTTCGGCGGCGCATCTGCTGTCAAAGAAGCCGCACACAAGATATTGGCGATCGAGGGGAAATCCCGTGTAGGCGGTATTACATATAACTGCGGTATTATAAAGGGCGGTACGGTTATGAACACCGTTCCCCAAAGCTGTACCGTGGGTATGGATATCCGTATCCGCACGGAAACGGATATAAAAGAAGCGGAAGAAAACCTTTTTGCTGTGGGCAACACCGTGTTTGTGGAGGGAACTTCCACCGTAACCACCAAGGTATCCTCCCGCCCTCCTATGGAAAGAACAGATAAAAATATAAAGCTGTTTAATGATATCCTTTCCGCCTGCCGTAAATACGGCTTGGGCGAATTTGAGGAAAATTCGGTTACAGGCGGCTCGGATGCGGCGTATACCACCATTGCGGGTATTCCGTCTGTAGATGATCTCGGTCCCCTCGGCGGAGATTACCACACAACAAACGAATGGATTGATATAAATTCAATCTCCGGCAGCGGAAAAATAATAGCGGCATATATTGTTGGATAAAAAATTCACCCCGAAATTTCTTCGGGGTGATATTTTTGTAAATGTATTCAGTGCCCTTTAGGATCAAGGAGATTGCTTCCTTTTATGCCGGATTCAAATACGTACACCGTGTAATAGGTTTCGCCTGCTTCAAGAGCAGCTTCGTATTCAAGCGGGGCGTGCTCGTTATGGACGGTGGCTATTTTGCCGTTTTCCTGAAGATAATATTCCGCAACCTCAAATTCGGCTTCCAGCGCTTGAATAAGCGCCTCAACGTCCTTTTCATCTGCCTTTATAAGCACGGCGGAAAAATAGTTTATGCCGTTTCCGTTTCCGTTTAACTTACCGCAAACGGAATGTGTTTCCAAAATCTCATACCCTTCGGCTTTTACCGCTTTTTCAAAATCAGCTTCAAATCCTTTAAGTATAAAGTTGTTCCAATTCAAAAAGGTGAAAATCAGTCCGCATATAACTAAAACAACGGTGAATACCGCAAATACGGATATGATCACGGCTTTTGCCGTGTTTTTTTGCGCTTTACTTTTCATTTTTTGCCTCTTTTTCCTTTTTACGGCAGTTCAAAGGTTTTTGAAACCTGCTTATGCCCGTCGTAATATTCCACGGTAACGCTGTTTTCTCCCCAGATTACGGTGTATTCGCCGTTCTTGAAAGGAAACACCGCGCTGTCCGCAGAGGTGGAGCCAAGCTGCTTTTTGCGTTTCAAAAAGCCGTTTTCCATGTAGTATATATCCGCGCCGCACACACTGCCGCCGTCCCATTCTTTAATTATCAGCGTACCGCCTTTGTCGGGATTTTGGATAACTATATCGTCAAAATACGCTTTGCCGTTTCCGAAAGCGAGTATGACGCACAGCAAATATATCCCCGCAGCCAACACCGCCGCGGCAATTACGCCGATAACAGAAAAAGTAATGATCTTTTTTGACTTTGTCATATATTCTCCTCCCTTGTTTTTATGGTAGCATATAGGGTGCGTGTTGTCAATATTTTCCGCAGAGTGGGAAGAAAGTTTGCGCAACGGTAACAAAATGTTAAAAAGTTTTTTGTGTATATTCAACAGATTTATTCTGCGTTTTTTTCAAATTGGCTACATACCGCATATACTGATAACATCCTTGCAAATTTCTCTTGCAAACTAAAAAGTTATGTGATATTATTATACTGTCATATTGTGTATTATTTCCAAGAAGGATTTGATAAAATGTTGTTCAGAAACAGAAAAAAAGTCGCCAAGTTCGGCGGCAGCTCTCTGGCGGATGCAAACCAGTTCAAAAAGGTTGCGGCTATCGTAAACGCAGATAAAGCCCGCAGATACGTGGTTCCCTCCGCTCCGGGCAAAAGACACAAAGAAGATATTAAAATAACGGATATGCTTATCGCCTGCCAAAAGACAGCGGATTATATGCCTCTTTGGGAGCAGATAAAGGCGCGTTATAACGGAATTATCGCAGACCTCGGTCTGGACGTTTCCTTGGATAACGAATTCGCCGTTATCGAAAATGCTCTTGCGGAAGGCACCACTGTTGATTATATGGCGTCCCGCGGCGAATATTTAAACGGTATTATTCTGGCAAGCTTTCTTGGCTTTGAATTCGTAGACGCGGCAGAGGTGGTACGCTTTACCGCAGACGGCAAGTTTGACCCTCACACCACCAACGCTATTATGGGTGAGCGTCTTTCCGGCGTGTATAATGCTGTGATCCCCGGCTTTTACGGAGCAGACGAGCAGGGCAGAGTGCGCATATTTGCCCGCGGCGGAAGCGATATTACGGGTGCTCTTGTTGCCCGTGCCGTTATGGCGGATATTTACGAAAACTGGACAGACGTAAGCGGATTTCTTATGTGCGATCCCCGTATCGTGGAAAACCCCACTCCCATAAAGACCATCACCTACCGCGAACTGCGCGAGCTTTCCTATATGGGCGCAGGCGTGCTTCACGAAGAAGCCGTTATCCCCGTAAAGCTTGCGGGAATTCCCATAAATATTAAAAACACCAACCGTCCTGAGGATACGGGTACAATGATCGTTCCCGAATCCGAGGATGTTCCCACGGACGGACTCATCACCGGCATCGCAGGAAAAAAGGATTTTGCGGTCATCCGTATAGAAAAAGACCTTATGAACTCCGAAGTCGGCTTCGTACGCAAGGTGCTTGATGTTATCGCATCCCACGGTATGTCTTTTGAGCATTTGCCCTCCGGTATAGATACCATGTGCGTGGTATTGAGCAGAAAAGAGATCGAGGGCAAGGAAGCAGAGCTTCTTACCGAAATAACCCGCGCTGTTTCTCCCGATAATATCGATGTGGTTACCGGCGTAAGCCTTATCGCCGTAGTGGGCAGAGGTATGAAGAGCGCCAAGGGTACTGCATCCCGTGTGTTTACCGTACTTGCAAAGAACGATATAAATATCCGAATGATCGATCAGGGCTCCAGCGAGCTTAATATTATCATCGGTGTAGACGATGCGGATTTCGAAAAAGCTATCCGTTCCGTATACAGCGAATTCGGCGCATAATGAAGGGATATATCACCTTGGGCGTCCCTGCGGAGGACCGCTTTACCGAAAAGAAAAGCGTGTTTATCGGCAACGCCGCCCGTGTTGAAACAGAGGAAGAGGCAATAGCCTTTGTTAAAAAGATAAAAGCCAAATATCCCGATGCCCGTCATAACGTGTATGCATATATTCTGCGCGAAAACAACCTTTCCCGCTTTACCGATGACGGCGAGCCTCACGGCAC
>JAFOBR010000102.1 GCA_017381715.1 Clostridia bacterium
ACGGTCAAAACCTCCTCACATACATAATACCACTTAGGCGGTATTTTGTCAATTTTATTTTCCTATTTTTTGGGTTACTATTGATTTTATTTTGCCCATATGCTAAACTTATTATATATTTATATGTAGATTATTCAAAAGAGGTGGCATTATGTCCGAGTTTGCGTCTCTCCGTACGGAGAGCACTAATCAACAGACAAAAAATATTGACAAGCTTGATGCTTTGGGAATCGCAAAGGCTATTAACGATCAGGATAAGACAGTAGCGGATGCGGTGGAAAAAGCCCTGCCCGAAATTGCAAAAGGTATAGATCTTTATGCAGAGATACTTTCCGGGGGCGGAAGAGTTTTTTACGTTGGCGCAGGGACTTCCGGCAGACTGGGCGTGCTTGATGCAAGCGAATGCCCTCCCACATACGGGGTTTCCGCAGAAACCGTGCAAGGTATCATTGCGGGAGGAAGAGATGCGGCATTTGATTCTATAGAAGATGCGGAGGACGACCCCGAATCTATTGTAAAACAGTTAAAGGCAAAGGATTTCTGCGAAAAAGACGTTTGTATCGGTCTTTCCGCCAGCGGTTCCGCCGCTTGCGTGCAAAACGCACTTGTTTACGCCCGTTCTATCGGAGCAAAGACTATGTGCGTATCCTGCAATCCCGACAGCGCGCTTATCCCCCTTTCCGACGTGGCGATGATCGCCGTAGTGGGTGCCGAGGTAATTAACGGCTCCACCCGTATGAAGGCGGGTACCGCACAGAAAATGATACTAAATATGCTATCTACCGGCGGAATGGTACGCACCGGCAGAGTAAGAGGCAATTATATGGCATATATGGTTCCCTCCAACAAAAAGCTTGTGGACAGAGCTATACGTATTATCTGCGATGAAACCGGCTGTGAACAGGGCACCGCCCGTGAATTTTTGGAAAAGCACAAATTTATGATCGCCGATGCTATCGACGATATCAATTCAAATAAATAAGGTATTTCAAGGAGGCACACCCATGAAAAGAGTTTTGGCTTTTGTACTTTGCGCATTGATGCTTATTGCTTTGTTAACGGCAATTCCTTTAACGGAAGCTTTTGCAGAAGAAGCAAAGGTTATCACAAACGCTTCCCCCGCTGTTACCGGGGATGTAGGTAAGGATATTGACCTTACCCCCTATTCCGTAGAGCTTAGCGACGGCACCGTTTTAAAGTCCCCCGAATGGACTCTTGACGGAAAAACAGTAACTACCGTTAAGTTCGATACCAAGGGCGTATACAAGCTCACCGCTTCGAGTGACGGCAAGAGCCGTACCGTATATGCGGTTATAAAAAATGCCGACGAAACCGAATACGTTTTGTATGAAAACAACTTTGATGCCGCTTCCGATATCGAGGGACTTAAAAAGACTTCCAACGGAAACGTAAGCGTTGAAGACGGCGTATTGGTTATAGATACTACCGGAAAGAGCAATACTATTCTGCTTATGCCCGAATGGCTGGGTGATTTCGGTAATTACAATATCGAAACATCCGCAGCCATGATCTCTTCTACCGATAACAGCAGATGGTTTTCTATATGCTACCGTTATCAGGCTCCCTATTATATGCACATGTGCGTTAGAAAGAGCATGTCCGGAGCAGGCGGTGAAAAAACTACCGGCGGTATAGAGAGCGTTGGCTACGACGGAAGCACTTGGAGATATCTCCGTTCCGCAGGCTATGAACAGGATATGACCTACGGTGATTTTTACAAGTTCAATGTTTCTATTTATGACAACACGCTTCAATACAGAGTAGACGGAAGTGTAGTAGTGCACATTGATGATATCACCACCTACGGATATAATCTTAAAACTATGGGTGGTATCGGTCTTCAGGGTAACAGCTCTGTAATGAATTTCGATTACATTAAGGTAACCGTTGCAACCGAGGCGGCTAAAAAGCCCGAGGTTAAAGACCCCCTTATTGCAGTAGAACACACCACAACAAATCTTCTTAACTCTGTAACAAACGTTGCAACCGTTTCCGAAGCAGACCTTGAAACCCTGCTTTCCGGTGAAACAAAGCCCAATTCCGTGCTTGTTAAGTACGAAAGCATTACCGCAGAAAAGCTTGATGCTTTGTATGAAATCTGCAACGAAAAAGGCGTTATCCCCGGCGTGTACGTAAATTCCGAACAGGACGGAACCGCACTTACAGAATGGTGCTCCGCCAACAATTTCTGGGATATTAACGTAGCGTCCGAAAACGGAGATTTGCTTAAAGCTATCCGTAATAAAAAGAACGTGCTTCGCACCATACTTTTCCTTAATGATATAGAAGGAAAAACCGCACAGCAGATACGTGAAACCGTAAGAAGTTACGCAGTTAACGTATTGGCAATCTCCGCCGATGCAAGCGCTAAAGCAACAGTAGCCGCACTGCAGGAGCTTCACGTAACAGTATGGTCTGTCGGCACAGAGATTGACAAAATAGATGCCGCTTGGATGATAGCATCCGGTGCAAACGGTATGGTTTCCGATAACTACGCTCTTATCACCACAGTAATGTCAGAGGTTTTCGGCAAAAACACCCTTACAAAGACTCCTTCTATTATCGGACACAGAGGCAATCCTTCCCAGGCGCCCGAAAACTCTATTGAAGGTTATCTTACCGCTGTTCAGAACGGTGCAACAGAGGTCGAAACCGATATTTATCTTACCAAAGACGGCGAGATAATTATTATGCACGACAACACCCTTAACCGTACTACTAACTACACCGGCACCAAAACCGTTCCCCAGATGACACTTGAGGAAATAAGAGAATACCGACTCCTTAACAAAGACGGATCTGTTTCCGATGCCCCCGTACCTACCCTTAAAGAAATGTTTGAGGCACTTAAGGATACAGACGTATACTATGTTATCGAGCTTAAGAGCGGCGACGAAACCATGGTACCTGCTTTGTACGACCTTATAAAAGAATACAACGTACAGCATAGGGTTAACATAATTTCTTTCTCCGGTCCCGTTCTTAAAAAGACGTACGATGTAGACCCCATCATTTCCGCAGGTTATCTCAGCGGTTCGCTTACTGCAACAGCGGCCGATATGGAAGCGTTAAGAATCAACGTATTCCAGCTTATAAAGAGTGCGCAAGTATATAATGCAAGCGTAAACATCAATCACGCTAATATCAGCAAAGAATTTTATACAATGCTCAATGACCGCGGCGTGACTCTGTGGCCCTGGACCTTCCAAACAGGAACCTCTATGGCGTTCTATAATGAATTCCTTTGGGGTGTAGACGGTCTTACAACAGATGATGCACAGCTTACCAAAAACACCGTAATGGATTTTAACGTGGACAAGGTTGGCACACACACCATGGCTCCCGGCAATACCATGGAAATAAAAGCAGAAATCACAACGTACGGCAGAGTTACTTCCCAAGCAGAAGGCGTTAACGTAGTCTGGCTGACAGAAAACATGGGCGCAAGCTATGACCCCGCCACCGGCATCTTTACCGCAGGAAGCGCAGAAGGAAAAGTAGCGTTTATGCTCAGCTATTCCGCAAAGCTCCCCAACGGCAAGCAATACGTGCTGTATTCTCAGCCCGTAACAGTTGATATCGTGGCAGAACCCGTTGAAGAAAGCGTTGACGTGTTCAAAATTGCTTGCTTGTCTATCATTGCAGTTTGCTCTATCGCAACCGTAGTGGTACTCGCAACCGGCAAAAAGAAGAAAGACTAAACTGAATTATCTTAAAAAGCCTTGGGAATAACCCCAAGGCTTTTTTTGTTAACGATGAAACCCACCCCAAAAACGAATTGCGTTTTCGGGGAACCCCGGGAACCCACCTCAAAAACGAATTGCGTTTTCGGGGAACCCCGGGAACTCCGGTAGTTTTTGCACAACACAAAAAGTAATTTTATCTAACCGACGGTTGCAATCCCCCGCCCTACCGCCGTCTGTAGAACCGAAAGTCTGATTGAACAAGGCGGCTGTATAAACAAAGCAGAATGAATTTTCAGGCGTGTGGAGCTGTAGTATTCTACTGCCCACCGACTGAAAATTTATAGAAACGCAAAATAAAAAGG
>JAFOBR010000008.1 GCA_017381715.1 Clostridia bacterium
ACCCCACAAAGGTAGACCGTTCTGCGGCATATATGTGCCGTTATCTTGCAAAGAACGTGGTTGCATCCGGTATCGCAAAGCGGTGTGAGATCCAGCTTGCATACGCTATCGGCGTGGCAAAGCCCCTTTCCGTTCTGGTAGATACCTTCGGCACCGGCAAGGTAAGTGACGAGGTTATTGCAAACCTGCTTAAAGAGGTAGTGGACCTCCGTCCCGCCGCTATTATAGAGCGTCATGACCTCCGCCGTCCCCAGTATACCGCCCTTTCCTCCTACGGCCACTTCGGCAGAGAAGATCTTGGCGTTAAGTGGGAAGAAACCGACCTTGCGGACCTTATCGCCGCAAAATTAGGTTAAAATAGTATGAATCCTCAACTATTCGGAACAGCGCACATACTTTATATAATAATATCCGCCCTTGTTTGTGGGGGCGGATTGCTCTTAACAAAAACATTTGCAAAAACAGAAAAAAACAAAAGAATCGTATTAAAAACTCTGGCTGTATTGCTGTTTGCTTTTATTATACTTAACAGATTATCCCAAGTGTTCAGGTACGATACGGTTCAGTGGTTCCTCATTATTCCCGATAGCATCTGCGGTATGACAAGCCTTGTGCTTTCTCTTGCCGTGCTGTTTGGCAAGAAAAACAACGGTGCGCTCCATGCGCTGTGGCTGCTTGGCTTGTTCGGCGGTGTTTCAACGGTAATATATGCAACCTTTGTGGGGCAGGGACCTACCTTGTTTTACCTTCCCACAATTTCGGGTCTTTTGCACCACAGCCTTTCCGCCACCCTTGCGGTTGCCCTTTTAATGTTCGGGCAGATAAATGTTACCTATAAAAAATGGTATTTCACCCTTTTCGGCTTTACCGCATACGTAACCGTGGGCGCGTTTCTGATGCAGACCTTTGATATGAGCGATGCGTTCCATATCGCCGAGCCCTTGCTTGAAGGCACGCCGCTTACCATCTGGGTAATGGCACCTATGTATGCCGCCGCTTATGCTGTAATATTGCTGGGAGTAGAGCTGGTAAGAAGAAAAAAGCAAACTTCGGGAGGAGACCGATGAAGACTAAACGTGTAATTATATATATGTCGATTTTGATACTTCTTGTCGCCGCCTTCACCTTCTGCGCCGTAAACGCAGATGCGGCAGAGGAAACAAGCAGCACCTGCGGCGAAACATTGAATTGGACCTATAATCCCGAGGATAACAGCCTTGTTATCTACGGCTCCGGCGCTATTGCGGATTACGCTCGAGGTGAATACCCTTGGTCTGTGTACGCCGAAGAGGTAACGAGCCTTGTTTTCACCGTTGACCTTACCTATATTCCTGATTACGCTTTTGAAAATATGCCTATAGACGATATCTATATACCCGATGGTGTTACGCATATCGGCTACAGTGCTTTTGCGGGTACTGCCTTAAAAAACCTGCGTTTAAGCAGAAATCTGGAGTATATCGGCGCCTATGCCTTTGCTCGCACCGCCCTTCAAAGCGTGGATATTCCCGATACGGTTATAAAGCTTGGAAACGGCGCGTTTAGCAGTTGTAAAAATCTGGAATCGGTACGTATCGGCAGCGGTGTTGAAAAGATACCCAATAGTTGCTTTAAAGGATGTTCCCGCCTGCAAAGTATAACTATTCCCGATACCGTAACCGAAATACTCGAAAGTGCGTTTTGGGAATGCAGCTTGCTTTCCGAGGTTGACTTCGGAAGCAGTGTAGAAAAGATCGGTACTAATGCATTCAAAGGTTGCGATTTTGAAAAGCTGATCTTGCCGGATTCCTTGATAGAAATCGGCGGATACGCTTTTTCCGAATGTACGGATCTCATAAGCGTTACTTTCGGGAAAAACGTTCAGACCTTGTACGGCGGTGCTTTTTCCGATTGCACGAGATTATCCGTGGTAACCCTCAATGACGGTCTGAAAAAGCTTATCGGCTCCGCATTCGATGGGTGCACTAAGCTTAAATCCCTTACGGTTCCCGAAAGCGTGGAGCAGTTCGTGTATGATAAGTACGGCTGGAGTATCGAAGAGCTGTACGTTAATTCCGCTTTCGCTATTGCCGAAATGGTAAAGGAATGGGATATAACGGAATTTAAAGCCCTGAAATACGTATACTTCGCCTGCGATAAGACCGAAGGTATTTCCTGCATAAACATGAGCAAAAGCGTTGCCAACGTGTATACGAAACGCGGCGTTTCCTATTACGAATACAACCTGCAGGACGGCAAGGAATTTCCTTTTTCCCATACTCTTGAGCAATCCTTCGATGAATACGGTCATTTCGACGTGTGCTCGGTGTGCGGATACGAATCCAACGACGATCGGCACGAGTACGTGGATTATAAGATCGTAAGGTTTTCCACCCCCTTCAGACGAGGCTTGAAGCAGGATATCTGCGAATGCGGTTATGCCACCACCGTCGTCTTGCCCATTCTGAAGATCAGCCCCGTAATAACCGTAGTGGTTTTGGTGGTTTTGGCGGCTTCCGTTGCGGGACTCGTATTGGCGGTAAAGAAAAAAAGGAGCAAAACGAAAAATGTATGCGATCAGTAAAACGGCAAAACATATAGTTGTTTGTGTGGCGATGCTTCTTTCCATCTTCGCCTTCTGCGCCCTTAATGCAGACGCGGCGGAAGAAACAAGCGGCACTTGCGGGGAAAATCTTACTTGGAATTACGATCCCGCAACGAAAACTCTCTATATAGACGGCTACGGCGAAATGACAGAGTATTTTATAGGCTTTCCGTGGGACGGCTTAACAATTGAAAACATTGTTTTGCCGGATGGACTCACCACCATAGCCGCTTCTGCTTTTGAAAACTCCATCGTAAGAAGCGTTGTCATTCCCGATAGTGTTACTATTATTGGTAATAGCGCATTCCATGGCTGCTTCAGACTTATGACGGTGGAAATCGGCAGCGGTGTCACTGAAATACGCGGGGAAGCATTTCGCAGCTGTAATATGTTGGAATCGGTGGTAATTCCCGGTAATGTAAAGATAATAGACTTCTTTGCTTTTGCTAACTGTGAAATGTTAAATAGCGTTACTATCAGCGATGGGGTTGAGGTTATTGGCGATTACGCCTTTAATTGGTGCTTCAGACTTAAACAGGCGTATATCGGTAACCAAGTAACCACTATCGGTCAAAAGGCATTCGAGGCTTGCGCTTTGAAAAACGTCGTTATTCCCGAATCCGTCACCACTTTTTATATGGATTCGTTTGACTCTTGCAATGTCTTAGAAACGGTAACGGTTGAATCGGTAGAGGCTATAAGATTGATTGTAAAAGAATCGGAAGCAGAACTTCCTTGGGGAATAGAAAGCTTGGTCTTGGACGGAAGGACGCTTCAGCAAGTGCCTTGTATCGCTACCGATATTTCCGGAATAACCACAATAATGGGAGATACGATAAGCTACGTATATGATTCCTCTATATGGGAGCAGGCTTTGCATCATCGTTATTCAACCGATTACGGTATGGACGGTCTGTATCATTGGAGCGAATGTCTGGATTGCGGTAAAAACAGCGGCAACCTGCCTCACAGCTACTCGGTAGAGGTCATAACTCCTGCCACTTACGAAACAACAGGAGAAGGCAAGTATTTTTGCGAATGCGGATACCATTATTATAGTATAATTCCCGTCCTTGTTCCCGAAGAAAGCGAAGAACATATTATTATCGAAGTTCCCGTTCCCGTGTATCCGGAGGAAGAGGAAGCATACTCTTTTGCACCTGCAACGCTGATTATTATTGTCTGCGCTGTTGTTGTGTGCTTTGGTGCACTTTTGGTGAACGCCGCAATAGTGGTGCTTATAATAGTGCTTGTTAAAAAGAAGAAAAACAACAAAAAAACCTCCGAATAATCGGAGGTTTTGTTTTTGCGGGTTATTCTTCTCTGTCTGTAATCAGTTCTGCCATTTCCGACATAATATCGGCGATCTTTATGTTCTGGGGGCAGACGGCTTCGCAGGCGCGGCAGCCGATGCAGGCAGAGGGCTTTTTGTCCTCTTCCAGCTTTTTCACGCCGTAAAGACCCTCGTAATCCTTACGGTTGTAAGCCTTTATCAGATCGGGAATATCAAGGGAAGCGGGGCATCCCTCGGTACAGTAACGGCAGGCGGTGCAGGGAACGGAATTGAGCATTCCTTCCGCTATCTTTGCCAGCGTTGCGTTTTCCTCCTCGCTTAAAGGCTTAAAGGAAGAGAAGGTGTTTATATTATCGGTTATCTGCTGCATATTGGACATGCCGGAAAGCACCATGGTTACGCCCTTTATGCTTTGCAGATATCTGAACGCCCAAGCGGGAATACCCTCATCGGGACGGAGTGCTTTAAGTGTTTCTTCGTCATTGGGTGCAAGGGAAGCCAGCTTTCCGCCGCGCACGGGCTCCATTACCCAGATGGGAATGTTGCGCTCGTTCAAAAGTTCTACCTTTGCCTTGGCGTCCTGCAGGGTCCAGTCCAGCCAGTTAAGCTGTATCTGTACAAACTCAATGTCTTTTCCGTATTTATCAAGGAAAGCCCGCAGGGTTTCCAGGTCGCAGTGGCAGGAAACACCAAGATGCTTTATTCTGCCCGCATCTCTCTGCTTGCACAGATATGTATAAAGCCCGTATTTTTCGTCATCCAGATACCAGCCTGCGTTGCGGGAGAACAGATTGTGGAAAAGATAAAAATCAAAATATTCCACATCGCATTTTTTAAGCTGTTTTTCAAATATCTCTTCGTGGTTAATAACGTTTTCTTCGGAAAATCCGGGGAATTTGGATGCCAGATAAAAGCTCTCTCTGGGGTAATTTTTTAGCATCTGCCCGCAGATTATCTCGCTGTTTCCGTTGTGGTAACCGAAAGCGGTGTCGAAATAATTAATTCCGTTTGCAATTGCGTAATCAAAAATCTCTTTGGTTTTTTCGGTGTCGATCTTGGCATAATCATCGTCAATAACGGGGAAACGCATCGTTCCCAAACCCAAAGCGGAAAGCTTTTTGTCCTTAAAAGTGTTGTAAAGCATATTATTAACCTCGCTTTTGTTTAACTTATAATTTATTATACAATATACAACAGCAAAAAAGCAATAGAAAGCTATTCTTTTAATTAAAAGTTTTTACAATTTATCCGTAAAAAACATATTAACATACATTTTTCGATATGATATATTTTATATAACGCTACGAAAAAGGGGGTGAATAGAAGATAACTGCATGTTTCCTTAATATGCCGATCCTATTCGCCTTTGTGCAATGTGCATAAAAATATTTATATAAAATATGCAAATTGAACAAATGTTAATCTTGCAAAACCTTTCAAAAAGAATATAATATAGTGAACAGAGGAGATAAGCTCCTCGCATAGAAAAGGAGGTGCAAGATTAATGATTACTTGCAACAAAAGATATCTTTATAAAATCAATTTGGACACTGCCGCACAAGTAACGGAGTTCAACCGTATTGCGTCAAAATGCGATGGAGACGTTTTTCTTGTAAGCGGAACAGAAATGAAGCTTGATGCAAAGAGCTTTTTGGGTGCCCATCTTGCACGGATCGCGTGGAACGATATTTGGCTGGAGACTGAAAAAGACCACTATGAAGTGTTCAAGCAGTTTATGGCTGAATAGCCGTTTCCCCAGACGACCGGTATTGATAATATTTTGATATATAAAAATCCGCCTTGGGGCGGATTTTTTCATAGTTTCTCGTTTGGCTGTCGATTTCAAGTGTATCGCGTCACGAGTTTTTCCCGAAAATGCTGTGCGCTTCAAGGCGGTTTACTCGTTTTTTATTTTATCAGTCTGCATCCGGAATATAATCCGCGGCGCTTTGTGCTTTAACGGGGATCGCATCGCCGTGGCGGACGAGTATCATAGTGATAAGCGCCAGCCCCACGAACACCGTTGCGTAGGGGAACAGGGTGCGCATACCGAAATTATCCATACAAAATCCGCTCAGAACGGGGGTCAGCGTTTGCGCCGCCATAGATGCGGTGTAATAAAAGCCCGTGTATCTGCCCACGTTTCCGCCCTTGGCAAGTTCAACCACCATAGGGAAGGAGTTTACGTTTATGGTCGCCCAGCCGATACCTGCCAGCGCGAATATCGCCATCATTACGGCGGCGGGAGTGCCGCTGCTCATAAACGCGGCAACAAGGAACGCCGTTCCCAGCATAACCACGCCTGCAATAACCATTTTCTTTCTGCCCAGCTTGGTGGAGATTATACCAACGGGAATAAAGGCGATAAGGGCGGCTATATTCGCTACCAAAAGAGTGCTGTTGTAATCCAGATCCAGAATATTTCCCGCATAAACGGAATATTTGCTTATAACCGCGTTGTATCCGAAGTACCAGAAGATAACGGACGCGAGCAAAAGAAGAAAAGATCTTCTTTCGGCTTTGGTCAGCTTTTTGTTGCCGCTTGTCTGTTCTTCGCTTTCGTCAATACCGTACCGCTTGGAGGTTTCCTCCATTTCCTTAACAAACTTGTTTTCCTTTACCGTAAGCATAAACAGCGCGAGGCATATAACCATAAGTCCCGCAACCGCAAGATAATATCCGGTATAGTTCATAAAGGTGTTTTCGGTCTTGCCCGTGCCCATAACCATACCCAATCCCAGTATGCAGGAGCCGCCGATAGTACCCATAAGATTTATAACCGCATTACCCTTGGAGCGCAGAGGCTTGGGGGTAACGTCGGGCATAAGGGCAACTGCGGGGGTGCGGAACACCGCCATTGATATAAGCACCGCAAGAAGCAGACCTATAAAGAATATTATATTCGAAGGGTCTTTTTCCGTTATTTCAAATCGTATATACGCCTGCCGCGCGGGCACCATATAATCGGTATAACCCTCGGTCACCGTGCCGTCCTTGTAGGTGGCGGGCATATTTATAAAATCTTCTTTTGTAAACTTTTCCGTAAGCACGAACTCTTCGCCGTCGGGAGACACTATCTTTTCGGGATATTCGTAATCGTAAAGTATCTCTCTTACCTCCGCCGAATTGATATCGGTAACGGCGTTTATCTTTTTAAGCTGTACCGTATCAACAATAGAAAGGGCAGAGAAGGTCAATACCGCCGCAAGAGTACCTGCGATGATAAAGGGTGTGCGCTTGCCCAGCCTGCTCTTGCATTTATCGGATATTACGCCGAAAATGGGAAGCAAAAACAGAGCCAGCACGTTGTCCAGCGCCATAATAATTCCCGAAACCGTCTGGGACATACCGAACCTATCGGTAAGCACCTTGGGGATAATGGTATCGTACGCCTGCCAGAAGGCGGTTATAAGGAAAAAAGCAAAGCCAACGCATAGTGTGCGTTTGTAATTAAGCTTCATTTATATATCATCCTTTCCTGTGGTATAGTATTACCAATTTCTATTTTACCATAATGTTTTAAAATTTTCAACTCCCTGCGCCCCTTGATTTTCGGTGCTTTATATAGTATAATTAAATAAATACTTAAAAAGGAGTATTTTTTATGAAGAAAATAGTTTCAATATGTCTTTTAGCGTTACTCCTACTGGGCTTTTCCGCCTGCGACAGCGGCGAAGCGCAGAACAATTCCTCTGCAGACGATATAAGCGGTCAGCAGAGCGAGCAAAGCGAGGAGGTATCTATCGACTATATGGAAAAAGCAGAAAAGGTAATTTCCTCTTTGGATTATGAAAACACCGGCAAAATGGGGGATGTAGACGGTCCCGCCTTCGCCGTATATTCAAACACAGGCTTTTCCGGCGCATCCGCAACCCTTGACCTTGAGGGCATGGAAATAAAAACCCGTATGGACGACGGAAAGCATCTTAACGGCTACGTGTTTTTGGGAATTGACGTATACGAAGGCGCTTGGTGGCAAAACTGTGTGGACGTGGGTCTGTGCTGGTCCGGTACTTCCGGCGGCTGGCATATCTTCTATAATATGTACGAGCCCGTAAACCAATCCACCCCCACTTGGTATGAATCCTCCAAAAAGCTCCCCAAAAACGATACGTACGTTATGACACTTAAACTTATCGAGGACGAAAAAGCTTTGCTCACCATAGAAGCGGCTAACAGCAACTTTAAGGATTCCGTAGAGGTAGAGGTCAAGGGCGCAAAGAAGGACGGAAGCAACACCGCATTTTTGTTTAACGTCGCTCTTGATTACCCTCAAAACACCAAGGTGGACGTTAACGGCAAGCCCAGCGAAAACTGGAAGGATATAACCTACGGCAACACCGATAAGGGCGTGTATTTAAAATCCTTCCGCGCTTATGATCTCACCTTGTATCAGGGTGAAGAGGCTTTGAACTGGACAAACGATAAAAACGCCGCAGTAAGCATCTGGCCCGATAAAAAAGAAGGCTTCGATTACGCTCCCACACAGGTTGGCTTGTTTGACGGCACAGAATATTACATCAATCTTGATATGAACCGTAAGGACTGATTTATGAAAAAGATATTTATAGTTTTATGCCTTGTTTTATCCCTTGTTCTCTGCTCCTGCGGAGGAGATGAAGTTTCGTCTACCCCTGCAGAAAGCAATCCCGTTCCCCCGCAGGAATCTGTGGGCGGAGACAGCTCGGAGCAGGAATCCGTACCCGATACCACTTCTAGGCCCGACCAAAACGGTGATATTTCACTTCCCGCAGATACGGATTACGAAACCGCGCAGGTAAACGCCAGCGGACATTTCCTTTCCGATTACGGCTGCGGATTGGATATAGAGGTTATCTGGACATTGGAAACCACTTCTCACGGCAAGGTGCTGTATACGGCAGAGGTGTACCTTATTTCCTATTCCATTAAGATCGGCGCCCGTTACAGCGATTGTTATCTTACCGTAAACGGGGAAAAGGTATCCTTTACCACCGCCGCAGTAGAAGCAGAAGGCGGCAAGGAGCGCGCCCGCACTCATCTTGCATCTGTGGAAAAGGAATTGGAATTAAGTTATGATAACCATGTTTATACCGTTTCCGTTTCCTTCCCCTTCAGAGGGACCTACAACGACGTAGCACTTCCCAAGCTGGAAGCATCGGGAATTATTAACGTAAAGAGCGACGGGACAGTAGAAAACTAAGTTTGCCCCAAGGGGCAAGTGAAGTTTACTTCGTAAGTGAAGTTATCCTGCGGATAGTGAAGTTTTGCCATTGGCAAAGCGGCAAACTTAACTTCACTTGGGCGAAGCGCAAACTTCACTGTGTATTGCACAACTTCACTTTTGCGTCAGCAAAAACTTCACCAACATATAGTATCTAACATAAAAAAGAGAACGTTTCGGATATTGCCGATTCGTTCTCTCTTTTTTGCTTTATTTTAGGGGTTGATTTTTGCGGAATATACTCTCAACAGTTCTCCGTCAAACTCTCCCACAAAATCTCCGTCAAGGCAGAGGGTGGTGTTGTATATTACTCCGTGGCGTTCTGCAACGGCGTTGTAAAGCCGCACGCCCGAACCGTTGTCTGCGGTAAAGGCAAGCACAAACCCTCCTTCGGGAACATACACTTTTTCGTTCCAGTTGCGTATACTTCCGTCATCAAGGTTGTTGCCGTATTCTTTAATATAGAATTTTCCGTCCTCCGTGGGAGCGAAAACCAAAATATATTTGTAGCGCAGTTTTTGGGTAGCTGAATCAATATATTCCACGCCCTCGTATTTTTCAACCGAGTTCATATCCACAAGATAAGATTTTGCTCCCTCAAAATCGTAAACGGGCTTTTCCTTTTCTGCGATGCCGAATATATTGTCTTCAATAATAAAGTTGTTGCCGTAAAAAAATCTGTATTCGTAACTTTCTTCGGGGTAAATAACGATATTGTGCTTAAACAGAGAATATTCCGTGGGAGTTCCTCTCTTTTTATAGGGAAGTTTGTCGGAAAGGAACACGTTGTTTAACATTTCCACCTTGTCGCAGGCGGTGTCTGTTCCGTCACCTCTGTCCTCTCCGCCGTGGGCATCAAAAATGTGGTATATCGCCGTGCCCATGTGGATATTATCGTGGGCGTAATAAGAAGAGCCTGCAGAACCGTCTGATGCTATGGCGTGGCGGTCGAAATTAAACAGGTTTCCGTAAATTTCCACTTCGCATTCACGGTATAAGGACACACCGTATCCAAAGCCGTTGCGCTGGTTGTGGTGGATATAGCAGTGGGAAACCTTTACGCCCTTATATCCCTCCGCCAGCACGCCCGCTTCGGAAAAGCCGCTTATTTCGCAGTTGGAAACGGTCACGTTGTCTCCCCGCACCACAAGACCGCGGGAAAGGATAAGGGAATAATAATAGTCGGTATAAGAGTTTCCTGCAGAGTTAAGACCTCTTTGCAGGTGGGTCATGTGTCTTTCCGTGTCTGCCCCTGCAAGGGTAATTCCCGTAAACACAGAGTTTTGGGAAAGCACAAGACATTCTGTCTGCCGTGTTGCCACGTATATCATACCGCCGGTGGAAACGGTGCCGTCTTCAAGCACTCTGCCTCTGTCGGAAGCCAGCGTTACTCCTTCGGGTACCGTAAGGGTAAGACCTGCAATACCTATCTTTACACCGTTTGGTATAAACACCGTTTCACCGCTTTTTGCAGTTTTCAGCGCATTAACGAGGGAAGCTGTGTCGGTTACGGTGTAATCCCCTTCGGTAATAATATTGGTGTAGCCTTTTCCTCCTCCGAGAGGGTTTGAAAAATCCTTAATACCGTAAACCGTTCCGTCTTTGGTAATGGAAATTTTGTCCTTGTAATAATAGTAATTGGTAGTTCCGCTGTAAAGCGCCAGCGCGTCGATAATGCGCTCCGTTTCCCCTGCGGCAATTCTTTCAAGCAAAACGCAGGTTTCGTAAACGTCTGCGGGGAACAAAGCGCTTGTAATATCAGGCTCGGTCTGTTCTATCAAGGGTGCTTCTGCCTGCTTTTCGGTTGCAATATAGTTTCCTTCGGGCAGGGCGGGGGAATCGTCTTTGTCTGTGTTATAATGGCAGTCGTTTGCAAAAAACAGATTGTCTTCAAGGGTTATGTCTGCCTTTTCTCTGCCTGCAAAGCCCGTTTCGCAGTTATGTATAAAGCAATGGGAAACGGTTGCAACCGCATCGGGGAAAACGTTAATACCGCTTTTGCTGAAGGATGCTATTTCGCAGTTGGATATGGTTATTCCCGTGCCGTCAATACGTATGCCGTTATCGCCTCGGTTGGTTTCGGTTTTGCCGAAAATGGGCATCACGCCGCAAAGGTTAAGCCCCGTGATCGTAGCGTTGTTGTTGCACACCAAAAGCGTGCCGGACTGGTGGGAGAACTTTAAAACTCCCCCTTCGCCTATCCCTCTGTCGGAAGCAATAATAACCCCTTCGGGAATCTTCGCCGTGTAGGATTCGGTGGCGGAAAGGTCCGCAAGGTCGATAGTCACGCCGGAGGGAATGAATATTACCTCCCCTTCCTTTGCGCTCTTTAATGCGGCTTTGAATTGGTCATCGGTGGTTACGGTGTAGTCGCCCTCGGTGTATATCTTGCCTTCATACCCCGCACCGCCTGCAGCCTTTCCTTCGTATTCAAGGGTTTTAATGGAATTCAAAATGTTCTGCGCTTCCTGCGCCTTCAAATTGTCATCCGCCCCGGAAACGTAAAGGGAATAAAGCCGCTTGTAAAGCGCATTCCCGTCGGTTATAAATATCCGCTGGGGCACTTCTCCGCTGTGGTTTTCTTCCTTGCAGGCAAACAGCAAAGGAAGAAGCATTATTATACATAAAATTAAAGCTAAACTTTTTTTCATAGCACTACCTTTTCCGTGTTTTTGATTACCTATATTATATAATGCAAAATCACTATAGGTCAACTGTTTTTTTGTAAAATATTCAGCGAAATAAAAACACAGAAAAAAACTCGCCCTTGCGGACGAGAATAAAGCTTTTATCGTAATTTTCTCGGATAATCAATAAGACCCAAAAGGTAATCGGCGGAAACATTGTAAAATTCAGCAAGCTTTACGTATTTGTCGGCACCCATCATCTGAACGCCGGTTTCCCACTTGCTTACCTGCTGTCTGGTAGTACCGAGAAGTTTTGCTATATCGTTTTGAGAAAGATCGCGGTCTTCACGCAGATCTTTTAATCTTTGATACAAGTTCATCTTCTCGCCTCCCTTTATACACGATTATATCACGCACTTTATAAGATGCGCTTGACACGCACCTTAAAAGGTGCTAAAATGTATTGTGTACTTAAAGAAACCAAACAATACGGGAGGAAATATGGAAAATATACTTGAAGATTTGTGGAATGCTTATTTGGAGGAAAAAGATCCTATTTCTTCCGAAGAAGAAATACGTTTATTGGTAATAACCGAAAAAGCAGAACAAGCCCTTCGCAATGCATTGAACAAAGAGCAAACAGCATTGCTTGATGAATATATGTCCTGCAGAGAAGAACTGGATAGTATCTACGCATTTAATTCTTTTAAAGTCGGCGTGCAGTTTGCAACAAAATACCTGCTGGAAGCACTCAAAGCAGACGAACGATAAGCAGCTTTTGGTCAGCAGACCAAAAGCTTCATCATTTCTCAAAAAACGCCAAACTACCGTCAGCTAAGAGCGCATTGAAGCATTTGGATGCAGAAAACGTCTTTTGCAAACGTGCCGTAGAAATCTACGGCTAGTGCAGCAAAAGCGTTTAGAAACGCAAAATAAAAATAAAAAGGAATCCGTTTTCGGATTCCTTCATTATTTTTTAAGGAAGAATAATTTAATGCGCCCAAACTACAAGGTTACGATGCATCTTTCTTCCATCTGATTTTGCGTTTCGTTCTGCGCCGAATGCTAAATGCGCATTAAATTATTCCCAGTTGTGGTATACCTGCGTCACGTCATCATTATCGTCGAGCGCATCCAACAGCTTTTGCATTTTAACCAGATGCTCTTCTTCCGTAAGGGTAACGTAGTTTGCGGGAATCTTTTCAACCTCCGCGCTTTCGTATTTATATCCCTTTTCGGTAAGTGCGTCTGCAACGGAGCGGAGGTCTGCAGGGTCGGTGTAAACCTCGAACATCTCTTCTTCGGGGACAAAGTCCTCTGCGCCGCATTCAAGTGCGTCTTCCATCGCCTTATCCTCGTCCAGACCCTCTGCGGGGATGTAAATAACACCCTTGGAGGAGAACATAAAGGAAACGCATCCCGTGGTGCCAAGGTTTCCGCCGAATTTATCGAAATAATGTCTTACGTCTGCGGCGGTACGGTTACGGGAATCGGTAGCGGCTTCAACAATAACCGCAACACCGCCGGGGCCGTAGCCTTCGTAAACCATTTCTTCATATTCAACCGCATCTGCGCCGGAAGCCTTTTTAATAACTCTGTCAATATTATCGTTGGGCACGTTAAGAGATTTTGCTTTCTGTATAAGATCTCTCAGCTTGCTGTTGGACGTGGGGTCGGGACCGCCCTCACGTACGGCAATGGTCATTTCCTTGCCTATCTTTGTAAAGACCTTTGCACGGGCGGAATCGGTCTTTTCTTTTTTGTGCATTATATTTTTCCATTTGGAATGTCCGGACATAACTTAAATCTCCTCCGTACGGCGCATACCCAGCATATCAAGGCAGTCGCCCAAAATTTGTTTTGTTGCGGCAGTAAGCTTTATTCTGAATCTGCGTGTTGCGCCGCTTTCACGCAGTATAGAGCAGTTGTGGTAGAATTTATTAAACGCAGAGCAGGTGTCCAGCATAAAACGTGCCACGTAAGAGGGTTCGTTGTCTGCACACGCCGCCTTTACACGCTCGGGGAATGCGTAAAGCTGTTTAATAAGGTTGATCTCGTCTTCGTTGGGAGCGTAAGCACCGTCTTCGCCCTCGTCGCCTTCGGTCTTGCGCAAAACGGATGCGGCTCTTGCATATGTGTACTGAACGTAAGGTCCGGTGTTTCCTTCAAAGGACAAAGCGCCTTCCCAGGTGAAATCTGTATCCTTAATACGGCTGTTGGAAAGTGCACCGAATATTACCGCGCCGATACCCACAGCTTCGGAAACACCGTCTTTGTCTGTAAGGTTCGCGTTCTTTTCTTCGATAATCGCCTTTGCCTTTGCCACTGCTTCGTCAAACACGTCGTTAAGAAGTATAATGTTGCCGGTACGGCTTGCCAGCTTTTCGCCGCCGAAGCTCATGGTTCCGTAGGGAACGTGTACAAGCCCCTTTGCCCATTCTCTGCCCATCATTTCGGTTACCTTGAACCATTGTGCAAAGTGGAGGGATTGTCCCGCGCTGGTAACGTATGCGCAAACGTCAAAATTATAGGTGTTAAATCTGTAATTCGCCGCCGCAATGTCACGGGTGGGGTAGAGCGTGCTTCCGTCTCTCTTGAGTATAAGTGCGGGAGGCATATTCCATTCGGAAAGATCTACAATAGAAGCGCCGTCGTCTATCTTTAACAGATCTTTATCTCTGAGCTCCTGAACGATAGCGGGCATTTTGTCGGTATAAAGGCTTTCGCCGTCCCATACGTCAAATTCAATGCCCAACCTCTTGTAAGTCTGGGTGTATTCACGCAGGGATATATCCTTAAAGAGCTGCCATATTTCAAGGTATTCCTTGTTTCCGCTTTCCAGTTCGCGGAAAGCGGCACGGGCTTGGTCGTTCAGGGAAGGATCTTTTTCCGCTTCCTTGCCAAAGAGCACGTATATGCGCTCAAGCTCCTTTATTCCCTCGGATTCTAATCTTTCACGGCTCGACCACTTTTTGTAAGCAACTATCTGCTTACCGTTCTGTGTGCCCCAGTCGCCCAGATAGTTAATGGCAACGGTATCGTAACCGCAGAATTTGTAAATATTGCGCACCGCGTTACCGATAACGGTGGTGCCCAGGTGTCCCAGATGAAATCTCTTTGCAATGTTGGGGGAGGAAAAATCTATAACCAGTCTTTTCCCCTTGCCTATATCGGTCTTGCCGAAATCTTTGCCGATCCCCTCAAGCATTTGGGAATAAATGTCCGCTCCCGCAAAGAAATTAAGGTAACCGCCAACCGCTTCCGCTTTTTCAATTCCTGCGGGGAGCGTTAGGTTTTCTTTTATTTTTGCCGCAATAACGGGAGGCGCCGCGCGCAGCGTTTTTGCAAGACGGAAGCAGGGTAGAGCAATGTCGCCGTTCTTTGTGTCTGCGGGAGTTTCAAAATATCCGCACAGATCTTCGGGCACAGCCATTTCCGCTTTTATAAGGGCTTCCTTCACCGCTTCAAAAACAGTGGTTTTAATGTCCATAACAACTAACTTTCCTTTTTTAAAGTCTATCTTTAATAACATCATATTTTATCACATTTTTTCGGTATTTTCAACCCCTGTTCACATTATGTTTAAAATTTTCCATAAACTATTGACAATTTGTTCAAAATTTGTATAATGGTAATTAGGAACTAAACAAGCCACCTTTATCACCTTGCATTTGTGCATTTTCAACAAATCTAATGCCGTACTTTTGTTCAAACTGTTCTTTGCAGGGTGGCGGAGGCGATGCTTGTAAATCAAAAAAATCCAAATTCAGAAAGGATGTCATTATGAAATTCAAAAAAAGTATTTCATTTGTACTCACACTTTGTATGGTTCTTTCTCTGTTTGCAACGTTCGTAATTCCCGTTGCAGCAGAAGATGAACTTCCCGAAGGCGCTGCAGGCATTGATTATCTCGGCTATATCCATGATGCATACAGCATGGTTGCTTATGCCGAAGCAGATATGACTCTTGGCGCGCTCGTAAACAAGTATCTTGGTCAGTCCAAGGACCTCAATTACTGCAAGGTTGCTGTTTGTGATGCAGACGGCACCGTAAAGGCTGTTTACCTCACCCTCGGCAGACCCGACGGTGTTAAGACCGATTTCACTATCTCCGCAGGTCAGTTTGCAGTTATTTACAATGCAAACAAGACCGGCCACGAAGTCATGGATTCTATCAACGTTGGCGATACCATTACTCTTTACAACGTTGATGCTCTCAAGACTCACACCGGCACCGCTGTTGCTCTTACCAACGCAGGCTTTACCGTTAAGGCTGCTCCCAAGGCAGGTCTTGAAGGCGAAAACGTTTCTCGTTGGGAAGCAGGCGCTGAATTTGCAGTTCTTACCGACGGCGATAACGGCGTAGGCGAAGTTGACAACTACGACCCCTTCCAGCCCAGACTCTTCGGCGTAGCAAGCGGCGTAATGGAAGCTACCGATTACACCCTTACCTTCGTTATTGACAAGGCTGAATTCAACACCATCACTCTTTATGCTCTTGATTTTGCAAACGGCGGCGTAATGCTTCCCGAAGCAGTTACCTTCGTAGTTGACGGCGTTAAGTACGAAGCAGCTATCAACGCAAATGCAAACGGTATTGCTACCATCGTAGCAACTCTTGATGAAGCTGTTACCGCAAATTGCGTTGTTGCTGAAGTTACAATGGGCGCATCTCCTTACTCCTTCACCATCTTCAATATGTTCACCGAATTTGAAGTTTCTCTTGAAGAAGCTGTCGTTGAACCCGGCATAGAAATCGTACTTCCCGAAGGCACCGGTATTACCATTCCCGATGGTTACGGCGCTACCGACATACTCCTTGACGGTTATACCGGCGTTGGCGAAATCACCGCTCACGACGGCAACCACGATAAACTCGTTTGCTTGCGCAACGGCACTACCGATGTTGAATCCGAATACTCTCTCAAGGTAACTCTTGATAAAGAAACCGCATTCAATGTTGTTACTCTCTACATTCTCAGCCACACCGGCGGCAACGTAGGCCTTCCTAAGGCTGTTACCGTAAATATCAACGGTGTTGATTACGAAGCTGCAATTGCAGGTGAAGATGCATCTGTTGTTGCTATCGAAGTAAAGCTTGAAGAAGCAGTAAGCGCAACCGGCTTCACTGTTGACGTAGTTATGAACTCCGGCAGCGTTAAGTACAATATGTACTCCGAAATCGCAGTTTCTCTCGTTGAAGAGGACGATGAATCCTACAAGGATACTTACACTCACGTAGACGGCGTTAATGTTGGTACTATCCAGCAGCTCGGCGATGCTTGGGCAGATAAACTCACTCTTGATTTCTGGTATCTCGTTGAAGACGGTGAAACCACCGTTACCGTTAACTACGCAGTTGACAATAAGGTTGTTCTTGATGACGACACTATGTTCCGCGTTTGGGTAGACGCTGATATCACCGATACCGCTCGTACCACCCTTTATGACTATAAGGTTAGTGCAGGCGAAGCTTACAACGCAAAGCATGCTTCTTCTATCAACGAAGCAATTGTAAGTGCTGAATACACTGTAGTTGGTAACGACTACTTCTTCACCCTCGTACTTGATAAGGCTACTCTCGGTATCGACGGCGAATACCGTCTCAACCTCCAGCTTGGTCAGAGCAACTCTACCACTATGCACAGCATTAAGTACGATAACGTTACCGGCGAAGGCGCAACCTACGCTCCTTGGAACACCACCGAATTCTACGAAGTATTCGGCAAGGCTCCCGAAGCTCCCGTTACTTCTCAGGTAGTTACCGATTGGAACGTATCCGATTGGAGCACCTCTGAAAACGGCGCAAACGGCGCATACTTGTTCACTGATCAAGAAGCATATCTTGCTTGTACTCACACTTGGTGGTCTCACATTTCCTTCAAGCCCACCACCATCGCAGGCGTATATGAAGTAGCGGCAATCAGAGGCGCTACCGGCGAAGCTGCATCCTTCGAAATTGCTGAAGGCGGCTTTGTACTGGCAGCTCACGATACTGCAGCAGCAGGCACCGCAGGCGCGTACGTTCACGCTCTTATTAAGTCTCTCGCAGTTGGCGACCGTGTAATATTCAACGGCCTTAACATAGCAGACCTCACCACCACCGCAGACGCTACCGCAGTTTTGGTTCCTACCGCTGAAGATATGGATCTCCTCGTATCTCACAACTACAATTACAACTGGCACTGCTTCGAAGGTCAGATCATCACTATGGCAGTTGGTGAAGCAGGACTCAAGAAGGCTGGCGACGCTCCCAATATGACAGCTGAAGATACCGACATCCTCTACATCGTAGAGCTTGTTGACGGCGCATACAAGGTTACCGGCGTTGTAGGCGGCAAGGCACTCCTTGACGTAGAGATTCCCGAAAACGGATTCCTCTACTACGTAACCGCAAACTGCACCGGCTACGATAAGATCTGCCACGGCGAACTCGTTGGCATGTATCTCGTACTCGGTGAAATCGATCTCGCAACCAAGTTTGCTATCGATACCCAGAAGGGCAATCCCGCAAAGGTTATGAAGGCAGTTTCTTCCTTCAAGACCGGCGACGCTGACCTTGATGGCAAGATCACCGCTACCGATTATGCGATCGTAAGAAAGCTCGTTCTCGGCACTCTTACCGCTGAAGACGTTGGCGAACTCGCATACAAAGCAGCAGACGTAAACGGCAACGGTAAGGTTGATGCACGTGACTACTATCTCGTTAAGCGTGCATTCCTCGGCACTTACGTAATTCCCGGATGGGAAGCAGAAGACGCAGAATAATCGTTCCTTTCTGAATTATATTTTAATGTCTCCCCTTTAACGGAAAGACCTCGGTGTAAAAACCGAGGTCTTTTCGTGTGTTTGCGGGGAATTCAATAAATATTGATTATATCTACATTTTCTACTATGGGTAGAGACGGTTTTTGAAAACTCTACTGCTAAAAAATAACAGTAGGTTGAGTTTTCTTGGTTTACGGGGTAAAATACAGGGGTAAAATACCTATGGAGGTCAGTTTTAAATGTCATTACCCGTTATCCCCGTTTTCTTTGCCGTTGACGATAATTATGCACCCTTTCTCGGCGTTGCGCTTAAATCCATTACACAAAACGCATCCCGCGATTATATATACAACGTACATATTCTTACAGAGGGCTTAAACCAAACAAACATTTCCCGCCTGCAGGCTTATTCGGATAAAAACTTCAACATACTTATAAGCGATGTGGCAGAGGGTATGCGTTCTATGAACCACCGTATCCACGTGCGTGATTATTATACCAAAGCCACCTACTACCGCTTCCTTATTGCGGATATGTTCCCCGAATACGATAAGGGCTTGTATCTGGATTGCGATATTGCCGTAAACGGTGATATAAGCGAATTGTATAATTGCCCTCTTAAGGACCGTTTTGCCGCCGTTATGCGCGAAGAGGTTATGACAGCATACGACGTTTACGGCACCTATGTGGAAAAGGTTTTGGGCATAAACAGAGAGGATTACTTTAACGCAGGTGTTATGGTTATGAACCTTGCCCTTTTGCGCGAGGTTGATATACAAGCCCGACTTATGGAAATAATGGCGGAATACACCTTCACCACCACACAGGATCAGGATTACCTTAACGTGCTGTTTTACGGCAACGTGCTCGCACTTCCCCAGCATTGGAATAAAAACGCATTCCCCGGCTGTGAAGACGAAAACGACCGCGCAAAGATAGTTCATTACAAGATCAACTGGAAGCCTTGGCATTACGATGGCGTTGGATACGAAAAGGATTTCTGGCGCTATGCACGTCAAACCGAATATTACGATGATATCGTTAAAATAAAAGAAAATTATTCCCCCGCAGATATGGCAAGGGATGCACAGCAGTTTGAACAGCTTGCCCAAACCGCAAGCAGAGATACCGCCTTGGCGCAGTCCCCCGAATACCTGCTTCCCTTAAGATTTACAGTAAAAATTCCCGCAGAGGTTTAAAGATCATGGAACAATCACTCGAACGTATACTAGTCCTTGAGCGTATAAAGGAATACGAGAAAAAAGGATATTTTGATAAAGACGTGGAAAACGATCCTCCCACTACGCCTTTAAAACCCGGTCAGGTGGATTACACCTTAAAAAAGCTTTCTTCAAAAATATCCTCGGAAATAGCAAACCGGGTTGCAAAAAACTATTTCGATAAGCTTATCAAGGAAGGACAGCTTATTATCAAAGAGGTCAGAGGACTTGAAAACTATCTTTCCGTGGCGGATAAAGGGGCAATGATCACCTGCAACCACTTTAACGCTTTTGATAACTATGCGGTTTTTAAGGCTATCGAAAAATCTCTCGGCAGAAAAAGACTTTATAAAGTGATCCGCGAAGGCAACTACACTTCCTTCCCCGGATTGTACGGATATTTCTTCCGCCATTGCAACACCCTGCCTCTGGGCAGTAATCTTGCCGTTTTGCGTGAGCTTATGGTGGCGGTGGACGTGCTTTTGAAGCGGGGCGAAAAAATACTCATCTACCCCGAGCAGGGAATGTGGTGGAATTACCGCAAGCCCCGTCCTTTAAAGGAAGGCGCATTTCGATTTGCCGCCCGCAGCGGTGCTCCCGTCGTGCCCTTTTTTATCACTATGGAAGATACGGAAACCTACGGCGCAGACGGTTTCCCTCTGCAGGCGTACACCGTGCATATTCTTGAACCCATTTATCCCGATGCAAGTAAAAACGTAAAGCAAAACGCTTTGGAAATGAAACAAAAAAATTATCTTGCGTGGAAAAAGGTATACGAAGAAACCTACGGCATACCTTTAACCTATACCACGGTTACGGAGAATAAATGTTTTACACAGCAACCATCTCAGCAGCAAATGTAATAATAATCCTTGTAAATACTCTTTTGGCAGGCGATTTTTGGTTAACAGCCCTTTTTTCTGTGCTGGGCACCGCGTCCGTTATCGCATACGACGGTATAACCGCATTTCTTATACGCCGTCTGCCGGAAAAATGGTTCGCCCCCGAAAAAAAAGCGTTTAAGGTATTCCGCTTTGAAAAACGGATTTATTCCAAATTAAAGGTAAAGCGTCTTGCGTCCGTTGTGCCGGAGCTTGGTGGATTCACAAATTTCCACAAGGACAAGCTGGAAAGCGCCACAGACGGTGAATATCTTTCCCGCTTTTTGTTAGAATCCAATTACGGCGTGGCGATACATATAGTAAACGCTGTGGGCGGATTCGTTATCGGCTTTTTGCCCTTTTGCGGGGGCGTGGGGATATGGCTTCCCGTGGCGTGTGTCAACTTTGTGTTGAGTCTGCTTCCCGTTTTTATACTCCGCAACAATACCCCCTCTTTATTGTTTTTGTATAAACGCACCAAAAAACAAAGATAAATTTTCTCCTTGATAATCCTGCCGTAATGTGTTATACTGTAGTGTAAACATTACGGCGGAGATTTTTTTATGGAGCTTAAAAGTATTATTGCAAAAAATATAATAAGCTTACGTCAGACAACGGGAATGACCCAATCCGAGCTTGCCGAAAAGCTGAATTATTCGGACAAAGCTGTTTCCAAATGGGAACGTGGAGAATCATTGCCGGATATTGCCGTGCTCAAAAACATTTCTCTGTTGTTCGGCGTTTCTTTGGATTGGCTTACGGAGGAAGAGCACGAAAGCTTTTCTGCGGCGGTAGAGGATGTGGAAGCAAAACAGAAACGCAAGCACACAAACCGAGTCGCCGTTACGTCGATGAGCATACTTTTGGTGTGGCTCATCGCCACGGCGGTGTTTGTAATTTTGCAGGCGGTGCCTGCCATAACCCGTTTGCATTGGCTTTCCTTTGTTTACGCTATGCCCGTTTCCGCCATCGTGTGGCTGGTGTTCAATTCCACTTGGTTTAACGTCCGCAGGAATTACCCTATAGTTTCTCTGCTTATGTGGACACTTATCGCCGCCTTGTACATAAACTTAAAGCTGTGCGGAATTTCAATCTGGCAGCTGTTCCTCATCGGCATACCGGGACAAATTATCATAATAATGTGGTCTGCTTTAAGATTCAGAAAGAAAAAATAATACATAAAAGAAAAAGCTCCTTTTGGGAGCTTTTTTCTTTACTTATACGTTTCGGGAGTTAAGAAAAATACGTTGGTTTCGCCTCTGCCGTCATAAGCGATGGTAAACAGGGAAGTGTATTCCGCAGTCTTTACGGAGATCTTGTAGGCGGGCATTCCCTCGGGTATGGCGCAGTTAACAAAAAGACGCTGACCTGCTTTCAAAGATATTTCTTCCGAAACCGCGTTGCCCGTTTCGCAATCGAGTATGGTAACCGTGCAGTCCTCGCGGGCGATTACGGAAACTGCCTCGCTGTCCGTATCAAGAGAAAGCAGAATATCGTCTTCCCGCATTTCGTCATAATATACAACGTAGCCCAAAACCATATCCTTTAAGGAAACGGGGCTGTCCATCGTGCCGTCGTGGTAGGGGATAACAAGGTATTCACCTGCTTGGATAACCCCGTAATCGGTTACGGACAAGGGCGAAAAGCTGTTTTTAACTCCCTCTTTAATATATACGGGATCGTTTTCTGTGTCCCAGCACACAAGGGTGTCTTTTTCACCGCTGAAGGTTATGTATACACTGCCTTCTCTCCATACGGCGGCAGTTATTTTTGCGTTTTCAGGGCACAAGGAAAGGTCAAGGGTAGTTTTGTTTCCTTCCTCATCGGTGACGTATGCACCGTCATTTTGTGCTGTAAAGGTCAACTTTCCGTCGGGAGATACAACGGGTTCAATTATATTTATATCTTCCGAATCGGCTTCGGGAACAGAACTTTCGTCTTTGGGAACACTTTGTTCAGGATTTGGCGTGCTGTTATCCGCGCCGCTTTCTTCGGGCAGGGGAAGACTTCCCGTGCAGGCGGAAAACATAAATAGTACTGCAAACAAGGGTATTAATAATTTTTCCATTTGTTTTTTCCTCCTTTTGTTTTTGCAAAAAAATGGTAACATGATTTTTTATATTTTTTTCGGTAATATTTTTAAGAAAATGTTAAAATGCCGTTTTTTGGAGCAAGGTTTACAAAATCGACAAATTTCAACCTATTTCCGTTCACGGTTCGTACACAAGGCGTATTTATCTGTAAATAATATGTGAATACTATTGACTGAAGCGGAAAGGTTTGGTATAATCTCAAACGATATTGTTTGATATGCGACAATCCGATTTCCTACAAGGAGAAGAAGTATGAAGCCTAAATTAAGATCGTGCGCCCTCCCGCCCGATGACGGTATAAGCACCGCGGGGAAGGAGATACGCTCACTTTCCAACCTCATAATGCGGTTTATAACCTTAAAATTAAACAAAAGCTTTGTGAAAACCGCAACCGGTTCAAATGCGTGGATACTTTTGTATCTTTCCTGCCACGATAATGTTTTTCAAAGAGATCTTGAAAAAGAATTCTGCATAACCCGTTCCACCGCTTCAAAGGTGGTAATACTTATGGAGAAAAAAGGTTTTATTCGCCGCGAAAGCGTAGAAGGGGATGCAAGACTGAAAAGACTTGTGCTCACGGAAAAGGGCAAGCAGATAGTGGATCTTATAAAAGACGATAAATACGTGGTGGAGCAGACCTTGGTAAAAGGATTTACCAAAGAGGAGCTTGATCTGTTCTGCAGTTATATAGAGCGTATGAAAAACAACATTCAAGGAGAATTGACAAAATAAAATGTTCAGAAGATTAGGTCAGAAATTATATAATTTTATGCTGGGCAGAAACGGTCCGGATAACCTTTTCCGCTTTTGCGTGTGGGCATCCTTTGCCGTAGCGGTGGTCGCCATTTTTGTCCGCAATTTTTGGGTGTCCTCCGCCCTTTCCCTTATTTATTACGCTCTGCTGGGCTATGCGGTGTTCCGTGTGCTTTCCAGAAACGTATATAAAAGACGGGCAGAAAACGCAAAATACCTTGGAGCAAGAAACAAGTTTTTATCCTTCTTCAAGCGTAAAAAAGCCCAGTTCAGGGACAGAAAGACCCACGTTTATAAAAAATGCCCCCATTGCAAAGCAACCCTGCGCCTTCCCAAAAAGAAGGGCAGACACACCGTTGCCTGCCCCAAGTGCAGAAAATCCTTTGAAACCAAGATATAGAGGTATATTATGATAAAAAGACTTGCCGCGTGTATAAGGGAATTCAAAAAGCCTTCCCTGCTTACCTCGGTTACCGTTTCTCTGGAAGTGGTAATGGAGGTGCTCATTCCCTATATCACCGCATCACTCATAGATAAAGGCATAGAGCAGGCGAATATGCCTGTCATACTTAAATACGGAATTATCCTTGTGGTAAGCGCATTTTTGGTAATGCTTTTTGGTTTTCTTGCCGCAAAGTACGCCGCAACCGCTTCTGCAGGTCTTGCCCGCAACCTGCGCCACGATATGTATTATAACATACAGAATTTTTCTTTCACCAATATAGATAAATATTCCACCGGCGGTATCGTTACCCGTCTTACTACGGACGTAAACAACGTAACCATGGCGTACCAGATGATAATTCGTATGGCTGTCCGCAGCCCTATGATGATAATCTGGTCTTTCGTCTTTGCCGCACGTATCAGCCTTAAGCTTTCTCTCATATTTTTTATAACCCTTCCCGTGCTTGCGGCAGCGCTTTTATTAATAATGAAGTTTGCTCATCCTCTTTTCCAAAGAGTGTTCAAAACCTACGATAAGCTTAACGAAGTAGTTGAAGAGGACCTGCGGGGCATAAGAGTTGTAAAATCCTTTACCCGTGAAGAAACGGAAAAACAAAAATTCGGCGCAATTTCAAACCGCATTTATTCGGATTTCACCCGTGCGGAAAAGATACTTGCCTTAAACAACCCCGTAATGCAGGGCTGTATGTACGCAACCGTTTTGGTGCTGGCTTGGTTCGGCGCAAAGGTTATTGCCCAAAGCGGCGGCAACGGTGATATAGCGGGCGGACTTTCCGTAGGTCAGCTTACCTCTCTCATCACCTACGCGTCCCAGATACTCACCTCTCTTATGATGGTTTCTATGGCGTTCGTAATGATCACGATGTCCAAAGCCTCTGCAGAGCGCGTGGTTGAGATACTTAACGAAAAAAGCGATATCGTCAACCCCGAATCCCCGCTTTACGAGGTTAAAGACGGCTCCGTAGAGTTTGAAAACGTAAGCTTTTCCTATTCCAAGGATGCGGACAAAAAGTGTCTGGATAACGTAAACGTAAAGATCGATTCGGGCGAAACCGTGGGAATTATCGGCGGAACAGGCTCTTCCAAATCCACCTTCGTTTCTCTTATTCCCCGTCTTTACGATGTACTTTCCGGCTCCGTTAAGGTTGGCGGGGAGGACGTGCGCAATTACGATATAACCACCCTGCGTGATAACGTGGCAATGGTGCTTCAGAAAAACGAGTTGTTTTCCGGCACCATAAAAGAAAACCTGCGCTGGGGCAACCCGAACGCTTCTGACGAAGAGCTTGAGCGCGTTTCCCGTCTTGCCTGCGCAGACGAATTTATACAAACTTTCCCCGAAAAATACGATACCCTTATCGACCAAGGTGGCGCAAACGTTTCCGGCGGACAAAAGCAGCGTCTTTGTATCGCCCGCGCCCTGCTCAAAAAGCCTAAAATTCTTATACTGGACGATTCCACTTCGGCGGTAGACACCCGCACAGATGCACTTATCCGCAAAGCCTTCCGCGAAGAAATACCCCACACTACCAAGTTTATTATCGCCCAGCGTATAAGCTCGGTGCAGGATGCGGATAAGATAATCGTCCTTGACGACGGTAAAATATCCGCCTGCGGTAACCACGAATATCTTATGGAAAACAGCGAAGTTTACCGCGAGGTATACAATTCTCAGGTAAAAGGAGGGGACAAAGAATGAGCAAGCAGGAACAATCCCGTCCCGTTCACGGCCCCGGACCCAGAGGCAGAGGCCCCGCTATGGGCGGCAAAAAGGTCCCTCTGGATAAGACCACCGCAAAGCGTCTTATAAAATATTTTCGTCCTTATTGGGGCAGAGTAGCGCTGGTACTGTTTTTTGTAATACTTTCCGCGGCGGTTTCCGTTGCATCCGCCTTGTTTTTAAAGACTCTGGTGGACGAATATATAGGTCCTCTTGCCAAAAATCCCACAGGGGAGCTTTTTGCCGCCTTGTTTGCCGCGTTAATGGGTATGGCGGTAATATACGGTGTGGGTCTGGTTTCGGGATTTTTGCAAAGCTTTATAATGGCAAAGGTTTCTCAGGGCATACTCAAGACTATACGTGACGATATGTTCAACCATATGCAGACTCTGCCCGTCAAGTATTTCGATACCCATTCTTTCGGCGAGGTTATGGGACATTATACCAACGATACGGATACTATCCGTATGCTTATCTCCCAGACCATACCACAGACCATATCTTCTGTGTTCACCATAATTTCCGTGGTGTTCTCAATGCTGTATAATTCCGTTTGGCTCACTCTGCTTTCCGTGCTGTTGCTCCTGCTTTCTACGGGCGTTATCGGCAAGATAGGAAAAAATGCTGCAAAATACTTTATGCGCCAGCAGGAATCCTTGGGTAAAGAAAACGGATTTATAGAAGAAATGGTAAACGGCCAGAAGGTCGTAAAGGTCTTTAACCGTGAAGAGATATGCAAAGAGCAGTTCGATAAAATAAACGATGAGCTTTGCAAAAACGCTACCGAGGCAAACAAGTTCGGTAATATGATGGGACCGCTTATGAACGCATTTTCCCATCTGCTTTACGTGGTAATTGCCATTGCAGGCGGCGCTATCTCCATTTACTGCATTAATCACAGCATAAACTTGAATTTCTCTATAGAAAGCCTTGTGCAGTTTTTTGGAAAAGAAAACCCCACCGTGTTCAACGCGCTTTCTTTGGGTATGATCGTTTCCTTCCTCACCTTAACCAAATCCTTTATGCGCCCCATTTCCCAGATATCCAATCAGGTAAACTCCATCGCCATGGCAATGGCAGGCGCAAAGCGTGTGTTCGCCCTGCTTGACGAACAGCCGGAAGCAGACAACGGCTACGTAACCCTTGTTAACGCAAAGTATGTGGACGGCGTGCTTACCGAAACAGAAGAAAAAACAGGTCTGTGGGCTTGGAAGCATCCTCATCAGGCGGACGGAACGGTTACTTATACCGAGCTGAAGGGCAACGTGGTGCTGGAAAACGTGGATTTCGGCTACGTGGAAGAAAAGCAGGTGCTTCACAACATCTCCCTTTACGCCGAACCGGGTCAGAAGGTGGCGTTTGTAGGCGCAACGGGTGCAGGCAAAACCACTATTACCAACCTCATAAACCGCTTTTACGATATTGACGACGGTAAGATACGTTACGACGGCATAAATATAAACAAGATACGCAAAGCCGACCTCCGCCGTTCTTTGGGCGTGGTGCTTCAGGATGTAAATCTGTTCACGGGCACGGTTATGGAAAATATCCGTTACGGCAGACCGGACGCTACCGACGAAGAGTGTATCGCCGCCGCCTGCCTTGCCAATGCAGACGGATTTATCCGTATGCTCCCCAAAGGGTACGATACGGTGCTTTCAGGGGACGGAAGCGGACTTTCCCAAGGTCAGCGCCAGCTTCTTTCCCTAGCCCGCGCCGCCGTGGCAGATCCTCCCGTTATGATACTGGATGAAGCCACCTCCTCCATAGATACCCGCACGGAAGAGATCGTTCAGCGGGGTATGGATGCTCTTATGCACGGCAGAACCGTGTTTGTTATCGCCCACCGCCTTTCCACCGTAAGAAATTCAGACGTTATTATGGTGCTTGAAAAAGGCAGAATTATAGAGCGCGGCAACCACGAAAAACTTATCGCCGAAAAAGGCACCTATTACCGCCTTTATACCGGCGCGTTTGAACTTGAATAATGGCTTTGTGCTTTTGGGAGCACAAAGCCTCGATATAAATCCCTCACGGGATTTTCGATATGTTGCTAAAGCAACTCGATATGTGCTGCGCGCTCGATATGTTTGCTTCGCAAACGAGGGGTTTATATCATATCGAAACCGACCGTACGGGAGGTTATATCGAATTCGAGCAACGCGAGAATATATCGAGTCGGCATCGCCGACATATCGACAAAAAATCATTGCCAAAACCAAAAGGACAGAGAATGTTTTTCATTCTCTGTCCTTTTTGTCGGGGTCCCCGAGAAAACGCAGTTTTCTTGGGGTGATTCTTATTCTTCTTTTAATTTTTTCATCAAAATATCTGCGGCGAAATCCTGTATGGGAACGCAGCGCTTTTCGTTTTCACCGTAGAATATGATTTTCTTTCCGTCCGGGCTTAATTCGCAGGAGGAAAATTTGCGTCTGTCAATAATATGCGCCCGCAAAATTCCCGTCCACGCCACGTAATCGGCGGTTATGCGCAGATTATACAGCGTGGGTGTAGTTCCCCAAAACTCCAAAAGCTTGTATTGGGTGCTTTCGGGGTCTTCGGAACGGTCAATAAGCCTTTTTACCTGCTTTACCGTCGTAAAATCAAATCCTCTTACCAAAACCACCGTGCCAAAGATCAAAGCCAAAGCGGAAAATGCCAAATATTTATACGCCTTTTCCAGATCCGGCGTTTCCACCGTTTCGTCCATTATAATATAGGTTTTAAACTCTTCGGGCAGTTTTTCTTCTCCCAAAGCGCTTTTAAGATATCTGCGGTAGTACACTTCGGAAACATCGTCCATACTTCTCATTCTGCCGTAGATCCGCATTTTTTCGTTCAAAAACCCGTCTTTTCTCAAAGCCAGATGGGCGTCAAGCATTTTATCCGCCCCAATGCGCAAAGCGCAGTAGGTGTTTTCTCCCGCAGGGATAATTATTTCTATACAATCGTTACCGACCCAGGATTTATATCTTAAATATTCCGCTGCTATCTCGGTTATATCCGTGCATATAATTTTCCCCTCCAGCTCCTCGGGGGAAGCAACGTACAGGGAATTAACAGGCTCCGTTTCGGGAAACACCTTCCACCCGCCGTACCAAAAAGCAAGTAAAGCCAACAAAAGCAAAGCGGCGCCCACAATGCGGTTAATAAGCCCTGTTTCTTTTTGTATTATTTTCAAAACGGGATACTCTGCTTTCATAAAACCCCACCGCCTTTCAAGCAAAAGTATACCATATTTGTCATGTGTTGTAAACCGTTGTTTTCCTTTTTTTATCGTAAAAATTCACCCCAAGATACCTTGCGGCTTCTTGGGGTGAGTTTTTATTATTAACAATCCTATTCTGTTTCACTTTCCCGAGCAGGAACTTATTATTATTGTCGCCTATGTCCGCTTTACTCTATTCGGGAGTATCGCAACCTGCAAAAACGTAAACGACCATAACAAAACAAAGCAAAATGCTCGTAATTTGATTGGTTTCAATTAAATACTCATTTCTGATTCTGCGGAGAGAGCGGGTGTCTAAAACATCTGATACCTTCTCTTAATCTTCATCGCACCAATCGCAATCGTAGATGTTTTTCCCTTCGAGACATTCTTCGTTTTGATGAATATCAAAGAACAAATGTATACCGCATTTTTCGGCGTATTCAATAATTTTTTCTATATCGTTTTTGGATAAATCACCGTGGAAAACGCCGTTATTATAATATTCCAAAGGAATGTTTCCCGCCTTTAACCAAGCGTCAAATTCAAATTTTATTCTTTTGAAGTCTTTATCTCCGGGATACTCCATTTTTGTTTCTCCGGGGTTATATGCTATCACTCCCACGTGAAACAAAGTTTCGTGCTCTCGGTGAGTCTCCAAAAGGTATATAAACTCATCGGGATAATTTATATAGCGAGGATCCCAGCCGGTGTTGGGAATACCGCAAAGGTGGTACTGGTGAACGGGCCATCCTTTAAGAAAATCCCAATCTTCATCCATTCCCCAAGACTCTATTGCTATCAACACTTCGCTTTCCTGCGTAGAAACTTCTTCGGAAACATCGCTTATATTGCTTTCGCTTATATCCGCTTTACTCTCTTCGGGAGTATCACAGCCTGCAAACATAGCTGTAAGCATAAGAAAGCAAAGCGAAATGCTTGTAAATTTAATTAGCTTCATATAAATACTCCTTTCTAATTACGGTCTGCCCATAGGGCAAGGCTGAAGTACGTTGACTTTCGTGTTTGTATACTGTGAGATATCCGAAACCATGGGTACCGCCGCCTTTCATAAGTATATTTGAAAAAGATTATACTTTTCCATATCCATATTACCATATTATTCCGGATATGTCATTGTGCAAAAACACCGAATATACCGAGTCTTTTTTATACAGGGAAAACAAAATACTTAGCTGTGTTTTTAAAAACACAAAATCTTTTCAAAAAGGTTGTATTTTTATTCCTTTTGTGCTAAACTCAAGGGGTAAAAACAAAAATATTTTTTACCTATAAAAAGGAGATATGTATTATGAAATTTCCCGTAGCGCTTCAGCTTTATTCCATAAGAACGGATATGGAAAAGGACGTGCTTTCCACCCTTAAAGCCGTAAAGGAAATGGGCTATGACGGTGTAGAATTGGCAGGCTTTTACGGTACCGCTCCCGCGCAGATGAAAGCGTATCTGGATGAGGTTGGGCTTATCCCCGTTTCTGCCCACGTTCCCATTTCCGAACTGCTTGCGGACGTAGATAAAGTTATCGCAGATTATAAAACCGTGGGTGTTCAGTACATAGTAGTTCCTTATCTTGATGAGGCGCGCCGTCCCGGCAACGAAGGCTTTGGTCAGTGTGTTGAGGATGTAAAGCGTCTTGCAAAGATATGTGCCGAAAACGGACTTCCTCTCCAGTACCACAACCACGATTTCGAATTCAAGAAGGTAGACGGCGAGTACGGCTTGGATATCTTCCTTGCTTCCGCACCCGAGCTGGGCTTGGAGCTTGATACC
This sequence comes from Clostridia bacterium, assembly GCA_017381715.1. Classification (GTDB taxonomy): domain Bacteria; phylum Bacillota; class Clostridia; order Oscillospirales; family CAG-382; genus SFLA01. The sequence continues at coordinate 30,606 of JAFOBR010000008.1, forward strand.
TGCTGGGCGGCTGTTGCAGGAGTAAACGTAGGCAAATACCTTCGCTCCTACAAGGGCAGAACCCCCGTACTGCATCTTAAAGATTACTACAAATCCGAAGGCAAGGCAGGCAAGCTTTATAACCTTATCGGCATTGACGATAACGCCGCACCCGAAAAAGAAAGCTCCTTTGAATTCCGTCCTCTCGGCAAGGGTATGCAGGATGTGGACGCACTCCTTTGCGCCGCAAGACACAGCGATGTTAAGTGGATAGTGGTAGAGCAGGATGAGCCCTCTATGGGACTTTCCCGCCTTGAATGTGCAAAGCAGGGCATAGAATATTTAAAAACTCTTAATCCCCAGACCACCTTGCGTATGGGTGTTGTGGGCGCAGGTAATATATACACAAACGGCCACGCAGGGGGATACGCAAAGATAAAGAACGCGCGCGTCGTTGCTATTGCGGATATTAACGAAGAAAGAGCACGTATTGCCGCAGAAAAATTGGGCGTACCTTACTTTACCTCCGTAGAAGAGATGTGCGCAGAAGCAGAGATCGACGCTGTAGATATCTGCACCTGGAACAACGGCCACGCTCCCGTATGTATCGCCGCCGCAAACGCAGGCAAGCACGTTCTGTGCGAAAAGCCTATGGCTCGCAGCGCAGATGAAGCAAGAGCAATGGAAAAGGCTGTTAAGGATGCGGGCGTAAGATTTATGCTGGCAGTTCCCGGCAGATTCGGCAACGCAAACTGCTATATCCGCGAGCTTTACGAAAAAGGCGAGCTGGGCGACGTTTACTACGGCAAGACCGCATACGTCCGCCGCAGAGGAACTCCCACCGGCTGGTTTACCGATCTTGAGCACGCAGGCGGCGGTCCCGTTTATGATATCGGTATCCACGGTATCGATGCGGCTTGGTATCTTATGGGTACTCCCAAGCCTACCCGTGTAAGCGCTATCGTAAACACCAAGATAGGCGATTACCAGACCAAGGGCGTAACCAAGTGGAAGGGCACTCCTTGCCCCGATAATCAGTTCAATGTAGAAGATTCCGGTATGGGCGTTATCCACTTCGAAAACGGCGCAATGCTTTCTTTTGAAGCAACTTGGGCTATAAACGCACCCGACGGAAGCTCTACCTTGGTTTGCGGAACAAAAGCAGGCGCAACCGTAAGCCCCCTCACCATTTACGGCGAGCGTGAAGGCTATCTTTCCACAGACAGCATTAAGGTTTTGGATAACGACCGTTTCGCTTCCGAGATCGAGCATTTTGCAGACAAAGTGCTTAACGGCGGCGAAGTAAGATATCCTATTGAGCAGGCTATCCAGATGCAGGAAATGCTGGATGCTATATATCTTTCCGGTAAAGAAGGCAGAGAGGTTATTATATGAAAACAGCTATAAGCTCTTGGAGCTATCACAGATTATTGGATACAGGCGCACTTTCTTGGGAAGGCGCGGTGGACCACGCGGCATCTATCGGCGCAACGGGCTTTGAGTGCGTGCTTAACGATCTCGACCCCGAATTTGCGAAGCGTATCTTTAAATACATAAGAGAAAAAGGGCTCGAAGCTCCCATATACACCACCGGCGCAAACTTCCTTGTTCCCAACCCCGAAGCAGAGGTTGAGCGTGTAAAGAAGCATATCGACGTTGCTGCAGAAAACGGCGTTACCATGATGCGTCACGACGTGGCTTGGGGCTTTTACGAAGGCTACGAGGGCGAAAAGACTATCGAAGCCGCGTCAGAGTATATGGCGCCCGCCATCCGTGAGGTTGCTTCTTACGGCGAAAGCAAGGGCGTTATGACCTGCAGCGAAAACCACGGCAGACTGTTTCAGGATAGCGACCGTGTCCGCAAGGTATACAATGCGGTAAACCACAAAAACTACCGTTTTCTTTGCGATATCGGCAATTTCGGCGGAGTGGACGAAAACTGCGCCAACGCAACCGCCGCACTTTCCGATCTTATCTGCCACGTTCACTGCAAGGACAGCTTGTTCAGAAACGGTATGGCTCGCAATCCCGGCGCTTTCTGGGGTCTTACCCGCGGGGGCAACTACCGCCGTGCCACCATCTTCGGTCAGGGCGATAACCCCACCTTCCAGTGCCTCAACGTAATTTGCTCTACCGGATACGACGGATATTTCTCTATCGAGTTCGAGGGTATCGAAGACACTCTCCCCGCTATTCAGGCAGGCCACGATAACCTTGTTAAGATGTTAAAGGAACTTGGTAAATGAAAATAACGGGCGGAGCAGTTTTCTGCTCGGATAAAACCTTAAAAACAAAAGACCTTTGCTTTGAAAACGGTGTTATTACCGAAAACAGCACCTGCGGCGAATTTAACGCAAGCGGCTGTTACGTGCTTCCCGGCTTTATAGATACCCACAACCACGGTGCGTTCGGTACGGAGTTTTCTTCACCCGATCAGGATTTTTCCGTAGGGCTTGATAAGCTTTGTACTCTGGGTGTTACCGCCGTGCTGGCAACTACACGCTCTCTTTTCGAGGAGGAGCTGTACGCCGCGGCACGTAATATAAAAAGACAAAACGATGAGCGTGTGCTGGGCATTCATATGGAGGGGCCCTTCGTAAACCCTGCCCGTATCGGTGCCATGAACAGACAAAAGCTCCGTAATCCCGATATAAACGTAATAAAAAATTTCCAAAAAGAGAGTGGGGGAATGTTGAAGATCGTTTCCCTCGCTCCCGAAACGGAGAACGGGTTTGAAACCGTAAAATACTGCGCCGAAAACGGCATAACCGTTTCTATGGCGCATACGGATGCCACCTTTGAGCAGGCAGAAAAAGCCCATTCTCTCGGCGCAACACGGCTCACCCATACGTATAACGGTATGCGCCCCTTCACTCATCGGGACCCCGGTGTGTTGGGCTATGCCCTCACCACCCCCGAAATACAGTGCGAGCTTATCTGCGATCTTTACCACGTTTCCGCCGCCGCAATAAAGGTGGCGGTTAAGTGCAAGGGAACGGATAATATCACCATGATAAGCGACAGCGGCGTGTTTGCGGGACTTGGGGACGGTGAATACGTGGTGGACGGCAGAGTGCGCTACGTAAAAGACGGTCTGTGCCTTGCAGACGATAAAAAGACTATTGCGGGAAGCACCAAAACTCTGTATGACGGGGTTAAAAATATGTTTTCTCTGGGCTTTTCTCCTGCAGAGATCGCCGTTATGGCATCCCTTAATCCTGCCCGCGCCTGCGGAGATACCACCCGCGGCTCTTTGGATACGGGCAAACGGGCAGATATAGTTGTGCTTGATAAAAACTTTGATATTACCGCTGTTTTTTACGGCGGCGAAAGGATAGTTTAAAAATGTCATATTTTTTGGGAATAGATATCGGCGGCACAAAGGTAAAATTAGGTGTCGTTGACAGCGAAAAAAGAGAAATCGTATACGATACCTCGGTGCGCACCCGTGTAACCGCAGGTCAGGACGCTATCGTAGAGGATATTATCGCCGTTTCCAAGGAGATAATGGGAAAATACCCTATCGAGCGTGTAGGTATCGGTTCTGCAGGACGTATCGACCGTGAAAACGGTATAGTTATCACCGCAGGCAACCTTCCTTTCCGCAATCTCCCCTTGGCAAAGCTTATTTCCGATGCTCTGGGTATCCCCGCAATGCTGGATAACGACGGTAACTGCGCCGTTATCGGCGAATATCTTGCAGGTGTTGCGAGAGGGAAAAAGGACGTTGTAATGATCACTGTCGGCACAGGTATCGGCGGCGGTATTATATGTAACGGAAAACTGCTTGTGGGCAAAAACGGCAGAGCAGGGGAATTGGGACATTTTGTAATCAATATTTACGATCCCAAGCCTTGCGCTTGCGGACTTCACGGCTGTTTCGAGCAGTATTGCTCCACCAAGGCGCTTACCGCCAACACCGCAGAGGCTACGGTGTTCCATCCCGCCTCCATACTTGCGGCTGTGGCAGAAGAGCGGGGCGGCGTTGACGGACAAACTGCCTTTATTGCGGCTGAAAGAGGCTGTAATATAGCACAGCATCTTTTGAACAAATATTTCGAAACCTTTGCACTGGCATTGGATAGTATAGTAAAAATCTTTATGCCCGAGCTGGTCATCATCGCAGGAGGCATCACCAACGAAGGCGAAGGCTTCCTTTCCCGCCTCCGTCCCCATCTGCTCCCCGAAGCAGAAGTGGTAATATCACCGCTTAAAGGTGACTGCGGGCTCTTCGGAGCAGCCCTCCAATGGCTTCTCTGATTGGAACTGTCTAAACTTCGCAGATCGAAACGCAAAAAATAAATAAACCGAAATAACTAATGCGAGAGATTATAGTTTGTCTCTCGCATTATTGTTTTCTTATTAGGCAGGAATTTGTAAAACAAATTCCATTTTATTTGCGTTTCTAAATGTTTTTACTCGGGGGGCAGTAGAATACTACAGCTCCCCGCTCGTAAAAAGCATTTTCTGCTTTGTTTATACAGTTCCTCGCTTCAATCAGACTTTTAGTTCTACAGACG
>JAFOBR010000009.1 GCA_017381715.1 Clostridia bacterium
CTGGGCAACTCTCGCTCTTTCTACTCCCGTTAACGCACGTTTCGTTAAGTACAACTTCGACAAGGGCGAAAACGGCGGCGTATTTATGTTCGTTTCCGAACTCGCTGTTTGGGGCGACGGTTCTGAAGCTTCTGCAGTAGTAGAAGATAAGGTTATCAACCTCCTCGCTCAGGAAGGCAACGTATCCGTTACCAACTGCGAAGCAAACGACCTTGCTTACGAACTCAAAGCAGACGGTCTTAAGGTTAGCTGCCTCGGCACCCAGTGGCCCAGCATCACCTTCAAGTTCAATGAACTCGTTGCTATCAACGTAGCAGAGACTTATCTCGAGATCGAAGCTACCATCACCGGCGGCAACGGCGGTTCTATCCGTCTTCTCGGTCCTGTTGATGATGCAGGCGCAGTAAATACCGACGATATCTATCTCCAGCACTTTGATGCAGACATTACTCCCGACGGCGGCGGCGACGCTCCCGCAGGCAGCACCATTTCTTACAAGCTTCCCGTTTCCGAACTCGCATTCTGCATTTATGACGGCGATCACAAATACGCAGGCAAGAACCCCATCACCGCAGAAGAAATTTCCTTCTCCGGTCTCCAGGTATTTGCAAGCGGCAAGGATTGCGTAGTTAACATCACCAAGCTTAACCTCATCGTTCCCGGCACCGCTTCTTCCGTAGTTAAGGAAGAGATCACCGTAGACGGCGATCTTAACGATAACGGCTGGGCAAAGGATAAGTGGATCGTAGTTGACCACGAAACCGGTTACCTCCAGAACACCTACGAAATTCAGCAGGGTACTGCAGTAGCAGCTGATTTCGGTTATAAATATCAGCTCCGTGCTGATGACACCAAGCTTTACGGCGCGATCGTAGTAGACGGCGCACCCGTAGCAGGCGGCAACGGCAAGGGTACCTTCCCCCGTCTCTGGATCAGAGATAACGACGAAGCTACCGTATACACCTCTTTCTTTAACATCGAATTCGATGCAGACGGAAATGTAATCACCGGTGCGAAGTACAACACCTCCACCACCGAAAACAAGGGCGCAAACATCGAAAACTCCACTTTCGTTGCATTTGCAAAGGAAGTAGACGGCAAGTCCGTATTTGAATTCTCCGTAGATATCGCAGAATTCTGCGCAGACGGAACCTTCGATTACTTCCTCAGCGTATCTCAGCTGGCAGGCGAAAACTACGGCTGTCTGTATCACCCCGCATCCGAGATTGGTCCTACCAATCCTGCAGGCGGCGAAAACCACATTCCTCACAAGTGGCTCCCCTTCCACACTTGGCACACCGAAAAGGACGCTACCATCAACGTTAAGGATATCGCACTCGGCGAAATCAACGTAGGTAACGTAATCAAGGAAGTTGTTACCGTAGACGGTGACGTAAACGATACCGGCTGGGCAAAGAAGGGCTGGACCACCGTATCCGGCGAAAACGGCTCTTGGCAGTATCCTACCAAGAAGGAAGTAGCAGCAGGCACTCCCATTCCTACCTTCACTTACAAGTTCCAGCTCAGAGCAGACGATGCTAAGCTTTACGGCGCATTGGTACTCGACGGCGTACACGAAGAAGAAAAGAATATCAAGGTACGTATCTGGTTCAGAGATAACGACGAAGCAACCGTATACTCTTCCTTCTATGATTTCGTATTCGCACCCGACGGAACTCTTACCACCGCAGCAAAGTACAACACCTCTACCACTGAAAACAAGGGCGCAGCTATCGAACCTACCACACTCGAAGCAGTAGCAAAGATAGTAGACGGCAAGACCGTATTTGAATTCTCTGTAGACGTAACAGAAGTTACCAAGGACGGCAACTTTGATTACTTCGTATCTCTTGAGCGTAAGCAGGGCGTAAACACCGGCACGCTTTACTTCCCCTTCATTCCCGAAAAGGATGAAACCTCTCCTCACGGCAACTATCCTTGGATGCTCTGGATGGCAGAAAACGATGCAACTGTAGCAGTTGAAGATATCGCTCTCGGCGAAATCGTAGTATCCGACAAGGAAGAAGCAGACACTTCTATGATGGGCACTGCACCCGCAGATCCCGCATTCACCGTAACACTTGATACCGAAAAGGGTTGGGTAGCAGGCGAAAAGCTTGTTGTTACCGCAACTGTAGACGTACTTAAGGACGGCGTAGATCTTTCTCAGATCATGTTCAACCTGTTCTATGATGCAGCAGACGTAGAGATCACACTTCCCGAAGAACTCGGCGCAATCATTACCTCCGGTAAGGAAAGCTGGAAAGAAGACTCTCTCTTCACTCTCAGCGTAGACGGCGAATACGGCGTGATCGAATGCGCACCCGCAACAACCGTAGAAGCAGACGTACTCAAGAAGGGCGATAAGCTTGTAATGACCTTCGAATTCACCGTAAATGACGAAGCAGAAGGACTGATCAACTTCCAGCTCTCCAACAAGGGTCTCGTTGGTTACTCTTGGGATCTTGATGCAGCAGAAGTAGTAGGCGCAGGCTCCAGCCTCGCAGTTGCAAACGAAGATGAACTGGGCGATACCGGCATCTACGTAATCGCAGCACTTGCACTTGTTGCACTTATCGGTACTGCAATAGTAATCAAAAAGCGCGCTTAATCGAGCGGCTCATTCGGCGCAGAACCAAAAGCGCAAATGATTGAATAAAGAATACGGCGGAAATGGTTTATATCATCTCCGCCGTTATTTTTTGTATTTAGGTAAAAATCCGAAAACGGATTTTAAAATATGCGCTTTTGTAGAAACTTTTGCTTCGCTCGCTGTAGGTTACTACAGCTACCGCTTGCAAAAGATTTCTTCTGCACCAAATGTTCTCGCTCGAATTCGGCTCGTCTTCTCTCGCGTTTTTGTTTTCTTTATAGGTTTTATACTTTGCGTTTCTAAAGGCTTTCGCTTCGCTGGCTGTAGGTTACTACAGCACGCTCGTAAAGGATGCATTCTGCGTCATTTATACATCGCCGCGCTCCTGCAGACTTTCGGTTCTACAGACGGTAGTTTGCGATAATTTCGGCTGTTGAATAACCGTAGGGGCGGACGTCCTCGACCGCCCGTAAATAAAATCTGTTTTTTGCCCTTGTCAAAAACACCAAAGTTTATCGTTCGCAGCTTCGATTTTATTACGATTTTATTAACGCAATGCGAAATATATATTGACAAAGTTACCGTAATGTTGTATTATATCTACATAAGAATCTCTCTATCTTTTAGTGAGATATTAAAATTATTCAAAAAGGAGAAAAAACAAATGAAAAAAGCATTATCTATTATGCTCACAATGTGCATGGTTCTTTCTTTGTTTGCAACGTTTGTTGTTTCTGCTTCCGCAGATAACGTTGTTACTTGGAAAGACGGTCAGATCAACGATCCTGCAGATGAAAATCCCGATGACGGTCAGAATCTTAAATTTGACAACGCATACGGCTACACCTTCGCTATCGAAGCTGACAAGAAGATCGGCGGCGAAGATAACGCACTTATCGAAACCGTAGACGAATACAAGGCTTGTAATCCCAACTGGGCAATAAGCGTTCTTCTTAAGCCCGCAGGCGACCTTTACGAGGTTGTTACCGTAGTAGTTACCCCCGGCTCCGCTGACAAGGGTATCGAAAAGGGCATCGTTATCGAAAACGGCAATATCGTTCTCGTAGCTCACTCCGCATATTCTTATGCTCACGAAAAAGGCCTCAACTTTGAAGGCAAGCTTTGTGCTCTCGCTCTCAAGGTAGGCGACAAGGTTAAGGTTGCAGACGACAAGTCTTCTGTATACGTACTTATCCCCGGTGTTGACGATAAGGAAGAATCCGTTCTTGTTAAGGGCGACAACATCGCAGGCGATTACACCATTACCGATCAGTTCCGTCAGGGCGGCGCAGACGCAGGCTGGGGCTGGGATCCCAACGCTCCTATCGCTTATCCCGATGAAGGCGGCTCTCTTACCGACGGTAAAGTAGATACCGACGCTACCGAAAACGTTTACGCAGATCCTGTTTGGGCAGGCTTCAGCTATCTTGTTCCTACCTATAAAGACGTTGGTTACCACGCAATCACTCTTGATCTTGGCGAAGCTAAGGATCTTTACGAAGTAGCTATTTACCTTGGTACTACCAAGCTCACCAGCGGTATCGGCTGCACCAATTCTACCGTTCAGTTCTTCGCTTCTAACGACGGCGAAAACTGGGAAGCTATTTCCGATGAACTCGTTCCCGTTGACGATGCAACTGTAAACGTTGTAAGAGTTGCTTCCAAGGTTTCTGCAAATGCTAAGTACGTTCAGGTACGCTTTGCTCGTGATGGATGGCTCTTCGTTTCCGAAGTTGAAGTTTTTGAAGCAGTTCCCGCTTCTGCAGACGTAGAATTCGAAACCATCACCGTTGACGGCGTAGTTACCGATAACGGTTGGGCAGCAGACAAGTGGACCGCAGTTTCCTCTGAAAACGGCTTCTGGCAGCAGCAGTACGAATTCGAAACCGGCGCTAAGGTTTGCCCCGAATTCGGCTACAAGTATCAGTTCAGAACTGATGACACCAAGCTTTACGCAGCAGTTGTTATCGATGGCGACATCGTAAACGGCGGCAACGGCAACGGCACCTTCGTACGTCTCTGGCTCAGAGATAACGACGATGCAACCGTATACACCTCTTTCTATGATTTCGGCTTCGCTGAAGGCGAAATCACCACCGCAGCTAAGTACAACACCTCTACTACCGAAAACAAGGGCGCAGCTATCGAAGGCTCCACTGTTGTAGCAAAGGCTTCTGTTGTAGATGGCAAGACTGTTATCGAATTCTCTATCGACGTAGCAGAATTCTGTGCAGACGGCACCTTCGATTACTACATCTGCGCTTCTCAGAAGGTTGGCGAAAACTTCGGTACCCTTTACTTCCCCGCAGCTCCCATCGGTCCTACCGATGCTAACGGCGGCGAAGGCCACAAGCCTCACGCAAACCTTCCTTGGCTCAGCTGGCACGCAGCAACCGACGCAACCGTTGACGTAGCAGACCTCGCTCTCGGCGTTGTTGAAAACGGCGAAACCGGTGACGATCTCGGTGATGCAGGCATCTATGCTATCGCAGCACTTGCAGTTGTAGCACTTATTGGTACTGCAGTAGTAATCAAAAAGCGCGCTTAATCGAGCGGCTCATTCGGCGCAGAACCAAAAGCGCAAATGATTGAATAAAGAATACGGCGGAAATGGTTTATATCATCTCCGCCGTTATTTTTTGTATTTAGGTAAAAATCCGTAAACGGATTTTAAAATATGCGCTTTTGTAGAAACTTTTGCTTCGCTCGCTGTAGGTTACTACAGCTACCGCTTGCAAAAGATTTCTTCTGCACCAAATGTTCTCGCTCGAATTCGGCTCGTCTTCTCTCGCATCTTTGTTTTAAATTTAGGAAGGAATTTGTTTTTCACAAATTCCTTTTCATTTTGCGTTTCTATAAATTTTCAGTCGGTGGGCAGTAGAATACTACAGCTCCACAGGGGTCCCCGAAAAATGCTACCGCATTTTTTGGGGTTCCCGATCCACACGCCTGAAAATTCATTCTGCTTTGTTTATACAGCCGCCTTGTTCAATCAGACTCTCGCTTCTACAGACGTCAGTAGGACGGCGGCTTGGCATTGCGCTGTGGATGTGTAAACAAAAAAACGGCTGAACATATCAGCCGTTTTTTGGTATTGATTAAGGTAAATTAAGGTGTTTGTTTATAAGCTTTTTGTTAAGCAAGTACGCGCCGACGCCAAGGCCGATAAACAACATAGCGCTTAACCATACCGTCGCCACACCAGACAAATTAAATATGTCGGTATTGCTTTCCGATTGGGACAGCAGCTGTACGGTGACAAACATCGCGGCAAACGCAAAGATGGACATTACGTAGGTGGATAAAACGTAAATACCCACGCCGAGTACAAATTTCGCTCTTTTTACGATAGTTGCGCCCAAGGTGATGGATGTGAGCATTATCAGAATATTGGAAACTACGCTTGCTACCGAGCCGATCAAAAACCCCAGTATGTAAACGACGTTAAACCAAAAATCCTGCCAATTCGTTTCAGTTGCCGGAAGATCGGAAGAGCCGGACCCGTAATAATATTGGAAGATTTGTGACCAGGTTTCTCTGTCCGTAGAACAGACCAAAAACAGAATGTATGCTATACCGCAGCCGACAACCGTTAGTATAAGCCAGAAAAACGTCATAATTATTTTGGAATTAAGCAGCTTTGTTCTGGATACGGGCAGCGTAAAGGTAAGATAGCCTTCGTCCGTAAAGAAATTTTTATAATATCTTGCGAGTATGAGCACCAGCGTTATGACAAAAAATACCATCGGCAGGGTGTTCATAAGCTGTGTTGCAAACCAGATTATGGGGTTGGACACCATATATGCGACGCTTGCAATAGCGCCGAAAAAGGGGATAAGCTGTGTTGCCCACAAGGTAAGGGGATCCATATCCTCAAACCCGATCAGGTTGGAAACGCGTATCGCAAAACCGCACAGCAAGGCGGAAACCAAAAGTATAGGCGCTATTATACGCCACACACGCCAAACGGATCTCAGATCGTGCTTAAGCATTTTACGCATAACGGAACACCTCCCTGAACTTGGCGTCCACAGTCTTGCCCTCTGCTTCCATCAGTTCACTTGCCGTGCCTCTGCCGATAATCTTTCCGCCGTAGTTAACGAAAATATACTCGTCCAACACAGGCTCAACGTCCTGAATAAGATGGGTGGATACAAGTACTGTCGCGCCGGGATTAAGGTTGCTCACAATGGTGCGGAGAATAAACTCACGGGCAGCAGGGTCAACCCCTGCGATAGGCTCGTCCAACAGATAGATATGTGCGTTACGCGCCATTACCAATATAAGCTGTACCTTTTCTCTGTTACCCTTGGAAAGGGAGGATATATGGGAATCCGGGTCCAGATTAAGAGAGCGAAGCATATCGTAGGCTTTCGCTTTATCGAAATCGGGATAAAATTCCTCAAAATAATCCAGCATTGTGCTGATCTTTTTCCGCCCGCCGATATAGGTGCGCTCGGGCAGATAAGATATAAAATTGTTGGTCGCTTCGCTTCTTGTATATCCGCAAATGGTGATATCCCCTGCGGTGGGAACAAGCAGACCCGTAAGAAGCTTCATAAAGGTAGACTTGCCGCATCCGTTGGGACCCAGCAGACCGATAATTCTGCCGCTTTCCAATTGGATGTCAAGATTTTCGATAGCGAGCTTTTCCTTGCCGTACCGTTTCTTCAGACCTTTACATTCAATTACAAACAAAAAGCATTACTCCTTTTCGCAAAGCAAAGCTGCGAACTCTTCGGGAGTGAGACCTATCTCCTTTGCGGATTTGATGGTGAATTCAACAAGATCTCTGGTAGCGATTTTGCGCTGAGTCTCGATATTCTCGGTCTTGGTGGTTACCTTTCTGCCGGATGTGCTGTAGCAAACAGCAAGACCCATAGTCTCAAGGGAAGAAAGTGCGCGCTGTGCTGTATTGGGATTGATACCGGAATCGGTAGAAAGTGCGCGAACAGTGGGAAGAGCTTCACCGGGTTTTAATTCGCCGCTCAGAATAGCTCCTCTCAGTCTGTTGATTACCTGACGGTAAATAGGGAAATTTTCATCAAATTGCCAAACCATTGTAAAAATACCTCCGTATATTTTTTTGTAATTGTATTATACCACGAACAATATTGACGTGTCAAGATGCGAATTTTCGGTTTATAAAAGAGGTTTACCCCAAAAGCACCTCGCTGTTGGTGCCGTAAAAGATATCATCTTTTCCTGCCATCATCCGGCAGAATTTTTCTATACGCTCCCAGTTATCGTCCCCGTCAAATTCATAGGAATGTCCCCAAACGTAAAAAATTGCAGGAGTGTCCGAGGAGAGGGACAAAAACTTTTCTGCCAGCTCAAACAGCTTTTCATCGTTATGATGGCAGGTGGGGTGGAATTCCAAAAGGTCGGTCTGCGGTTCAAAGGAATGGGTAGGTCTTACCGTACGGGCGAAGCGGAGCCCGCATTCCTTAACAATATTTTTAACCTCCTCGTTGTAAGCGCCGTAAGCATACGCCATACCCTGCATTTGGGTGTTCCACATACGTTCAAGGGATTTTTTGTCCTCCGAAAGCTCGTTTTTTGCTTCTTCGGCAGAAAGCTCGGCAAGGTTAAGATGCTTTGCGCCGTGAACGGCAATCTCGTGCCCTGCCAGTGCCTTTTTAAGCTCGTCCTCCCGCATGTGGGCGCAGTGGGCTTTACGGTAGGTCCAGTTGTTTTTCGGGTCAAAAAGGGCGGAATTCAGGTTAAAGGTGCACTTTAAACCGTAGCGGTTAAAAATCTCCGCCAGCCGTGCGTCCTGATACACGCCGTCATCATAGCTGAAGGTAAGCGCTTTGTTTTTGTTGTTGAACACATTATAGCCCCCTTAATTAAATTACACCTAAATTTTACACTTTTCTTTAATTAAAGTCAACCGTAATACTTGAAAAAACTGTTAATATATGGCATAATTTAATTAACAAAAATACTCTGCGGAGGTTATGTATGAAAAGATCCGAAATTAATCAGCTTATACTTGAAAACATAGAATTTTTAAAAGAGATGAAGTTCAATCTTCCTCCCTTTGCCTTCTTCACTCCCGAAGAGTGGCAGGAAAAGGGTCACGAATATGATGAAATTCGTGAAAATATGCTGGGTTGGGACGTTACCGATTACGGTAGAGGAGATTTTAAAAAGGTGGGTCTGTTCCTTTTCACCATACGCAACGGCAATTTAAAAACAGGGGACCCCAAGCCCTATGCGGAAAAACTGCTTATAACCGATGAAGACCAGTACAGCCCCATGCACTTCCATTGGAACAAGATGGAGGATATTATAAACCGTGGCGGCGGCGTGCTTTGCGTTGAATTGTATTCCAGAGGGGAAAACGATACTTTGGGCACCGAACCCGTTACCGTTAAGTGCGACGGACGTGAGTTCACAGTACCCTCCGGCACCGTGCTTCGTCTTATGCCCGGCGAGAGCATAACCCTGCTCCCCGGTCAGTACCACGCATTCTGGGCAGAAAAAGGGTCCGGTAAATGTCTGCTTGGCGAGGTAAGCATGGTTAACGACGATGATACCGATAACCGCTTTTACGAAACTCAGGCAAGATTTACCAATATAGAGGAGGATTGCCCGCCCGTATACCTCCTTTGCAACGAATACCCCGAGGCAAAGTAATATGAAAATACTTGCTTTCGGTGAGATCCTCTGGGATATTTTCGGAGGAGAACAAAAATTAGGCGGCGCACCCTTAAACTTTATAACCCATTGTACCCGTCTGGGTGCGCAGACACAGATAATCTCCGCCGTGGGAAAGGACGCTTTGGGAAAGCAGGCTTTGGATATGGTCAAAATGTCGGGCGTGGGCACAGACTATATCGAAACACTTAAAAAAATCCCCACGGGATATTGCGAAGTTACTCTGGATGAAAACGGTACCCCTTCATATTATCTTGCTTTGGGCGTGGCATACGATAACATTCCCTGCCCCAAGAGGATAGATAAGGATTACGACGCTTTGTACTTCGGCTCTCTCGCTCTGCGTGAAGAAAAGAGTATGGAAAGCTTTTTAAAGCTTGTTTCCAAGGGCGTGACAAAGGAAGTTTTTTGCGATATAAATATACGCCAGGATTTCTGCACCGGCGAAATTCTGGAAACCTGCCTCAAAAACGCAACCATTCTTAAATTCAGCAGAGAGGAAATGGAGATTTTCGGCAAAGGCTCGCTTATCGCCACCGCAGAATACATTCTTTCCGTTTATACAAATATACATACCGTTGTTATTACCATGGATGCAGACGGCGCCTGCTGCTTTACCCGCAAGGGCAGATGGTTTGCAAAATGTCCCGAATCAGAGGTGGTTTCCACCGTCGGCGCAGGGGATTCCTTCTCCGCCGCATTTTTGGTTAACTATTTATCGGGCGAAAAAGTGTCTGTCTGCTTAAACCGCGCCTGCACTTTAGGCTCTTACGTGGTTACACAATTAGGCGCAATCCCCGAATATCCCGAACAGCTCCTTGCACAGATTAAACCCCAATAAAGACGAGGTTAAATATTATGAGCGACAGAGAAAAACGGCTTACACGGTTTCTGGTAACCGTAAAAAGCCAGATCGTAAAAAGAAGATACCCCTGCACAGACATTACCTTTGCTCCCTGCGGCTACAAAAGCAAAGAAGCCTTGCCCACCGACTTTACTCCTTTTGAAAAGGGTATGCGCTGGGGCGAAAAAAAGGATAGCCATTGTCTGTTTAATTTAAAATTCTCTCTCCCCGAAAGCGAGCGGGATTCCTCTATCCGACTCCGTGTGGATACGGATAAGGACGGCTGGAACGTATATAACCCCCAGTTTATAATATACGAAAACGGCAAAGCACTTCAGGGCTTGGATACAAACCACCGCACCGTGGAGATAGACTACAAGCAGGAATATAATTATCTGCTTTATGCCTACACCGGCTCATTGGTGGATAATCTTCCTCTTAACGTGGAAGCCGAAATTTACGATGCAGACACAAAGGCGTTGTATTACGATCTTTTGGTGCCCTTTGAAATTTGCAAAATTTCAAAGCCGGACAGCCGCGAATACGAAGTTATAATGGATGCCCTTATCGGCACACTCAATAAATTGGATCTGCGCATACCCTGCTCGGAGGAATTTTACGCATCCGTAAAAACCGCCCGTGAATATTTAAAGGAAAACCTTTATGCAAAACACAAAGGCGGGGACGGAACCACGGCAATATGCATCGGTCACACCCACATAGATATCGCGTGGCTGTGGACTTTGGCGCAGACAGAGGAAAAAGCACAGCATTCCTTTGCCACCGTGCTTGCTTTGCTTGAAAGATACCCCGAATATATATTTATGTCCAGCCAGCCCCAGCTTTTTGCATACATAAAGGAGCAGGATGCAGCCCTTTATGAGCGTGTAAAGGAAATGGTAGCCTTGGGCAGAATAGAGCCGGAAGGCAGTATGTGGGTAGAAGCAGACTGTAACTTGACCTCAGGCGAATCCTTGGTGCGCCAGATCATACACGGAAAACGGTTTTTCAAAGAGGAATTCGGGGTGGATAACCACATTTTGTGGCTGCCCGATGTATTCGGTTATTCCGCAGCACTTCCCCAGATATGCGTAAAAAGCGGAATAGACACATTCCTCACATCCAAAATAAGCTGGAACGATACAAACCGTATGCCCTACGATACCTTTATCTGGAAGGGCATTGACGGTACGGGAATTTTCACATACTTCCTCACCGCGCAGGACAAGCAGAGAGGGGTGGACAGCACCCGCTATACCACCTACGTTGCTACGACAGACCCCGCCTGCGTTGCGGGCGCGTACGACAGATACTCCCAAAAATCTCTCACAGACAAGGTTTTGGTAACTGTGGGCTGGGGAGACGGCGGGGGAGCTACCACGGAAAAAATGGTGGAAAAGGGCGCCCGTCTTTACGATGGCTTGCCCGGATGCCCCAAGGTAGAGTACGTTCACGCAAGCAAATATTTAAAAGAGCTTAAGTACTCCACAGAAGGCAAATTGCCGGATTGGAGAGGGGAACTGTACCTTGAATATCACAGAGGCACCTACACCTCCGCCGCAAAGAACAAGCTGTTTAACCGCAAGGCAGAAAACGTTTTAAGACTTTTGGAAACCGCCCTTTCGGTAAACAACATAGAAAACGGCAAAGAATTCCCCCTTGCAAAGTGGGACGAGCTTTGGAAGATAATCCTTTTAAACCAGTTCCACGATATTATTCCCGGTTCTTCCATTCCCGAAGTGTATGCGGACAGCCGCAAGCAGTACGAAGAGCTGTTTGCGGATTCCCAAAAACTGCTTTCCGCTTCTCTTACTGAACTTTTGGGAAAAGAAGAGGATGGGGAATATATCGCAGTAGCAAACCCTCTGCCCTTTGAATTTTCAGGTGCTGTCGGGGAATACGAATTAAGCAATATCCCCGCAAAAGGCTTTGCCCGTGTAAAGGCAAAAAAAGCCCGTTGCAACGTAAAGGTTGAAAAAAAGCAGATCGTATCGGATAAATATACCGTCACCTTTGATGATGATTATAATATCGTTTCGGTTAAGGACACAAAGGGAACCGAATATATTAACGGCAAGGGAAATTATCTCTATGCCTGCGAGGATATTCCCCTTAATTACGATAGCTGGAACGTAGAGGATTACCACGAGGAAAAGAAGTGGCTTATAAACGACGTTTCCGAAGTAAGTGAAATCACCGAAGGACACCGCAAGGGACTTCGCATAGTGCGTAAGTTTATGAATTCGGTTATCACCCAGTATATCACCCTTTCCGATTATGACGGAAGAATAGATTTTTCCACCACCGTGGATTGGAAAGAGAAAAATCTTTTGCTCAAAACGGCCTTTGACGGCGCAGTGAACACGGATACCGCTATATACGATATCCAGTTCGGCCACGTTTCCCGTCCCACCCACAAAAACACCTCTTGGGATCAGGCTCGGTTCGAGGTCTGCGCCCATAAATACGGTATCGTGGCGGACCACGGCAAGGGTATTGCCCTTATGAACGATTGCAAATACGGCTATTCCGCAGACGGATCCACCATACGCCTTTCACTTATTAAATGCTCCGGCTATGCCAACGAGTTTATAGATCTGGATACACACTCATTCACATATTCTCTCCTGCCCTTTAAGGGAGATTTCAGGGATGCAGGTGTTATCGAAAGCGCGTATGCTCTTAACGAGCCTCCCGTAACATATAAAACGGCGCCGGGCGAAACGGCGTTTGCTCCCTTCACCGCCAAGGGAGAGGGCGTGTATTTTGAAACCTTCTGTCCTTCAGAGGACGGCAAGGGATATATCCTCCGCGGTTATGAGGGACACAACAGCGAAGCCGAGGTAACGGTTAAGTTTAATTTCCCCCATAAAAAAGCATACGTTTGCGATCTAACGGAAAAATATCTGTACGATCTCCCCGCAGACGGTACATTCACCCTTAAACCCTTTGAAATTATAACTATCAAAGCAGAAATATAATAAATTTTATCCAAAGGAGAAAAAACATGGATACAATTAAGTTTAACAAGAAAAATTCCGTAGTTGTTGCCCACAGAGGTCTTTCCGGTTTGGAAAGAGAAAACACCAACGTGGCTTTCGTTGCCGCAGGTCAGCGCAGCTATTTCGGCGTAGAGACCGACGTATACCGCACTCTTGACGGCAAATACGTGCTTCATCACGATACATCCACAAAGCGCACAGCCATTGACGATCTCACCATCTTCGAATCCACCTTCGAAACCCTTCGTGCTCTTAAGCTTACCGATATCGACGGCGTTACCAAGCGTGCAGACCTTCGTATCCCCACTCTGGAAGAATACATCCGCACCTGCAAACGTTACGATAAGGTTTGCGTGCTTGAATTCAAGACCGTTTACCCCGTAGAGCATATCGCAGAAATGGTAGAGATAATCAAAAAAGAAGAGTATCTTGAAAAGGTTATCTTCATCTCCTTCGCATACGAAAACCTTACCCGTCTTCACGAGGTTGTTCCCGGTCATCCCTGCCAGTTCCTCGCTTGGCAGTGGACAGACGATCTCTTTGATAACCTGCAGAGAGACGGTATCGACCTTGACGCATACTACGGACTCCTTACCGAAGAGCGCGTAGCGGAAGCGCACCGCCGCGGTCTGGTAGTAAATGCCTGGACAGTAGACGATCCCAAGGTGGCAGAACAGTTGGCTTCGTGGGGTGTGGATCAGATAACCTCTAATATACTCGAATAGCCGTGGCGACTGTCTAAACTTCGCAGACCGAAAAACGCAAAAGATAAATAAAATATGGCGAGAGTGATTATTTCAACTCTCGCCATTTTTTTCGTTTGTTTTAATGTAGAAATCCGCAAACGGATTTAATTTTTAATGCGTTTTTCTATAAATTTTCAGTCGGTGGGCAGTAGATTTCTACAGCACCACGCGCCTGAAAATTCATTCTGCTTTGTTTATACAGCCGCCTTATCTCTGCAGACTTTGAGTTATACAGACGTTAGATTTCAAAAACGATTATACGGTTTTTTGCTCCGCAAAAAACTACCGAAATTCATCGTTCATCGTTCATCGTTTACTTAAGCAGTGCTTCTGTCAGCTCTTTTACTCCGTGGGCGATATAGTCTGCGCCGGCTTGTTCGTGCTCGCCTTCCTCTGCGCAGTCCATATACACG
Source organism: Clostridia bacterium (assembly GCA_017381715.1). Taxonomy (GTDB): domain Bacteria; phylum Bacillota; class Clostridia; order Oscillospirales; family CAG-382; genus SFLA01. The sequence continues at coordinate 14,262 of JAFOBR010000009.1, forward strand.
CCGAAGCAGGCGATACCCACCTTGTGAGCGCCTTCGGTATCGTATTTTCTGTCGCCGATAAGGAGCACC
>JAFOBR010000010.1 GCA_017381715.1 Clostridia bacterium
CGTAACTCCTTCGGTAATTTCGGAAATATTGTTGAAATGCAGATGTCCTGCCAGCACTGCCGCAACAAGCGAGGCGTTTTCTTTTATCAGTTCAATAAACTTTATATTCTCTTCGGGGCAACCGTCGTAATTAAGCTGGAAATACGCGCCTGCCTTTATCAGCGCATCTCTGTTTCCTTCCGTCATAATGGGAATGTGGAAAGCAATAACCACCGCTTTTTGCTTTTTAAACGTATCCGAAAGAGCATTTAACTGTTTTTCGGTTATGATGCGCTTTGAATTGTCGAATCCGATGATAACGAGATCATCAAATTCTACTGTCTGTATGTCTTTGCCCAAAGCGGAAACAAAGCCTGCTTCGGGAATTTCGTTGGGTTTTTCGTGGTTGCCGCAAACAGAAACAAAGGGACATTCAAGGCTTGCAAACCCTTTTTCGGCAATACGAAGATTAGCACCGCTTACGTAATCGAGAATATCTCCCGCCATAACTAAGGCGTCACCTTTTGAAGAAAGCGCAATCAGATTTTCAAAATGCTCTTTTCCGCTTATCTTCTGAGCCTCTTCATAAGGCTCGTTATATGCGGATGCAAAACCGCTTCTTACGTTTTCCCAGGCAGCTGTCTGTTTTATCGCTCTTTCTTTTTCAGCCTCATCGGAAAGAGAATCGTATTCGGTAAGATGGGTATCACTGAAATGATATATAACCTTCTTTTTTACACCTTTGAAAGGTATGTTGAACTTATGCAGAATAATATTGTCCATTTTATACACCTCGCTTTAATATGTCAAATTATAACACGGATTTTTTCTTAATACAAGTTAAAATTGACATTTGTTACAATATATGTTATTATATATACCGCAATAAAAGTAACGGGGTATAAACCCGTAGTAATATTCGGAGGATATTATGAAGAAAATTTTCGCTTTGATCTTGCTTGTCTTAATGCTTCTTCCTGCAATATCTGCCTGCACGGAAGGCGGTTCACAGACAAGTGATGAAGTATCAAACCTTGAGGAGAGTGAAGTTTTGGTAACAGATAAAAATGCCGCTTCGTTCTGGAATGAAGCTTACGCAGATTCCGAAAAGGGAATAGACACTGCAGAAAAGGTTTATTCTCTCGGCGTATTTGCAGACGGTAAGTCTTTGGGCTCGGTTGCAAGTGCAGAGGGCAAGGATCTTCGCTATCTTTTCGGTGGGGACGGATATACCCGTGCAGTAAACCTTCCCGAAGGATACTGCCTTACTCTTCCCGGCGGTAAAGTTCAGGCTGATTTCAGTATTGGCGCGCTTCGTTCCCAGTATTTTACCGATGAATATTGCCTTACCCTTACATACGAGGATCAGAACCCTTACGGTGACCACGAAAGCGGTCTTGAGCTTTATCTCCATGAGTGGCTGACGGAGCAGTTTGCAGACGTTAAGTTTCTTTCCGCTAACAATCTTCGCCGTACAAGACAGCCTATTACCAATGATACGGAAATGTTCCCCGGATATTCCGTTACTCTTCACAGCATAACCATAAACCTTCCCCTTAAGATAGAGATGCCTTATTATAACATCGCTATTGTCCGTCCTGTTGATACCTACGAATACTTCTATCTGTTCGTATTCAAATCCGTGGATGAAATGCACGAAGATTTTGATGCTATGCTCAAATCCTTCCGTGAAATAGAAAAAAGCGGTACTCCCGTTAACGGTCAGGGCAAGTTTGAATGTAATATTCCCGAATTCTGGAACGAGGAAACCAAGGCGTATTACGAAAAGCTTTGTAATCAGGAACACGTGGATTGGGGCGCATTTTATCAGGGCAACGATTCCGATTACGTGGATTGGCTTGCAAGCGAAGAAGCTCTTGATTACGATATGGACGTTTATATGACATATCTCCACATGGGCTGGTATGATTCCGAATCCACCTTTGAAGAAAGCATTAAGCCCCGCGCAGAAAAGCATGCAGGCGGTAACGGCTTTAATGGCAAGCCTGTGCTTATGTTTACGTATCAGTGGACATATACCAACAACGCGGCAAACGGATATACTCCCATGTATGATATTCTCCGCGGCAAAATGGACAAAAAGTTCGTTGAACTTGCCCAGTCTATAAAGGAATACGGCAAGCCCGTTCTCTTCCGTCTTTGCAACGAAATGAACACTGACTGGACTGATTACTGCGGTATGCTTTCACTTGTAGACCCCGATATCTTCCAGATGTGCTGGGAGCGTATGTACAATATTTTCCGCGAGCAGGGCGTTGATAACTGTATCTGGATATTCAATCCCATTGCTACAAGCTGTCCTTACTCCAACTGGGGTAATGAGCTTTGCTATGTTCCCGATATCGAATGTGTACAGATGTACGGCGTAACCAATTACGAAATGAACAACGGAAACACCGTTAAATCCTTTAAGGAAATGTATACTCAGGTTTATAACAACGGTATGCCTTATTTTGATGATTATCCTTGGTGTATCGGCGAATTTGCTTGCGGTGCCGGCGGTGAATATTACTTCGATTGGGGCACCAACGGATATATCAAATCCGAGCTTGGCAGAAACGAAAATCTGCAGGCTAAATGGATCGAAGAAATGTTCAAATGCTTTGAAAAGGACGAAGAGTTCTGCAAGCGTATTAAGGTTGCGGTTTGGTTCTCCGCCAATGACTATGCTACCGTTAACGATACCAGCGTTATAACCAATTATCTTAAACTTGATGAAAATCTTCCCAAGACACTTGAAGCGTTCAGAAAAGGTCTTGCGGAAATGAAGAAGGATACGTTAGAATGATACTTTATATTATAAGACACGCAGACCCCGATTACGCAAACAATACTATTACCGAATTCGGCTGGGAAGAAGCAAATGCTCTCGGCGAATGGATGAAGGATGTTAAAATAGACCGTATTTACTCTTCTCCTCTTGGAAGAGCCTTGGATACGGCGGCTCCCACCTGCAAGGAAAAAGGACTTGAGCCCATAATTCTTCCTTGGACGGCAGAGAGTATGGATTATATGGATTCTCACCGTTTTACTCCCGAAAGCAACTGCTCGTACAGCTTTTCTCTCCAGAAGGGCATTTACGATTTCAAGGATAACTTTGAAGACAACCGTATGGCAACCGTAGAGAATATGGTAAAGAATTCAGATGAATTCTTAGCTTCATGCGGTTATTCCAGAGAGGGCGCTTTCTACCGCATAACAAATCATAACGATGACAGTATTGCAGTATTCTGCCACGGCGGTTTCGGTTGTGCCTGGATTGCACATTTGCTTAACACCGCCCCCGCGGCAATGTACCCCGGAATTTCTCTTAACACTACCAGCGTTACCACATTTGTTTTCCGTAATTCGGATAACGGTTTCACCCGTCCTTGCCTCAAGCGTCTGGGCGAAATCGACCATATCCGCCGTGCGGGACTCAGAATTAATAACAGATAAAGGAGCACGCCATGCGTAAATTAGCGGCTGTATTATTAATTATGTTGTTTTTTACAATGCCTCTTACCGTAAGCGCTGCGGGAAATATAAAGGAAACCGCAGGAAAATTTACTTACACTAACGATACTACTACTCTGCCTTACCGTCTCATTTTGCCCGAAAACTATGATGAAAGCAAAGAATATTCCCTTCTTTTCTTCTTCCACGGAGCAGGGGAGAGAGGTAACGATAACGAGAAGCAGTTCTTCCACTGCGTTCAGTATCTGGCAGACCATATGCCCGAAACAATTATCGTAGCACCCCAGTGCCCTGAAGGACAACAGTGGGTTGATACACCTTGGTCCTTAGGCGCATATTCTATTGAAGAAGTACCTGAATCCGACGAAATGATCGCGGTTATGGAGCTTTTGGATGAGCTTAAGGAAAAATATTCCGTTGATACAGACCGTATCTACGCCGCAGGTATCTCTATGGGCGGATTCGGCACGTGGGATATTATGATGCGCCATAACGATGTGTTTGCCGCAGGTATTCCCGTTTGCGGCGGCGGAGATCCTTCCCAGGCAGAGAATCTTGTAGATGTTCCCTTGTTTGTCTTCCACGGCGATAAAGACGATGCGGTTCCCGTTTCCGGCTCCCGCGATACCGTTCAGGCAATAAAGGACGCAGGCGGAACAAAGGTTGAATACGTTGAGTACGCAGGCGCAGGCCACGGCATATGGAATAATGCATTTGCCACCGAAGGACTTTTGGAAAAACTCCTTCAGCAACGCCTTTCCGACCGTATTCCCGTTGAAGAATCCTCCGAAGAGCCCTCTGCCGAAGTAAGCGAAACTTCTGAAAAATCCGATAGCGGAAACGGCGGTTTCCTGAATTATGCACACCTCGTTCCCATTATCGCCGCAGTTGTAATCTCTATCGGTCTGGTTATATACACCATAATCAAATATAAAAAGTAAAGTATAAAAAACTTACGCCCCGTTTCATACGGGGCGTAAGTTTTGCTTTTTTGATGAATTATTAGAAAGTTACGATATTATCAAATTTTCCGGATTATTGTAACATATATTTTGAACTTCATCCAGTTGAACATAATACATTATATCTTCTTTTGTTGCAAAAAGATAGATAGAAGGAATGTAACTGTTTACAAATGAAACTCTGTCTTTATTCTTAACGTAAGCGGAAATAAAATCGTTGTTTTTCTTGGTTTGTTCTGCTTTTAATATTTTGTTTTTTTCTGATTGTAAAAACTGTCGTATCTGCAAAATTTCTTCGTTGTTTTTTTCTGGAAATTCCTTTTCAAAAAGTTCGTCGTCTTGAAAAATCTCCCAGTCCAATCCGGTTTTTTCTTTAAACTTTTTTAAAACTAAACTTTCATCTACTCCGCACAGCAATATATTAACGGGAATCAATTCATTATCTTTTGCGCTTTGCATATATTCCCAAAGGGAGCTTTCAATCTTCTCGGGACGCACAGTCGTTTTTTCTGCAAGTGTTTGCGTGAACATCGCTGTTGCAAAAAGTGTAGACAAAATAATACATATCCAAAATCTTAAGCTCTTTGTCTTCATAAAAAAGTCCTTTCTTAAATAGTATTTTTCTATTCTTTGGCAGCTAATGATAAAATTATTGCCAAATTGTTCGGGCATTTAATTTCTTTTAGTTGTTTTCGGGTTAGGAAAACAATTCCACTATCAAGATACTCTTCTTTTACTCCGAGCGGTAAAACAAAATCTCTGTAAATTATTTCTTTTGATAATCCTGTAGTTTCGGTAACAAAAACAGCAAAAACACATTCATCATCAGCTACCGACGGTTTATTTTGCTCAGACGGTGTCAGTGTGATAACGGCGTTTTGTAGCGAATCGGTAAAAACAACTTTTCCCATTGAAGCGTGTTTATAGCATTCTTCAATTTCGTGAATATTCGGATTCTCATTCCAAATCACGTTATTCTGCTTTGATAAAATATTTGCAGTGAATCCGATAGAGATGATCGCTAAAACAGCGCACGCAGAAGCCCATAGGTATATGCGCAGTTTTCTTCGTTTATAGAGATTCTTTGTGCAACATTCGGTGATAAATTCATCGTTTATATTACCGATTGCTGACATAATCTGTTCTTTGATCATATAACCACTCCTTTGCTTTCCAAATGTTTTTTTAATTGAGCTTTAACTCTGGTTAACCGTATCCTCACGGCGCCGTTTTTAATCCCAAGGAACTTTGCTATATCTTCATAGGAATCCAAGTACCAAAAACGCCGTACAAAAATGTATCTGTTTGTTTTGTTTAATGTGCTTAAAAACTCATCTATATAACTTGCTAATTCCGCTTCCGAAACCGTATCCTCCACCGTTTCAGGTGAACACAAAAAGTCTTCGATTTCATCAAGGCAAAGCTCGTAATTTCCTTTTCTTTTTTTCGTCGTATTACGTTTGCGTACATTGAGAGCAATATTGCGTGTGATACGAAAAACGTAAGAGGATAGAGGGTTCGGTTTGTTTGGCGGTATGGAATTCCAAACGCCCAAAAATGTGTCATTTACGCATTCTTCCGCTTCTTGATAATCATTGAGCACGTTCATGGCGATCTTCATACAAGTGGTGCGATATTTCTTTTCCATTGCGCCCAATGCAGTTTCACAACGCAGAAATAAAAGTTCAATTATTTTGCTGTCTTCCATTTGCCCCTCCTTTGTATTTGCCTTCATTAATAATCTCAATAAAAAACAAGTTTTGTTACATATATTTTAAAAAAGTGCGTACACCTTTTTGAGTACGCACTTGCTTTTTGTTTTTTATTGCCATCGTCCCTCGCGCTTGTGCAAAAAATACCCGAAATCAAAGCGAATTTCGTGTCTTTCAACGTCAAGATTGGTATAACAGCAGGTATCGTAGCCTATAAGCTCAAAGCCTTGGCTCAGGTAAAACGCTATCGCTCTTACGTTGCAGGATTGGGTTTCCAGAATGATAGCTCTTCTGCCTTGGAGCTTTGCCTGTTCCTTGGCGAAATTCATTAATTTCGTGCCTATGCCTTGTCTGTGAAGCTTATCCGCAACCCAAAGCTCGGTTACCATAAGACGGTTGCTCCATTCCTCGGGACAAAGCTCAATGCAGGCAAGCAATTCTTTTTTACCGTCCTGCTCGCATACTATTCCGTAAGCATCTGCTTTTTCCCAATGGTCCTGATACAAACTGTCCGGAAAATCGTATTCTTCGGGTGAATGAGTTACGGGAGATTTAAATTGCTTTTTAACCATTTTGACATTAAAACCGTTGCTGTCAACCGTTGTTTCAAGATCATAGTATTCTTCCGTAGTATATCTGATCATTATCGGAGTGCCTTTCCAGTTTTCCTTGGGAAGGTGAATAATTTCGTAGTTCATAATATTTATCCTCATAAAATATACATAAGGCACTGCATATACGCTGCAGTGCCTTTTACGTGTTCTGTCGGTTATATGCGTTAATTAAAAGTTTTAAAAGGTTACCTTGTGGAATACCTTCTTACCCTTTTTGATCTTAACGCTTTCGGAAATAAGAGCAGCGGAAACCTTGTGGTTTACGTTTGCAACCTTTTCGCCGTTAACGGAGATACCGCCCTGCTCGACAAGACGTCTTGCTTCGCCTCTGCTGGAAGCCAGCTTACATGCCACGAGAAGGTCTATAATACCGATACCGTCTTCGCCTATCATATCTGCGGTAAGAACGGTAGTGGGCATATTGGAATCATCACCTTCACCGGAGAAAAGCGCAGCTGCGGTCGCCTTTGCCTTGTCTGCTTCTTCTTTGCCGTGAACGAGCTCGGTAAGGCTGTATGCCAGAACTTCCTTCTTTTCGTTAATACGGCTGTCTTCCCATTTATCCATTTCCGCGATCTCTTCAACGGGGATAAAGGTGAGCATACGGATACACTTCATAACGTCAGCATCGTCAACGTTACGCCAGTACTGGTAGAAATCAAAGGGAGTGGTCTTTTCGGGGTCGAGCCATACTGCGCCCTTTGCGGTCTTACCCATCTTCTTGCCCTCGCTGTTAAGGAGCAGGGTAATGGTCATTGCAAAAGCGTCCTTGCCCGTCTTTTTACGTATAAGCTCGGTACCTGCCAGCATATTGCTCCACTGGTCATCGCCGCCGAACTGCATATTACAGCCGTAATGCTCGTTGAGATAATAGAAGTCATACGCCTGCATTATCATATAGTTGAATTCAAAGAAGCTGAGTCCTTTTTCCATTCTCTGCTTGTAGCATTCTGCGCGGAGCATATTGTTAACAGAGAAGCAAGCACCTACTTCACGAAGCAGTTCGATATAATTAAGGCTGAGCAGCCAATCTGCATTATTTACAACGATAGCCTTGTCTTCACCGAATTCAATAAATTTGCCGATCTGCTTTAAAAACTTATCGCAGTTGCTCTTAATGGTTTCAGGAGACATCATCTGGCGCATATCGGTTCTTCCGGAAGGGTCACCCACAAAGCCGGTGCCGCCGCCAAGCAGTACAACAGGCTTGTTGCCTGCCATCTGAAGGCGCTTCATAAGGCAGAGTGCCATAAAGTGTCCTACGTGGAGAGAATCCGCGGTAGGGTCAAAGCCAATATAAAATCTCGCGCCGCCGCTGTTTACCAGATCGCGTATTTCTTTTTCATCCGTTACCTGCGCAATAAGTCCTCTTGCCTGCAGTTCTTCATAAATGTTCATAAGTGAGTTACCTCCGATATTAGTAAAAAAGCCCGACATAGTGTCGGGCTTTCTGTTTAGTCCGATTTGTTTAACTATAACACAACGGACATATTTTGTCAAGTTTTTACTGCTTTTGTTCGCTTACGGTTTCAACAACGGATTTAGCAAGTCCCGCAACTCCCTGTATTTCGGAAGGTATAATAATTTTCGTAGCGTTTCCGTCTGCTGCTTTAACAAAGGCTTCCAGCTTTTGAATGGTAAGATATCCGTCGCCGGGATTGGATTGGTTAATAAGCTCAATAGCTTCTGCTTTTGCTTTTTGCACCTGACGTATAGCCTCCGCTTCACCTTCGGCTTCTCTTATCTTTGCCTCTTTAATCGCTTCAGCTCGCAGGATAGCGGCTTCTTTTTCACCTTGTGCAGCAAGGATCTGGCTTTCTTTCTGACCTTCTGCCACAAGTATTTTACTTGCTTTTTCACCTTCGGCACGGAGAATGGATTCACGTCTTTGACGTTCTGCTTTCATTTGCTTTTCCATTGCATCCTGAATTTCGTGAGGGGGAATAATGTTTTTAAGCTCAACGCGGTTAACCTTTATGCCCCAAGGATCGGTGGCTTCATCCAGAATAACTCTTATTTTGGAGTTAATGGTATCTCTTGAAGTAAGTGTGTGGTCAAGCTCCATTTCGCCGATAATGTTACGAAGGGTTGTAGCCGTAAGGTTTTCAATAGCACTTACGGGACGCTCAACACCGTATGTGAACATTTTCGGGTCAGTGATAGCGTAGAATACTACCGTGTCGATCTGCATGGTTACGTTATCCTTGGTAATAACAGCCTGCGGTGCAAAATCAACAACCTGTTCCTTAAGGGAAACAACCTTTGCTATCTTTTCAAAAAAAGGAATTTTAAAATGTATTCCCGTCTGCCAAGTGGTGTGATAAACGCCCAGACGCTGAATAACGTAAGCCTGAGATTGGGGAACTATCTTGATGTTTGCAATTATAACTCCCAAAAAGAATATAACGATTCCTATTCCCAGTAATGCGTAAGGTCCCATAAAATTAATCCTCCTCGTTTGTTTTCTTTACAATTAGTTTAACGCCTTCGATGCGTACTGCGGTAACGGTAGCTTCCGCAGGGATTATTGTGCCGTCTTCACTTCTGGCTGTCCAGACCATACCGTTAAGCTTTACGGCTCCTTTTGCATCGAGATTATTGATCTCTTCACACACAATTCCTTGCTGTCCGATAGCGGCGTCAGCGTTTGTGGGTTTCGGTTCAGCTTTTAATACATTTTTGGCAAATTTTCTGGTGAATATAACAAGAATAACCGAAACAGCCAAAAACAGAACCCATTGGAGCCAATTCGGCGCATTACAAATGGAAGCTATACCGGCAACAAGGGCGCCTGCCGCAAACCAAATAGTGGTAAGCTGGACGGTAATTGCTTCAACCACAACCAAAACCGCAAATAAAGCGATCCAAATGTATACAGACATAACATCATCTCCTTTAACAACATTGTCTGTATCACTATTATACAGCAGTTTTAACGCAGTGTCAATAAATTTATATATGAAATTATTTACTTGACACTTCGTCTTATTGCTGTTAAAATATAAAAGAAACAACTGCGGTGTATGCCGTGATTTTCCGGAGGTATATTTAATGAAAAAAATAGCGCTTTTACTTGCGTTGGTTATGCTGATTTCCCTGTTTGCGGGGTGCAAAGAACCGAACGATATTTCAGATACTTCGAGCACTTCCGAAGCGTCCCGCCCCACAACAGACGATTCAACGGACACTTCCAAGCCGGAGGAAGAAAAGATACCCGTTGAAAATCCCGAAAACGCTTCTGTTATAAGCACCGGTAAGCCTTACACAAATACGGCTACTCCCGGTGAAGCGTATCCCGATTCATACACCACCGAGCTTACCGACGGTCAGTTTGCGTTTGATAGCGCCGGTGATTATACCGATGCAAAATATTCGGGATATACCGATTCCACTGTATACGTAACTATTGACCTCGGTCAGGTTTACGATACTATTTACGAATTCCGCTGCAGCTATCTTTCTACCAGCGCTGCGGGTATATATCCTCCCAATGGCGTTAAAATATATACTTCGTCAGACGGAGAGAACTTCAAGTTTGCGGGAAGCTGCATTCTTCCCGAATTTGTATCAGACTGCCGCGCAGAGGCGGTGTTCACATCGGAATATTACATATCCGCCCGTTACGTAAAGTTTGCTGTAGAAAAGGCTGCGGCGTGGGTGTTTATCGATGAACTTACGGTAATAGCCAACGAAGAGACCGGATCTAAGCTTGACGAAGCTTTTCTTGAACTTATAAAGCAGGCTTATGATACGCTCGGAACAGTAAAATATCAAGGCGAAAATTCCATAGATAAATCTCTTGCACTTCAGTTGGTAAGTAAAGGCGCGAAATATAAAGCTTCCAAAAACTCCATTTCCGCTTTTCCCGATGATAATTCCCGCCTTACCGATGGTGTATTTACCGGATTTTTTGAAAGCGGAATCTGGGTCGGCTATGAAGGCGGAGACGCAGTTGCCATTACTGTTGACCTTGGCAAAAAGCGTGATGATCTCAGTGTGTTCCGCGCAGAATGTTATGCCAATGTTAACATCGGCACATATATGCCGGTGGCGGTGACCTACTCTGTAAGTGACGATAATGAAAATTTTACCGATATAGGAAGAGTTTTCGGTGTTGCTTCCGATCAGAATGTTTACGATTTTCCCTTGATACTCAACAAAGCCGCATCGGGACGTTATGTAAGATTTACCTTTGAAGCAACCGAAACGAAAATGTATCTTGTTGAAGAGGTAGCTGTCTATGCAAACACCGGCGAATCGGATACAGAATCGATGTATCCCGATCTTGTGTTTGATCCTACTGTCAAAAATTGGCCCAATCCTTCTACAGAGGTTGTAAACCTTATAAAAGGTCTTACTCAGCAGATCAACTGCCCTGCGGATATAACCGAAGAGCAGGCTGCCAACAACACCTCCGTAAAATCAACTATTATGACCGATGGCAGACATGCCACCGCAAACAGCATTCATAACGGACAGTTCTTTAAATTCAACGGCGGATCTTCCCGCGACGTAATATACGATCTGGGCGCAACAAGTGCGGTGCGTAAGTTTACCGCACAGTTTACCCATCTTGTTGATTGGGCAGTGCTTGCTCCCACCGCAGTTGATATTTACCTTTCTTTGGATGGCGAAAAATGGTACGATGCAGGCACGATGCCCGTAAGTGCCGCCAGTGACAACACCTTGGTTTCCGCAGAACTGTCACTTAACACTCCCGTTCAGACAAGATACGTATGCTTCACATTTAATATTAACACTTGGTGCGGAGTAGGGGAACTGGAAGTATTCGGTACCACCTCCACGGCAGGCTCCAAGACTCTTTCTTCCGGTGTCATACCCGAGCGTAACTTGTTCGGAAAAGGCAACCAGGCACCCAACGAGAACGTTCTCGGCGGCGCGTCCGATCTGGTTCTTTTGTACCACGGCACCTCTATTGACGGATACACCGTTGAGACTCTTATTCCTTATCTTGCATATGTGGATCAGGAGGGCAACATAAAGGACGTAATGTTCGATAGTTATCTGTTCCTGCTCAGCGGAGGATTCCCCTCCGGACTTTCCGGTTGGAGCGATTCCAAGGCAAGCGACTGGCTGTGGACAATATCCGATCTGTTTACAGAAAATGAAAACATTCTCGCCCTTGAAGAAGCCGCCGGCATAGTAAAAGATGCGCTCGGCTTGGACGAGGATTATAAATACGGATTTACCGTTACTCTTTATTACCCCAACTCCAAACGCACCGATTTCGGTGATATCGACGGTGACGGTGTTGTAGACGGTCTTACAACAGACGAAAACAGACTTCGCGCGCTTGAATGGTATATGGAAACATTCGAAGCAAAGCTCGGCGAATATGATTTTGAAAATATCGAATTTGTCGGATATTATTGGTATGATGAATCAATTTATCCTCAGGATAACGCACCTTATATAGTTACGGAGACTTCAAAGATCGTGCACGAACGCGGTTACGATTTCTTCTGGATACCTTATTACGTCGCATCCGGCTTCTCTGCTTGGGATTCCTATGGTTTTGACGTTGCCTGCATGCAACCCAACTACGTATTCAAAGAAGAAGTTCCTTATTCCAGAATACCTCAGGCGGCATATCTTACACAGCTTTACGGCATGGGTATAGAAATTGAAATATCCGGAAAGAGCTTTACAAGCGATGTTCTTTACAGAAAATATATGGAATATCTTTCCGGCGGTGTTCTCTACGGATACATGAAGGATTGTGTACATATGTATTATCAGGATGTATTCGTGTACTATGATGCCGCTTGCGCCAAGGATCCCAGTGTCAGATTGATATACGATTACACATATCAATTCATAAAGGGCACTCTTGATGTATATCCCGAAGCTTTTGAAGAGTATTCGTTCAATACACAAATTGATACCTCAGTTAGCGGTGCTATCCTTGAGGATGCTCCCGGATATATGTATTTTGAACTCGTTTCAATGCCCGAATCCGGCACAGTTTCTCTTGCGCAAGACGGTAGCTTTACCTACTATCCCGAAAAAGGATTTACCGGTACGGTTTCTTTCACTTACGCTTACTCCGAAGGACTTTGTGAATCCGAACCCTGCACTGTTACTATAGTAATTGAATAAAGAAAAAACTGCCGTAATAAAATACGGCAGTTTTTTGATGTAATAAAAAGTGGCTGAGTTTTCAGCCACTTTAAGTTATTATTGGTGTATTTTAGTTCTTTTTCTTCATTACAACAACTGTTACTACAGCCGCAATAACTACGATAGCTGCGCCGACAACGATCCAGATAACGGTATTGTTTCCGCCATCGTTTTCTCCTGTGCTGACATCAGAAGAGGAGGGTGTGCTTTCAGTCTCATCGGATTCATCCTTGCTTTCGCTGGGAGTGACGGATTCTTCGGGAACGGATACTTCTTCGGATACTTCGGGAACGGGAATTGACTCTTCGCTTACGTCACCGCTAACCTCACCGCTTTCGGAAATACTTACGTTAAGGGAAGTGTTGGGGGTGGTAAGAGAGATCAGGTCTTCGGATTCGGTAAGTTCGGTGTTCTTTACTTCAACAAGGGTATCTACGCCCTTGGAAAGTATCTTGAAGTTTACGGTACAGGTGATGGGGTTGGTAGTTCCGTGACCTTTTTCGGGGCTGTCAAAAAGCAGGCAGATAAGCACGTCGCCTTCTGCATAAAGCTTGCTCCAGCTGTCACCCTGTTCGCCCCATTCTTCGGGGAAATCTGCTTCAACGTTTTGGAATTCCAAAACAGATTTATCGAAATATACGTTAGAAGATACTGCTACAACACCGTCGGGATCTGTAAAATCAGAATATGTAACGGTCAAAGAAAGGATATCCCCTTCAGCTGCATACTCAAGACTTATTTTGCAAGCGTCTGCTGCAGAAGAAACTACAGTGAATGCGGCGCACATAAGCGCTGCGGAAAGAAGTAATATAAAAGCTTTTTTAAACATATTGTTGTACCTCCGTGTTTAGTATAGTTTATTATATTTGCTTAACTTTGTCAAGTAAAGAATTGCAACAAATAAAAAAATATGCTATAATTTATTTAAAGGAGGCGGCTGTCTATGAAAATTCTGGATGAATTTGAACTTGAAGGCGGTATAGCCATAGAAAATTATTCCGATCTTTGCCAAAATGTATCAGCGGGAGATATTCTTGAGGGAACTCCCTGTACCGAGGGAATGGCATTTTGTGCAGAGGGTAAAGTCCTTGGATATTTGTTTGGAGACAGCGCTTTGCTGGCTGTGTACGCATATAACAACGGCTACGGTATTTTTGCCCGCATCACGTCAGTACGCAGGGTGGAAGCGCTTCCCGTGCTGTTCGCTTCTTTACACGCTGTACACCGCGGTACGGTGTGGGGCAGGGAAAAGGATAAAATAGAGAAGGAGAGCAAAGAATAACGTATATGATTACGGAAACTATTATATATGACCATCAGATACGCGAAGTTAACCGTAAAACCAAAGAAATTTCTTTCGGTCATGTTATATACGAAGACAATGACGGACTTCATAAGATCAATCTTGATGTTTGTTCGGAAAACTTCAATGAAGAGTACGGAAAGAGTTCCGGTACTTGTGTAGGCGTAAGAAACATCGAGAAAAGTTGGTTTGTTTTGTACACAAGCGGTGTTAAGACAAAGATAATTTTTAAAAGATCCTTTGTTTTCGGTTTTTCCGCACGTGTTTTATTATATGGAACAAAAACAAGCAGGTTTTTACAGTTCAAACAAAAACTTTTAGATGCAAACTATACCACGTTAGACATAACATGAATTTAACACGGCAGGGATTAATCTGCCTTCAGTCGATGCTTTGCGAAGCAAAGTTACCTTTCCTTTTATCTCTTCTCTCTTATCTTTTCTCCGGAAACGACAATTTGAGAGAAGAGAGAAGACCGAAAAGAGAAAAGTGAAAAGAACAAAAAAACGACAATCTTCTAAAAGAAAATTGTCGTTTATTTTGCGAAAGACTACCTAAACGGAGCAGAATTGAGGTAAGAAAGCCTAAAAGTACACCACTATTTCTTATAGAAATTGATGTGCAAATGCTCCTCAAGACCAAACCGTTCCATAATATAGTGATTAACAATATAATTTGATGTATGCCACTGTTCGCAGGGGTGTCCTCCAATCGAGGCGGAGGTAGTTATTAAGGGCTTGCCGTATTGTTTTCTTAATATACCAGATAATTGTGCAAACGATTCGTTAATATCATAGGAATCAGATAAGTAATACTCTTGTGGACGGAATATTTCAATAAACTCAATCTTTAACGCGTTGAAATGAACTCCAAACATGAGAGGTATATTACAACCAAACGCTCTGCCTTCGAATGTAATATATCCATCTGTAACAAGTGTATATTCAATAGTTGATGCTTTTAGTAAATCAATAAAGGAGTGCGTGTCAGGTGAAATAGCAATTTGCGGAAAGTCGATCACAAAAGTAGGATTTGTATTATTCTTTTTCAAAAAGGAGAACATAGTATCACCACCTTGTAAAAATTATATCATAGAAATGCTACATTTCAATGATATATCGCTGACGCGATATGATAAGTGAAGTTTGGCTGCGCCAAGTGAAGTTATGCCTTACGGCATAGTGAAGTATTGTGCTTTCGCACAAAGTGAAGTTAAGTGTGCCACCCACGCCCGCAGGCACTTCACTGCGCAGCAACTTCACGATGCGTTAGCATCGCTTATCGTGCCGCAAGGCACACTTAGTTGAAAAGAAACACCCTTTGTCCGGTAGACAAAGGGTGTTTCTTTTCTGGTGCGGCTGATGGGACTTGAACCCATACGGTTGCCCACACGCCCCTCAAACGTGCGCGTCTGCCTGTTCCGCCACAGCCGCGTGAACATTCACTATTATACTCACAAAATCAAATTTGTCAATACTTTTTTTGATTTTATTTTATATAATATTTTCGTGCCTGATTTTGTACGATTATATCGAAAAAAATACGGGATGCGCATTTTAGAAATGCACATTCCCGAACCGATTTACAGTCCAAAACTGACGTTTAACGCTTCGTTCACCTGCTGCATGGTGGTGTCATCAAGATGCCCCATTTTATCTTTAAGCCGTTTTTTATCCAGAGTACGTATTTGCTCAAGCAGTATTATGGAATTTTTTGCCAGACCGCATCCCGGCGCTTTTCCGCCACCGATACTGTCACCGGTAACCTCAATATGTGTTGGCAGACGCGCTTTTCCGGTCTGCGACGTTATTGCTGCGGCAATAACCGTGGGACTGTGTCTGTTTCCCACATCGTTCTGAACGATCAGAACGGGTCTTACACCGCCTTGCTCCGATCCCACTACGGGTGAAAGATCGGCATAATATATATCTCCGCGCCGTATTACAGTTTGTTCGTTCACTTTTGATCATCGCCCCGTTTTCAGTTTATTCCGGCAGATATATTTTTGCCCGCAGGGGAGGCGATTATGCAAAGCAAAAAAATAAAGGGCTTACATTAACGTAAGCCCGTGATGTTTTATTATATTTCGGAAAGAAGCTCTTTAAGCTCGGTTACTGTATCGTCAAACACCTTCATTGCACTGCTTACAGCTTCGGGCTTTGTAAGATCGATACCTGCGATCTTCAGCTCGTTAAGGGGATAATCACTGCCGCCGGTGGTAAGAAATTCAAGGTAACCTGAAGCATCGCCGGTTTCAAGAATGTTTCTTGCAATAGCAACCGCACTGGAAAAACCGGTAGCGTACTGGTATACATAATATGCCGTGTAGAAGTGGGGGATATACGCCCATTCATACTGCATAATATCGTTTATACCTGCGCCCTCATAGTAAAGAGAGATAAGGCCGTGGTAAATTTCGCACAGAGCTTTGGGGGTAAGAGGTATGCCGGCCTGGGCCATATCGTGGGCTTTACGCTCAAATTCAGCAAATAATGTCTGTCTGAAGACGGTTGTGCGGAATCCTTCAAGGAAATGATTAAGAATATATGCCTTGCGCTTCTTATCTGTTTCGTTTTTAAGAAGGTACATTGTAAGCAGCACCTCGTTAACGGTGGATGCTACCTCTGCAACCATTATGCGGTAATCGTGGTTAACATAATCTTGTTTTTCGGAGGAGAGATATGAGTGCATTGCGTGTCCCAGCTCGTGTGCCATAGTGAAGGCATCGTCAAGGCTGTCGGTATAGTTAAGCAATACGTAGGGGTGAACTCCGTATACGCCGCAGGAGAATGCGCCGGAGCGTTTGCCCTTGTTTTCATAAACGTCCATCCAATGCTCGGAATAAGCCTTTTCGAGCAGTTCCTGATATCTTTCACCCAGAGGAAGCAGCGCCTTTTTAACCATTTCCTTTGCCTGCTCGTAGGTTACGGTGTAGTCAACGTCTTCTACCATAGGGGTGTAAAGATCGAACATATCGATGCTTTCAAGTCCCAGCGTTTCCTTGCGGAGGTTAATGTATCTCTTCATAGTGGGAAGCGCGCCGTGTACCGCTTCAATAAGAGAATCGTAAACGGAAACGGGAATGTTTCCGCCGAACAGAGCCTTGTGGCAGGCGCTTTCGTATCCGCGTACAGATGCATAATAGTTGTCTATCTTTACGCTGCCGGCATACATAGCCGCAACGGTATTTACGTATTTTTTGTAGGTGCCGAAATAACCTTCAAAGGTTTCTTCACGTACACGTCTGTCCTTGCTTTCACGGTAAACGCCCATATTTCCGTTCGTGAGCTGAACCTTTTCGCCCTTTTCATCGGTTATGCAGGGAAGCTCCATATCAACGTTGGAGAACATAGTAAAGCAATCGTCCGGAACACGGGTAATATCACCCATTTTTGCAAGGAGCATTTCGCTTTTTTCATCAAGTACGTGGGCTCTTCCTCTCGAAATATCCTCAAGCATATGGCGGTAGGTTGCGAGTCCTTCATACTCCATATACTGCTTTAAGGTTTCTTCGGGGATTGCCAGTATCTCGGGCTCGATAAAGGAACAAACGGTGCCCAGCTTTACAAGCAGAGTCATTGCTTTTGCTTCCATTTCCTGCGCTTCGTTGTCGCCGTTATCGGCGCTCTTGTATAGCATTGCGTAGATGTAGGGAAGCTCTGCCGCCTGATTAGCTTTTGCAAGAAGGTCCATCGCATTTTTAAGGCTTTCCGCACTTTCGCCCAATGTGCCTTTAAGTGCGGGAATCGTATCCGCTATCTTATCAGCTTCCGCAAGGGCTGCTTCCCAAGCCTTGTTATCGGCATAAATGTGGGTGAAATCCCAAGTAAATTCGGGGTTCATTTCTTTTCTGCTCTTCATTTTTAACTCCTTTTAGTTATATAAGAAATTGTCTTTTATAAAATGCTTGTCAAGATTATCCTGCCTGCGGTCAAATACGTTTCCGCAGTTGTATTTAACTTTTGCCTGGCAGAACGGTGTATCGGCATATACTTCCTGCATAGGGTAAAGCCCCCAACCGCCGCCTCTGAAAATAATTTTGTCTGTGTCGATACCTGCGTTTTTCAAAGCTTTTCTGTATTCGCTGCAGGTTTTTAAAAATCCTTCGGAGTCAGTAAGCGCCCCCAGATATACGGAAAACACCATATCTTCGCTTCTGTCGGTATTATCGGGGTAGGTGATAGCCGTCCCGTTGGGATAACAGTTGATCCGTTCGGAAACTACGGTAAAAGATCCGTCGGGAAATGCTTTTCGTAAAATTCCCGCAACCCTTGCTCTTTCTTCGTCCATAAGAAGATATTCCGTCTTTTTTGCGTATCCGTCAAACACAACCTTATCGCAAACTGTCAGCATTCCGCGTGCTTCGGCATAGGATTTTGAAACAATTTCTCTCTGCCATGTGCGGGTAAGAAAATCGTATTCCAATTTTCCGATTATCTCGTTTTCGCTGTTTGCGTAGTTGTTTTCAATGTAATTATCGGAAACGTTTACTGCGTTGAAATATGTAACAAGATTTCCGCCGAACACGAGCTGCAGGGCTACCGCCGCACCGAGAGGAAATACAGCGCAAAAACGCACTTTTTCCTTTTTAAAAAGACATATACCGTAATCACATAAAAATGCCGTGGCGCCGCATATAACTCCGTATATGATGATATTCGGCACCTCTGCCGCATATCCTGCGGAAATAAGCATTCCGCATACCGCAAAAAACGCTGTCTTAACGCCTCTTTTAGGGAACAGGAGACCTGCGCATATTCCGCACAGAGGTAAAATGGGAAGGGCGGTAAGCACACCTGCGGAGGGCACTATGCACGCCGCACCGATAAACCCCAGCAATGCGCAAATCACGGGCCCGCCCAAGGTTTTGTAAAGCTTTTTCAGTTTGTCTTTCATCTTTTTCCTCCGCGGGGTATATTATATGGGTTTGTATATTCGATAAGCAATCGCATATCATCGTCATTCTGTTTGCCGTTTACACGCTCAAAACCGCATTTACGGCACTTGTGCTTTATAACGAATCCACGTTTTGCTTCTGTGCGTACTTCTATCGGGTCCATAACAGCACCGCATTCGCTGGCTCTGTCGCCGGGATTAACGTCCACATGTCTGGAACACAAGCAAAAAGGGCAATGATTGCGTGAAGAATATCCCAAAGGCGGAACTTCTTTTCCACAGTTTAAGCAAATAAAACCGCTGTCATTCTTTGCAAACAATGTGTTTTCCATCTAAACCTCCAATTTGTTTACAAAATACTGTTTACTTTTTCTTTTCTTTCTATTATAATAGCAAAATGTTAATATTTCAAGACGGGAGTCAAAATAATGTCAAATAAATCCCATAATATATCCTGCCGTTTGGGCAGAGTAGGCGGAAGCGCTCTTATGGAGGGCGTAATGATGAAAAGCGGTCCGGACGTTGCTATGGCAGTACGCCGTACCGATAACGGAAAAATCACCGTACGTAAAAAGAAATACAAGTCCATTAAAGAAAAGTGCGTACTTTTAAGACTGCCCATCATAAGAGGTATAGTCAATTTTGTGGAAACTATGGTGCTTTCCATGGGAACCATGACCGAAGCTACCGAGCTTCTGGGACTTGACGAAGCAGAGCCCGAAGGAAAGTTCGATAAATGGCTGACAGAGAAAATGGGCGATAAGATGATGCAGATCGTGTCTGCTGTCTCCGTTGTGCTGGGCGTTGCACTTGCTCTGGTTCTCTTTATGTGGCTGCCTTCGTTTATAACCGACCTTATATTCAACGTGGATGCGGATGAATTCAATTTCGCCGCCCGCTGTGTTGACGGCGGATTGAAGATACTTATCTTTATCGGTTATATAGGATTCACATCGCTTATTCCCGATATAAAGCGTGTATATATGTATCACGGCGCAGAGCACAAGAGTATTGCCTGCTATGAATCCGGCGATGAGCTTACCGTTGAAAATGTGCGCAAGCACACCCGTTTTCATCCACGTTGCGGCACTTCTTTTATGTTTTTGGTAATTATAGTTTCCATACTGGTAAACTCTCTGCTTCTGTGGGGCATAAGCGCTCTGTTTCCCATGGCACCCGTAGGGGAGAGATGGTTTATCGTGCTTGCAAAGCTTATAGCCCTTCCTTTGGTTGTAGGTATAGATTACGAATACGTAATGTACGCCGGAAAGCACGAAAACTTTTTCACAAAGATCTTTTCCGCACCCGGCTTGTGGATGCAGAGGATCACCACCCGTGAGCCTGAGGACGATATGATGGAAGTGGCTATTTGCTCCATTAAATCCGCACTTCCCGAAGAATTCCCCGAATTCGAAGTTCCCACCGAAGAAGCTTTAAACGCTTCCGAGGAAGCAGAAAATCAACCCGAAACCACGGAGGAAACCGTATGAATATAGGCGAATACAGATACGAGCTTAAAAAAACTCTAACCGAAGGCTGTTCCGAAGACAGCGCAAGAGAGATAACGGAAATAATCGATATTTTGCTTTGCCACCATCTCGATATACCCAGAAACCGTTTGTATCTTAAGTTGGAGGAAAACGTGCCCTCAACTTTGCCCGCAAATATGTCGGACAGTCTGGGACAGATCGCCATGGGCGTGCCCGTTCAGTACGTTATGGGAAGCTGTTGGTTTTACGGCAGAGAGATAAAGGTCGGCCCCGGTGTGTTTATTCCCCGTGCAGATACGGAAATTCTTGCACAGGCGGCAATTAAAGCTATTCCCAAGGACGGATGTTTTGCGGATATCTGTTCGGGAAGCGGATGTATTTCCGCCGCTGTTGCTTCCGAAAGACCTGACGTGCGCGGCTTTGCGCTGGAGCTTTCAAGAAAAGCGATTCCTTATACAGAGGAAAACCTTAAAGATCTTCCCAACGTAACCGTAAAGAGATTTGACGCTCTGGATACCGAAGATTACGAAGCGTTGGTAACCGCAAACGGAAAACAGTTTGATCTTGTTTTGAGCAATCCTCCCTACATACCTACAGACGATATTTCTTCTCTGGATGCAAACGTGCTTTCCGAGCCCGAGACTGCTCTTGACGGAGGCGAGGACGGATTGCGTTTTTACAGAGAGATAACCAGACATCTGCCCATTATTCTTTCTCCCGAAGGTGTAATTTGCTATGAGGTTGGTATCGGTCAGGCAGAGGATGTTTCCGCAATTCTTAAGGCTGCAGGCTTCTCTGTAGCGGTGCTCAGAGATCTCCACGGTATCGACCGTGTAGTTTTAGGAAAAAAGTCTTAATAAAAGTGTTGACAATAAAAAAAGAATGTACTATTATTTATATTAATAATAGTATATTTTTTTGTTTTGGATAGGAGTGCAAATGAAGGTCATAACCTCCAGAAACAATGAACGGATAAAAGATGTGGTTCGCCTGCGGGACCGTAAGGCGCGCACGGAAAGCGGTCTGTTTTTCATAGAGGGCATTCATCTCGCGGAAGAGTATATACGTCATTGCGGTTTTCCTCTTGAAGTTTATTTTACCGAGAAAGCGTATAACTCCTACAGAGATTTTTTTGCGTCTTTACCCGAAGACATTCTGTATTCTGTAAGTGACAGCGTTTTTGATAAGATATCAACCGAATCTTCACCCCAAGGGATAATATGCGTTTGCAAAGCTTGTTCTTTTTCACAATCGCTTCCCGAAAAAGGTTCGTTTTTGTTTTTGGAATCCGTAAGAGATACGGGAAATCTGGGCACCATAATCCGTACCGCCGTTTCTTTGGGGGTAGAGGGGATAGTTCTCTCGCCCGATTGTGCGGATATATATAATCCCAAGACGCTCCGCGCCTCCATGGGCGCGGTGTTTGCCGCAGATATATTTATGCCCGCCGAATTCTCTGCCGCAGTAACAGCGGCAAAAAAATACGGTAAGGTTTATGCAACTGCGCTTTACGATAATTCCCTTGAGCTTGGCAAGTTTAAGGTTTGTAAAAACGATAGCTTTATTATCGGTAACGAGGGGCAGGGGATAACCGAAGAAATAAGAAGCCTTGCCGACAACACGGTTATCATTCCCATGACGGGAAAAACCGAAAGCTTAAATGCCGCCGCTGCCGCCGCTATCATCATCTGGGAAATGACACGGAGTTATAATGGACGTTAGATTGTATTATATCTGGCTCCAGCGAGTATGCGGAGCCGCCAACAGACTTACGGACCTGTTGTTTGATAAATTTCCCTCCGCTGCGGAAATATACGAATGCAGAGATTTTTCCTTTTTGCCCAAGGGCTATGCCCGTTACGAGAGCAGACTTTGCAATAAAGATCTTTCCGAATCCTTTGAAATATATAAATCCTGCATAAACAGAGGGATACGGTTTGTTACGTATCACGACGAGGATTTTCCCGAAGCATTGCGTAACATACCCGATCCTCCCGTTATGCTGTTTTACTACGGGGATATTTCCCGTCTCAAAAACAAGCAATCGGTAGCAATGGTCGGCACTCGTACCTGCACAGAAGCGGGTATGGAATATGCCAAAACCTATGCGGAAAGCTTTTCCAAAGCGGGAGTTACCGTTATAAGCGGTCTTGCAAAGGGAATAGACAGTATCGCAAACAACGCTGCTTTGTTAAACGGCGGAGTTTCCGTGGGTGTTTTGGGCACCCCCATAGATAAAGTATACCCTCCCGAAAACGTGCGGCTGTTTCACGCTATGTATAAAAACGGCGTAGTCATAAGCGAGTATTCGCCGGGTGCGGATGTCGGCAGATTTTCCTTCCCCGCACGTAACCGCATAATAAGCGCACTTTCGGATTGTACTCTTGTGGTTGAAGCCGCAGAAGGAAGCGGAGCGCTTATTACCGCGAAGCGGGCTATACAGCAGGGAAAACCGGTATATTTTATAGCCGGCAGGGTAACCGCAATGCTTGAGGGTGCGGTTTCCGTTTCTTCCCCCGCAGAAGTGATGGAGCGTTTGCAGTTAAACGATCCCACATTAAGGATCCCTACCACTGCATACACCGTAACCAAGACTAAAAGTTACGGGCGTAAAATCACACAGCCCCGTGAGATAAAAAATAACGAAACGGATGAATTGGGTCTGCTTAAGATCATAAGCGAAGGACCCGTTACCGCATCCGAACTTTCGGATAAAACCGGAGTTTCTATAGACAGAATTTACGAACTGCTTACCATGCTGGAGCTTGACGGCGCAATAATCTCCGCCGCAGGCGGCAGATACGTTAAAGCAGGTAAGCAATAAGGAGAATATATGAGCACACTTGTAATACTTGAGTCGCCTACCAAGGCGCATACTGTCAAAGGCTTTTTGGGAAAAGGCTATAAAGTAGTGGCTTCCAACGGCCACGTACGCGATCTTCCCAAAAGCAAACTCGGAATTGACGTAGAAAACAACTTTGCCCCCCAGTATATTAATATCAGAGGCAAGGGTGAACTTATAAGCGATCTTAAAAAAGAAGCAAAGAATGCAGATAAAGTTTTGCTTGCAGCCGACCCTGACCGTGAGGGTGAAGCAATAAGCTGGCATCTTGCCGCTGTTTTGGGTATTCCCGAAGAAAAGATAAAGCGTATCACTTTTAACTCCGTTACAAAGGCGGCTGTTAAAGAGGCTATTAAGAATCCCAGAAGCATCGATATGGCTTTGGTCAATTCCCAGCAGACCCGCCGCATACTTGACCGTCTTGTGGGTTATAAAATAAGTCCTTTTCTTTGGAGAAAGATCAAAAACGGTCTTTCTGCAGGAAGAGTTCAGTCTGTTGCCACGAGACTTATTGTTGAAAGAGAACGGGAAATACAGGCGTTTGTGCCCGAAGAATACTGGACAGTAACCGTTAAGCTTTCCAATGCGGAGGGTGATACCTTTACCGCAAAATATTTTGGTGATAAAAACGGCAAAAAAGAGCTTGGTAACGAAGCAGATGCTTACGGCGTTGTAAACTCCGTAAAGGATGCGGCGTTCACCGTGGCTTCCGTAAAGCGTTCCGTAAAGCACCGCCGTCCTCAGCCTCCTTTTACCACAAGCACACTTCAGCAGGAAGCCAACAGAAGATTATCACTTCCCACTCAGCGCACTATGATGATCGCACAGGAACTTTACGAAGGTATTAATATCGGCGAGCGAGGCACCCACGGTCTTATCACCTATATGCGTACCGACTCTCTGCGTGTTTCTGACGAGGCAAAGGCCGCTGCTAAGGAATATATCGTCGGTAAATACGGCGAAAAGTATTATCCTGCGGTTCCCAATACCTATAAGGTTAAAAAAGGCTCGCAGGATGCACACGAAGCTATCCGTCCTTCCGATCCCTCCCTTGCTCCCGATATGATCAAAAACCGTCTTACGGCGGATCAGTATAAGGTTTACAAGCTTATATACGATCGTTTTATTGCAAGCCAGATGAAGCCTGCGGAAATAGATACAGTTTCTGTGGATCTTGATGCTTCAGGAAACATTTTCCGCGCTACCGGCGCCACTGTAAGATTCCCCGGATATCTCGTTATCTGCGATGATTCGGACAGCGGTGATGACGAGATCGCAAAGGATAAGCTTCCTCTTCTCTGCGAAAACGAGGTATGTAATTGCTCCGGCATTCTTCCCGAACAGCATTTTACAGCACCTCCTTTCAGATACACCGAAGGTTCTCTCGTTAAGATGCTGGAGGAAAAGGGCATAGGCCGTCCCTCCACTATCGTAACCACCATAACCACCATAATCTCCAGAGGATACGTTGTAAGAGAGGGAAAATCCCTTGTTCCCACAGAATTGGGATTTGTTACCACCGATCTTATGCTTAACGCATTTTCCGGAATTGTCGATTATAATTTCACAGCTCAGATGGAAGAAGATCTGGATGAGATAGAATCCGGAAACAAGGATTATATAAAGGTGCTTGAAAACTTTTATAAAGACCTTGAAACCGAATTAAAATCAGCAGAAGCTATAATCGGCAAAGATAAAATCGCAGTAGAACCCGAAAAAACAGATATTATCTGTGAAAAATGCGGTTCTGTCATGGTGGTTCGCAACGGACGTTTCGGCAAATTTGCCGCTTGTCCCAATTACCCTAAATGTAAAAACACCAAGCCTCTTGAGCCCGAAAAGAAGCCTTTGGAGGCAAAAGAGATAATAAGCGATGAAAAATGTCCCGCTTGCGGCGGCGAAATGGTATTGCGCAAGGGCAGATACGGAAGCTTCTTTGCCTGCCGTTCTTACCCCGAGTGCAAGACTACGCTTCCCGTCATCAAAGACAGCGGCGTGGTATGTCCCAATTGCGGAAAACGCATTGTGGTACGTCAGAGCAAAAAGAAGACCACGTATTACGTTTGCGAGGATGCATCCTGCGGATTTATTTCCTGGGATATTCCCCAGACAAGAAAATGTCCCAAGTGCGGAGATATCGTTTTAAAGAAAAAGAACAGAGATCAGTATTATTGCCGCAGTAACTGTGGCTGGACAGAGGAAAATAAGAAATGAGAACTACCATAGCAGTTGACGCAATGGGCGGCGACAAAGCTCCTCAGGCTGTTGTAGGAGGCGCATTGCTCGCAGCTTCCCAGTTGCCTATAGATATAATTCTCGTTGGTGACAGCGATGCCATTTATACCGAGATAAATAACAGAGGCGCTATGCCTTCAAATATATCCGTTGTTCACGCCCACAGCGTTATAACGATGGAGGATGCGCCCGGAGCGGTATTAAAGGAAAAATCCGATTGCTCTATGGCGGTAGCGGCAGAGCTTGTAAAGAACGGAAAAGCAGATGCTTTGGTTTCTGCAGGAAATACCGGGGCTCTTTTTACCGTATCTTCTCTTAAAATACGCCGTCTCCCCGGTATACGCCGTGCGGCATTGGGCGCGGTCGTGCCTCTTGAAAATCCCGTGCTTATCGTAGATTCCGGCGCAAATACAGATGCTACGCCCGAGCTGTTGCGCACCTTCGCCCACATGGGCAGTCTGTACGCACAGCTTGTAATGGGTATCGAAAATCCCCGTATAGGCCTTGTGAACAACGGAAGCGAATCCACAAAGGGAACCCCCTTATATGCGGAATCCAATGCACTGCTTTCAAAAGAAAAAAACATAAACTTTGTGGGCAATGTAGAGGGAAGAGACATCCCCTGCAACACCTGCGACGTTGTTGTGTGCGATGGATTTACGGGTAATATTTTGCTCAAGACAATCGAAGGTATGGGTTTATTTATGAAGAGCAAGTTAAAGAGCATTTTCTATGCAAACCGTATTACCAAGGTTGCGGGCGCTCTTACCAGAAGACAGATTTCCGATCTTAAAAAGCAGATAGACCACCGTGAGCACGGCGGAGCGCCTTTTCTGGGACTTGCCAAGCCTGTTGTAAAGGCTCACGGAAGTTCGGATGAAAAGAGCATTTTTACAGCTATTCGTCAGGCGAAGACCTTCCACGAAAGCGGACTTATATCAAAACTTAAGGAGGCGATACAGAGTGAATCATCAGATTGAGCCGTTGCCTTATATTGAACTTGAAAAGAAGATAGGCTACGTGTTCCGCAACAAAGAATTCCTTCTTACCGCGCTCACCCATTCTTCTTTCGTTAACGAAACAAAACAAAAAACCTCCCTTCGCTCCAACGAACGGTTAGAGTTTTTGGGAGATTCCATTCTTTCTGTAATCGTTTCCGAGCATATATACCGTTCTTCTCCCGAGCTGGACGAAGGATATCTTACAAGAATCAGAGCCAATATAGTATGTGAAAATTCATTAAGCGAATTTGCCCGTGAAATAGAATTGGGAAGCTACCTCCGCATGGGACACGGTGAAGCCGTAACCAACGGAAGAGACCGTAAAAGTACGGTTGCCGATGCTTTTGAAGCTTTGCTTGCCGCAATTTATCTTGATGGCGGTATGGATCAGGCAAGACGTTTTCTTATGCCCCGTGTAAAAACGGCTCTTTCCAAGCTTTCAAAGGGTGGTAACGAGGATTATAAATCCCGTTTGCAAAAGATCGTTCAGCAAACACCGGAGGAAATTCTCGAATACGTTCTTGTAAGCGAAGAAGGTCCTCCTCACGACAGAGTATTTACCTTCCGTGTAATGCTCAATTCCAACTGTCTGGGCGAAGGCGTGGGCAGAACAAAGCGTGAAGCGGAGCAAAGCGCCGCCAAAGAAGCACTTTCCGTTCTCGGTGAACTTGATGAAGACCCATCGTAACATACCTGTTTTTATTCCCCAGGAGGGGTGCCCAAACGCCTGCGTGTTTTGCTCCCAGAAAAAGATTACGGGAATAGATCGCCGTGCAGAATTGAATACCTTGAAGGATACCGTTGAGAAAGCTTTGGAAAACGAGTGGCAGGAAAGCGAGATCGCCTTTTTCGGCGGAAGCTTTACGGCTATTGATAAAGCGCGTATGATATCTCTTCTCGATACGGCGTACGAATACGTGTGTGCAGGAAAAATTAACGGAATACGCATTTCCACCCGTCCGGATTACATAGACGAAACCGTGCTGGAGATTTTAAAAAGCAGGGGAGTAACCGCTATCGAATTGGGTATTCAGAGCGTTTCGGATAAAGTGTTAACAGCTTCCGGAAGAGGTCACACAAGTAAACACAGCGAAAACGCTTGTAAATTGATAAAAAAATACGGCTTCCGTCTGGGCGGACAAATGATGGTCGGTTTGCCTTTGTCAACCGCAAAGGATGAACTAGCCACCGCTCAAGCCATTTGTGATTGGGGCGCGGACGAAACCCGTATTTATCCTACCGTTGTCTTTGAGGATACGGCGCTTTATAATATGACCTTACAAGGTGCATACGAGCCTCTGTCCTTGGAGGATGCGGTTTCCCGCTGTGCAGACTGTATGGATGTGTTTTTGACCCGCGGCGTAAAGGTCCTTCGCGTTGGACTTCACGCTTCGGAGCAGCTCGTTTCCGCTCCTTACGGAGCTACCCATCCCGCTATGGGAGAGCTTGTGGAAAGCGAATTGTACCGCAGAAAAATAGACAGTCGTATACAAGGCGCCCGTGGGAAAAAGCTTTTGGTTTACGTTCCCTTTTCCGCTTGTTCAAAGGCGGCGGGGCAGCACAGAAAAAACACGGAATATTTTAAAAACACTTACGGTTTTTCTCAGGTATCCGTATACGGAACCGATATGCCGGAGTATACGGTAAGAATACATATAGAGGATTGATTTTTTGAAACTTAAAAGTATAGAAATGCAGGGGTTCAAATCGTTCCCCGATAAAACACGAATAGCTTTTGACGACGGTGTTACCGCCATTATCGGCCCCAACGGAAGCGGTAAATCCAACATTTCCGATGCGGTGCGCTGGGTACTTGGCGAAATGTCAATGAAAAGTCTTCGCGGTAGCAAGATGGAGGATGTTATCTTTAACGGAACGCCCACCCGTCCTGCCGCAAACTTTTCTGCCGTTTCTCTTACTCTTGATACCACCGCAGAGTACGACCGTCACGCACAGACATTTATGTCTCTTTCCGAGGAAGAGAAAAATGCCGATGATAAAAAGGACGAATACAAGCTTCACGACGGAACCGAGGTAACCATAACCAGAAAATATTACCGCAGCGGAGAAAGCGAGTATTATATCAACAAAAAGCAGGTGCGCTTAAAGGATATCTACGAGCTGTTCTATGATACCGGTATCGGCAGAGAGGGTTATTCGGTTATTTCTCAGGGTAAGATATCCGAGGTTCTCTCCCAAAAGGGACACGAGAGAAGAGATATCTTTGAAGAAGCTGCGGGAATTTCCAAATTCCGCTACAAAAAAGCGGAAGCGGAAAGAAAGCTTGCCGAAACAGAAAATAATCTTGTAAGAATAAACGATATTTTAAGCGAGGTCTCCTCCCGTATCGGTCCTTTGGAAAAGGAAGCGGAAAACGCAAAGAAATATCTTGTGCTTTCCGAAGAGAAGAAGGGATTGGAGATCACTCTCTGGCTTGATAAGATAGATAAGCTTCGCGGCGATCTGGAGCGCAACGCAACCGAAACCGCGGGTGCCCGTCTTGCTTTGGATAACAGCGAAAACGACGTGAGAACCCTGGATTATAAGCTGGATAACGCTCTTCGTGAAGGATATGATGTCGGACGAGAGCTTTCCGAAACAGAGCGTCTTATCTCCGAAAGCGAAAAAAATATAGCTTCCATCGAATCCGAAAAAGCACTTCGTTTAAACGATGCGGAGCATTACCGCCGTATGGCACGTCAATACGGTGAAGATATTTCCGTAAACAAAAGAGAACTTTCTTTGGCTGTGGATATGCTTTCCGCCGCTATTGAAGTGGGGAAGGAACTTGAAAGCGAGCACGCAAAGGTAAAAGAAGAATTTGCCCTTGCGGAAGAAGCTTATGCAAAATACCGCGACACAGCTGTTTTGTGCGCCGAAAAGGAACAAAACGCTCTTTCTGAGCAGACTAAGGCATACGAAACAGTTTCCCGTTTAAGAGAAAGCTATGCCGCTATTAAGGCTAAATCCGAAGAATCAGTCCGTGCCCGTGATGAAGCGGAAGCACAGCTTTCCGCCTCAGCCGCAAGAATGGCAGAGCTCAAATCTGCTTTGGAGAGAGCCGCTTCGGCGCTCAATTCAGCGGAATTACAAGTTAATGAAACTGCGGAAAAATATGCCGAAGCAACCAAAAAGTGCGATGAAAACAGAGCTTTGCGCAATCAGCTTAACGAAAAACTGTCTACTGTAAATCTTGAAATTTCGGCTTTGGAGCACAGACGTGAAAACCTGCGCCGTATGGAAGCGCTGTTTGAGGGATATTCGGATGGCGTTAAAAACGTAATGAACTCCTCCGAGCTTAAGGGCATTGTAGGTACCGTTTCTTCCGTTGTTTCCACGGACGAAAAGTACGTTCTCGCTCTGGAGACAGCATTGGGTGCATCCGCACAGTTTATTATTACGGAAAAAGAAGAAGATGCAAAAAATGCCGTAAAGTACCTTAAAAAGACTTCCGGCGGCAGAGCAACATTCCTTCCCATTGATACCGTAACCGGCAATCGCGTAAATGAAGAGCCTTTCAAAAATGTAAAAGGCTATATCGGTATCGCATCCGATATGGTAAAGAGCGATAAAAGATTCCGTACGGTTATAGATGACCTTTTGGGCAGAACCGTTCTTACAGAAAATATGGATTCCGCTACTTCTGCCGCATCCGCTTGCGGATATAAGGTAAAGGTTGTTACCCTTGACGGTCAGGTGGTAAACCCCGGAGGAAGTATTACCGGCGGCAGCGCCCACAAAAAAGCGGGTCTGTTTACAAGAGCTATGGATATCGATCGTCTTACCGCCGATATCAAAACAAAGCGCACCGAAACGGAAAAGCTGGAAGAGAATATTGCAGATACCGATTCGGCTTACAACACTCTTTGTACAGTAAAAAAAGAGGCGGAAGATTCGTATAATTCCGCATTGTCGTTGCGCGGCGATTGTCAGCGTGAATGCGACGGTGCAGGGGTAAGACTTGAAGAGGAAAACAAACATAACGAGGCGATCAAGCTTCAGGCTTCCCGTCAGGTTTTGGATGCGGAAACATCCCTTGCGGAATCCGAAAAGCAGCTTGCGGAAGCGGAAGAAACCCTGAATATTCTCCGCGCCGCTTGTGAAAAGTGCAATTCTGACAGTGCTTTGGCAAAAGCCAACGAACAAAGTGCTTTTGATGAATGTAACCGTATGCGTGTTTCTCTTTATGAGAAAGCATCTTCTTATGACAGACAGAACGCGCACATACGTGCTCTTTCCGATAAGAAGGAGGGCATTCAGAACAGAATAAACGATATTACCGCTTCTATCCGTCAGGCAGAGGAAAGCGCCGCCGAATCCGAGGCGTTGCTTGCTGAATTCGACGTTAAAAAGCTGCGTTTTGAAGAAGAAACCGCAAAATACCGTGAAAAGCTTAAAGAGCTTCTTGCTTCCCGTGATGAATCCGAAAAGAATGCTGTAAACATTCGCAGTCTCGTTAAGGAGGCTCAGATCAAAAAGGAAGAAGCTTTGCGCAGATTTACTGAGCTTGAATCAAAAGGTCAGAATCTTAATACCGATTACGATACGGTTTCCGCAAAGCTTTGGGATGAATATGAGCTTACCTATACCAACGCCTGCGCATACAGATTGCCTGCGGAGCAGATGACATCTGCAGCAACCCGTGTGGCATCTCTCCGTGCAAAGATCCGTGCTATGGGTCACATAAACGTAAATGCCGTTGAGGAATACAAAACCGAAAAAGAGAGATTTGATTTCCTTACCGCGCAGACCGATGACCTTAATAAGACACGACGCCAGTTGGATTCCACCATTGAGAAGCTGTCCCGCACTATGAAGGATACCTTTATAGATTGCTTTGAGCGTATCAACTCCGCTTTCGGCAGAACCTTCGCCGCATTGTTCGGCGGCGGCTCCGGTAAGGTTGAGCTTGAAGACCCCAACAACCCTCTGGAATGCGGAATAGATATTATTTTAAGACCTCCCGGAAAGAGCGTAAAGAGTATTTCTCTTCTTTCCGGCGGCGAACAGTCCTTTGCCGCAATTGCATTGTATCTTGCTTTGCAGGAGATCAATCCTTCGCCCTTCTGTATTTTCGACGAAATCGAATCTGCGCTGGATGATGTTAACCTTGCAAAATTTGCGGATTACGTGCGTGAGCACAGCGAATCCACCCAGTATATTCTTATTACCCACCGCCGCGGCACCATGGAGCGCGCCGACGTGCTGTACGGTGTAACAATGTACGAAAGAGGTGTTTCCAATTATCTCCGTCTTAACGTAGATATGATGGAAGAAAATATCAAAAAATACAGTCATTCATAAAAAGGAGCAACAATGGGCTTTTTTGATAAATTAAAACAAGGTCTTGCAAAGACAAAAGCCGCCTTTATCACTCCGCTTGAAAAGCTCTTTTCATCTGCGGAAAAGGTGGACGATGATTTTTTTGATGAGCTTTTGGACGTGCTTATAATGGCAGACGTGGGAGTGGAAACATCCGATTATATCGTTGAAACTCTCCGTGCCGAATTAAAATCCAAAAATATATGGGAGGCAGATAAAGCCCGTGTGGAGCTTCGCCGAGTTATGTGTGAAACCATCGGCGAGTATAAGCCCCTTGAGATCAAAGAAGGTCTCAACGTAATTTTGGTTATCGGAGTTAACGGCGCAGGCAAGACCACCTCTATCGGCAAATTGGCATCAATGTACAAAGCCGATGGAAAAAAGGTCATTCTTGCCGCCGCAGATACCTTCCGTGCTGCAGCCATCGACCAGCTCGGTGTCTGGGCGGACAGAGCAGGGGTACAGATGATACGTCAGTCCGAGGGTGCAGACCCTGCAGCTGTTGTATTTGACGCTGCTGCCGCCGCCCGCAAGCAAAAAGCCGACGTGCTTATCGTAGATACTGCGGGAAGATTGCACAACAAGAAAAATCTTCTTGATGAGCTTGCAAAAATTAACCGTGTTTTAGACCGTGAGCTTCCCGAAGCCCACAAGGAAACTCTTATAGTTCTGGATGCAACTACCGGTCAGAACGCTATTCTGCAGACACAGGAATTCGGTAAAGCCGCAGGAATTTCCGGTCTTGTTCTTACAAAGCTGGACGGAACCGCAAAGGGCGGATTTGTGCTTGCAATAAAACATACCTTGGATATTCCCGTGCGCTTTATAGGCGTAGGCGAGGGTGTGGACGATCTCCGTCCCTTTAACCCCGATGATTTTGTAAAAGCTATGTTCGGAGATTAAAAAATGGAACTTGTTTTTGCCACCAATAATAAACACAAAGTAAGCGAACTTCGTGAGCTTTTTCACGGATATTTCGGCGATAAAGTAAATATACTTACTCTTAAAGACGTAGGCTTTGAGGGGGATATTATCGAGGATGCCGATACTTTTGCGGGAAATGCCTTTATAAAAGCCGATACGGTATGCCGTTTTTGCGGAAAACCTGCCGTAGCGGACGATTCGGGCCTTGTTGTAGACGCATTGGGAGGAGCTCCCGGTGTTATGTCCGCCCGCTATTCCGGTGCAGATGCCGACGATATAAGAAATATTCAAAAGCTTTTAAAAGAGCTTGATGGTGTGGAGTACGAAAACCGTACTGCCCGTTTTGTTTGCCACATCTGCTGTGTTTTCCCTGATGGAAAACGTATTGACTGTGAAGAAAACAGCGAAGGCAGAATTATCTTCGAATGTAAGGGTGACGGAGACTTCGGTTACGACCCTGTCTTCCTTAACGAAGAGTACGGACTTACCTTTGCCCAAATGGATATGGAAACAAAAAACAAGGTAAGCCACAGAGGAAAAGCAGTAAGAACTTTTGCAGACATATTTGCTTCAACAAATGTTGACATAATACAGTAAATGTGTTATCATATTTTATTGGAATAAGTATACTTTACCGGGAGGGAACAGCGTGAGCGATTTTCTTTATTATGTTAAGGAAACTCTGTTTAATATTACAGTAATAGATGTTATAGATATCATCATAGTATCTTTTCTGCTGTACTATACTTTTAAGTTTATACAAGAGCGTCGCGCTGCAAAACTCGCCATCGGTCTTATTCTGCTTTTGGCACTTTTGCTTATCAGCGAAGTGCTTAATATGCACGCTCTGAATTTTATTCTTTCGAATCTGTTCAGCGTCGGAATAATTGCTTTGGTTATCGTTTTCCAACCGGAATTGCGAAGTGCTCTGGAAAAGGTTGGCGGTGAATCTCTCAGAAGCATACGGGGTAAAATGGATGACGAAACAGTTGCTGTTTACACCGAATGTATTACCGAGGTTGCGGTTGCAGCAGAACAGCTTTCCCAATCCAAAACAGGTGCTTTGATGGTGTTCGAGCGTTCCACAAAGCTGGGCGACGTTATCCGTACCGGTACCGTCCTTGATGCAAAGCCTACGTCGTTCCTTATCGGAAACATCTTTTTCAACAAAGCGCCTCTGCACGACGGTGCGGTTATATTCCGTGATGGACGTATTCACGCCGCAGGATGCTTTTTGCCTCTTTCCGATAACAACGAAATCGTTAAAGATCTCGGCACACGTCACCGTGCAGGTATCGGTATGAGCGAAAACAGCGATGCTATAGTTCTTATCGTTTCCGAAGAAACGGGTATAATTTCCGTCGCTTGCGATGGTGTGCTTAAAAGAGGTTTTTCCCGCAAGAAGCTGGAAACTTATCTCGAATCCCAGCTTATTGTTAAGGAAAACTCCTTAAAGAGCAAGGTAAAGAGTCAGTTAACACGTATTACAAAGATCAAAAAGGGGGATGACAATATTGATAAAGAATAACCAAAATCCCGCCAAACAAATCCCTTATGCCAACAAAGGTAAAATATTCACCTTTTTAACCGCTCTTCTTGCTTTTATATCTGCTATTGTTTTGTGGTTTTTTGCCATAGATTACGATAGCCCCGATTACACTAAAACTTTTTCCAATATAAAGGTTGAAGTTACCGGACTTGCCGAGCTCCGCCAGACTATGGGATACACTTTGCTGGAGGAACCTGATCTTACGGTTGATGTTACTATTGCCGGAAAGCGTACCGACGTTAATCAGGTTCGTTCTTCCGAGATAACCGCATCCATAGATCTTTCCGCGGTTGCGGCAGCAGGTGAAAATAAATTTGAGGTACAAATTACTTCTCCCAACGGCACCACGGTTGCTTCTCAAAGCGTTAATGAAGTAAGATTGTATGTTGATAACTTTATTTCAAAGCAGTATACCGTAAAGGTTCGCAAAATGAATTACGTTCTCGCGGAAAACCTTTATATCGATACTGTGACATGCAGTCCTGCTACAGTCACCGTTTGGGGACCGGAAAATGAGCTTGAAAAAATATCCGGCGCATACGTTGATCTTGAAATGGGCGAATTAGTGAATTCCATTAAGGTTACGTCTACCGCAAAGCTTTTGGATATAAACAACGCAGAAGTGGATAATCCTTATATTTATATTGCCAACAGTTCCGTTACCTCTTCGGTTTCCGTTTATATGGAAAAAGAAGTTCCTGTCAGAGTAAAGCTTACCGGCGGATTATATTCCGAGCTTACAGCGGATATACGATGTGATATGGATACAGTGCTTCTCCGTGGTACTGTTGAGCGTATGGCAAATATCAAGGAATACGTTATAGAAATAGACGAAACCGATACACAGTTCGATTCTCCCATTAAAGTTCTTGTTTCTCCTCCCAATGGCGTTGTTAATTCGGGAGAAGAGCAATATGCGACCGTTCTTCTTTCTATACCCGATATAGGCAAGAGGGAAATGGTGTTGGAATCGAATAAAGTAGAATTTGTCAATATGCCGGAAGAAATCGATGCAAAAGCATTGGAAGATATAACTGTAGAGCTTCGCGGCCTGCAGGATGTGTTGGATCTGCTTACAGAAGAAGATATATCCGTAACTGTAGATATGTCTATGCTGGGTGAGCTTTCCGAAGGCACAGCTACCGTTCCGGTAACAGTAAGTATTTCAAACGAAGACGTTTCCGGTGTATTCGTTTATAATAGAAACGCATATACCGTTCAAATAATTATAAAATAAATTTTTAGGAGATGAAGGCCTTGACTTCAAGGAAGTGGGTCATAAACGGTGCAGATACCGCCGCAGCTACGGCATTGCGGGCGGAAAGCGGATATTTGCCTCTTACTGCAAGATTACTTTGCTCCAGAGGCTTGGATACCGCAGAAAAAGTTGCCGAATTTTACGATACATCAAAACTTTCTTTTTACGATCCATATCTGCTTAAGGATATGGATAAAGCGGTAGCCCGCATTAAAAAAGCTATAGAGAATAAAGAACGTGTATGTATTTACGGAGATTACGATGTAGACGGAGTTACCTCTACAACAATGCTGTATACATATCTCCGTTCTCTTGGTGTGGAGACTACCTATTTTATTCCCGAGCGAATGAACGAAGGATACGGTCTCAGCCGTACTGCTATCGAGCGTTTTGCCGGAAATGTGGATCTGCTTATTACCGTTGATACGGGTATAACGGCAGTTTCGGAAACCGAGTATGCAAAGCAGTTCGGAATGGATATGATAATAACCGACCATCATAGCTGTAGGGATATCCTTCCCGATGCCGTGGCGGTTGTTAACCCTCACAGAGAAGACTGCGAATACCCCTTCAAAAAGCTTGCGGGGGTAGGAGTGGTGTTCAAGCTTCTTTGCGCCCTTCACGGCAACAGCGAGGATATCTGTAAGAGGTACGGAGAGATAGTGGCTATCGGTACTATCGCAGATGTTATGCCGATTGTTGGCGAAAACCGTCTTATTGCCGCTATAGGTATCGAAAATCTTTCCAATACAACGTATCTTGGACTTCGTGCTCTTATGGAGCAGGTAGGTATTTTCAAAAACGGCAAGAAGGTTAAAAAGATAACATCTTCTACAATCGGTTACGTGCTTGCGCCCCGTATAAACGCTGCAGGAAGAATAACCAGCGCAGTTCGCGCAGTAGAGCTTTTGCTGGCTGATAATGAATGTGATGCAAACCGTATTGCCGCTGAACTTTGCGAGATAAACAAGCTGCGCCAGTCTACCGAGCTTGATATTTATACTCAGGCGCTTACCCAAATATCGGAGCGTCATTCCGAGAACACCGCATACGTCCTTTCTTCCGATGGATGGCATCAAGGTGTTATCGGTGTCGTCGCTTCCCGCATAACCGAAAAATACTCCCTTCCCAGCGTGCTTTTCTCTTTTGACGGAGATATAGGCAAGGGAAGCGGAAGAAGCATCAAGGGCTTTTCTTTGATGGATGCTCTTGCCGAATGCTCCGATCTTTTGCTTGAATACGGCGGACACGAGCTTGCGGCAGGATTATCTATAGAGCGTAAGAATCTGGAGGCGTTTTCCGCCAGATTGAACGATTACGCAGAGAAGCATATAAAGAAAAACGAACTTGTTATTCCTTTGGAAATAGACTGCGAAGCTTCATTTTCTGAGCTTACTTTACGTCAGGCAGAGGATATTCAGCGTCTTGAGCCTTTCGGTCTTTCCAATCCCGTTCCCGTTTTTATTGTTAAGGGTGCGGTTATAAAGAATCTTACACCCCTTTCCGGCGGCAAGCATATGAAGATAAGGGTATCCGACGGAAGCAGAAACGATCTTACCGCAGTTTATTTCGGTATGAGTGCGGAAAACTTTTCCTTCTGCGAAGGGGACAAGTGCGATATAGCATTTTCTCTTGAAATCAACGAATTTTTAGGTAATGCAACACCCCAGCTTCTCATAAAAGGAATCAGACTTGCAGAGGGCGAAAAAAATCTGCTCGAGCTCGAATACGAAACATATCTGAGCGCTGTAGATTTCGATAATACACAGCCCGTTTCTTCGGATTGCATTCCCACCCTTGCAGATTTCAGAGAGGTTTTCCGTTATTTGCGCCGCAGTCTGGACGGAAGCAAGCCCATTTCACTGCGCCGCCTTGTAAGCAGTATCCGTGAAGATACCGATACTGATATAAGTGCGTGTAAAATATTGATTATAAGCGATGTTTTGCAAGAACAAGGCATTGCCGACGTGGAACATTTTCCCGGCATGCTCATACGCATCAATCTTAAGCCGTTTAGCGGAAAGATCAATCTTGACAATTCCGAACTGCTTGGAAGGATAAAGGCAAAACACGCATAAAGTACGGTGTTATATGTCTGTTAATTTTGAAAGCTTTATAGAAAAATTAAAGCAAAGCGGCGGCTACGATATAGCCAAAATAACAAAAGCGTATGAATTTGCTTTCAGGATGCATGAAGGACAAACCCGCATTTCGGGTGAACCCTATATCATACACCCTCTTTCCGTTGCGGATATCGTTGCAGATCTTCAGTTGGATACGGATTCAATATGCGCCGCTTTTCTTCACGATACGGTGGAGGATTGCGGGGAAAAGGTAACTTTAAACGTTATAAAAAAAGAGTTTGGAAGCGACGTTGCAGATCTTGTTGACGGTGTTACAAAGCTTGTTCACATCCGCTTTGAAACCAAGCAGGACGAAAGTATAGAAAACCTGCGTAAGATGTTTCTTGCAATGAGCAAGGACCTCCGCGTTATATTTATCAAGCTTGCAGACAGACTTCATAATATGCGCACCCTCGACGTACGCCGTGAGGAAAAACAGCGCTCCGTTGCGTTGGAGACAATGCACGTTTACGCTCCTTTGGCTCACCGCTTGGGTATTCAGAAGATAAAGCAGGAGCTTGAAATGCTGGCGCTCAAATATCTGGATCCTATCGGCTTCAGAGAAGTAGAGATCGACGTTGAAAAACGCTACGGTGAAAACAAAGGATTTTTGGATCATTATAAATCTCTTGTAGGCGAAAAGCTTGACGAAAACCATATCAAATACCGTCTTGAGGGACGTATCAAGTCCATTTATTCCATATACAAAAAAATGTATTCCGGTAGTAAAAACTTTGAGGAAATCTACGATTTTTACGCTATCCGTATTATCGTGGATACCGAACTGGATTGTTATACCGCCCTTGGTATAATTCACGAAGCCTTTAACTTCATTCCCGGTAGATTCAAAGACTACATTTCCACTCCCAAGCCCAACCTTTACCGTTCTCTTCATACCACGGTTATAGGTAAAGAGGGAATTCCCGTTGAGGTGCAGATACGCACCTGGGATATGCATCGTGAAGCGGAATACGGTCTTGCCGCTCACTGGAAGTATAAATCCGGCGAGCAGGCTCAAAAGATAGTTGATCAGAAGCTTCAGTGGATCCGCACTCTGTTGGAAACAGAAAAGGATACGGATGATCCCGATGAATTCTACCGTCCCCTTAAGATTGATCTTTTTGAAGATGAAATATTCGTATTCACTCCCAAAGGCGACGTTATAAACCTTCCCACAAATGCAACTCCCATAGATTTTGCATACGCCATCCACTCTGCTGTCGGTAATAAAATGGTAGGTGCCCGTGTAAACGGCAGTATCGTTCCCATAGATTCAATACTGGAAAACGGACAGATAGTGGAGGTCATTACTTCCTCCGCATCCAAGGGACCCAGCAGAGATTGGCTTAAAATCGTGCGCTCCGGCGAAGCACGAAATAAAATACGCCAGTATTTCAAAAAAGAAATGCGGGCAGAAAACATTATTGTCGGCAAGACAGAGGTAGACCGTGAGCTGAAGCGTTACGGCAGAAGTTATTCCGAAGCTCAAAAGAACGAGATAGTTGCAAACGTTGCCGCCCGTATCAGCTTGCCGGACCCCGAGGATTTGTACAACAATATCGGTTACGGCGGTCTTTCCATAAGCAAGATTGCCGCAAAGCTTAAAGATGAATTTACCCGTGTGGTTTGTCCTCCCGAACCGGAGGAGGAAGCTTCCGCTCCCGAAAAGCCCGCTGCTCCCAGAGGAAGAATTACCAATTCTCAGTCTGTAATCATAGACAGCGTTTCCGGATGTGAGGTTAAGT
Organism: Clostridia bacterium; assembly: GCA_017381715.1. GTDB lineage: Bacteria > Bacillota > Clostridia > Oscillospirales > CAG-382 > SFLA01. Next base: position 39,574 of record JAFOBR010000010.1, read on the forward strand.
TTGCTAAATGCTGCAACCCTCTGCCCGGTGACAGTATTATCGGCTTTATAACCAAGGGCTACGGCGTTTCTATCCACAAATATGATTGTCCCAACGCACAGGCAGGCTTACAAAAGCCCGAGGATAAGGACAGATGGGTAGTAGCATCCTGGTCTACTCAGGTTGAAAAGAGGGAAGTAGGCAAGTTTGATGCGGTTTTGAACGTGTACGCAGAGTATTCTTCCGCATTGTTTGCAGACGTTTCCGTTCAGCTTAAGAATATGTCCGTTGACGTTGTATCTATGTCTGCAAGAGAAAATATAGGCAACTGCTTGCTTACTGTTGTTATTAAGTGTAGCAGTATCGACCATTTGCACAGTATAATGGCGCAGTTGCGTAAGGTTCCCAACGTACGTGACGTTACCCGTGGCAGCGAAGGAAGAGGAGTATAAATGAAGATAGTAATTCAGCGCGTGCTTTCCGCTTCCTGCACCGTAGAAGGGGAGAGTGTTTCCCATATAGGTTTGGGACTTTTGGTTTTCTGCGGCGTTACCGCAACAGATACCGAAGAAGATATAAAAAAAGCTGCAAAGAAGATTTCGGGAATGCGTATTTTCCGTAACGATGCAGGCAAAATGTCGCTATCTGTAGGCGACGTTGGCGGTTCTGTAATGCTTATTTCCAATTTCACTCTTTGCGCAGATTGCTCTCACGGCAGACGACCCGAATTCCTTTCTGCGGCTCCTGCTGCTAAGGCAGAAGAATATTATAAAAAATTAGCCGATATGATCGGGGAAAATCTTCCCGTTGTACGCGGCGTTTTTGGAGGAGATATGCGTATCAGTGCGGAAAACTTCGGTCCCGTTACTGTATACCTTGATACCGCTTCTTTATGAAACTTACAATAAATAACACTACGGGTCTGTTAAACGATTATTATTTTCAGACCCTTTCTCTCCTTTATTTTCCCGGTGAAAAATTCCCTACGGGTGTTGATCTCAGCCCCAACAGTGCGGAATATTTTTTGGAAAAACGCGGAAACGGATATTACGGCAAAGCCGTATTACATGCAGGTTCCCGCTATGAGCAAGGGGAATTTTCTACTGACGGATACGAATTTTCCGTTCCGGTTCACGATGAACTGAACGCGCAGTGCGCCATTGGCAAAGCCTTTCTTATTGCCGGTGAAAAGCTGTTCGGTTTTTCTTTGCCTTGGGGTTATATTACGGGATTACGTCCCGTAAAAAGGGCAAGATTTTATCTTGATAAAGGATATGACGATGAAACCGTTACCCGTCTTTTTGTAACCGACCACAATATTTCCAAGGAAAAGACAGAGCTTTCCATACGTACAGCACACAATGAGATACGTATGCTGAAGGACGTAGGCGAAAAGACTGCGGGATTGTATATTTCCATCCCGTTTTGTCCTACAAGGTGTCAATACTGCTCCTTTGTTTCTTATTCAACGCCACGCCTTTTGAAGATGCTTCCCGATTACGTTGAGCTTTTGATAAAGGATATAAAAGCAACCGCTTGCGTAATGAAGGAACTGGGAATCAAGCTTTCCGCCATATATGTGGGAGGCGGCACGCCTTCTATTCTTTCTCCCGAGCAGACACGTAAAGTTTTGGGTACGGTTACCGAAAACTTTGATCTTTCGGCGTTGCGCGAATTCACCTTTGAAGCGGGCAGACCGGATACGATTACCAAAGATAAACTTATTTCTGCAAAAGAGAGCGGAGTTACCCGTGTCAGCATCAACCCTCAGAGCCTTAATGAAAACGTATTGCGCGCTATCGGCAGACAGCACACCACACAGCAGTTTTTTGAAGCGTACGATATTGCCCGCAATATCGGATTTGACAGTATAAACGCAGATCTTATTGCAGGACTTCCCGAAGACACCTTCGAAACCTTCTGCTCTAGCTTTGAAAAAGTGCTTTCAATGGGATTTGAGAATATAACCTTACATACCTTAAGCATTAAAAATGCCGCCGCTTTGCGTTTTTCAAAGGAAAACGTATACGATCCTTCGGGCAGGCTTGCGGTTTCTTGCGTGCAATACGTGTATGACCGTATGCTCCAGAGCGGTATGGAGCCTTATTATCTTTACAGACAAAAGAATACTGTCGGTAATGCGGAAAATACTGGTTATTCCGTTCCCGGCAAGGAAAATCTGTATAATATTCTTATGATGGAGGAGCATTCCAGCGTGTTCGCTTGCGGCGCAGGTGCTATCACCAAGCTTGTTTCTCCCGATGAAGAGATAATCGACCGTATCGCCCACCAGAAATATCCTTATGAGTATCTTGATACTCCCAAAGGAATTGGTGAAGATAGGATCAAAAAGTTTTACAAGCAGTATTTTGGCTGCTGAAACGATTTATTATTGAAGGTACATTATGAGTAATATAGATAAGTCTTCAAAAAGCTTTGTTGCGGAAGCCGCTATAATATCTGTTTCTAATTTTGCCGTCAAGCTTGTAGGCGTGCTGTTTAAAATTCCTCTTGCCAATCAGCTTGGGGAGTTTATGGGCGTGTTTAATGCGGCGTATTCAATATATGCAATGCTGTTTATGATTTCCACTTCGGGTCTTCCTGTTGCTGTGTCTCGTTTGGTGGCAATAGCAAAAGAAAAGGGAAGACGTGCAGAGGCTTCACAGATCTTCCGTACATGCGCTCTTACCTTTGGAGCTATCGGATTTATATGCTCGTTGATAATGTTTATTGGCGCAGACTATATTTGTGAAATAACTGCCCATCCCGGCGCAGAGCTTCCTATGCGTGTTATCTCTCCCACGCTGTTTATAATCTGCATAACCGCTTCCATACGCGGATATTTTCAGGGACTCAGAAAAATGGTTCCCACTGCAGTTTCCAATTTTATCGAAGCCGTGCTTAAGCTTATTCTTGGCTTGGGCGGTGCTGCGTTTGCCGCTTCCCAAGGATGGAGTGGTCCTGTGCAGGCGGCGTTTGCGGTTTCCGGCATCTCTATCGGCGTTATAGTAGGTACGGTTTATCTTGCCATAACCTTTTACCTTAGTCGAAATTTCAACATTCCGGATACAGATCGTACCGTTTCCCCTCGCTCCGCTATTGCGAAAAACGCACTCCGAGTTGCCGTTCCCGTAACTCTTGCAGGCTCTGCTTTGTATTTTTCCACGTTTTTTGATACCGTGGTTATAAATAACCGTCTTATCTTTTCCGGATTTTCGGAAGAAATGGCGGACAGGCTGTATACTGCATATACTACCCTTGCCATATCTATTTCAGATCTGGTTCCCTCAACTTTGGTGTATCCCATTGCTCTCAGCATACTTCCCGCAATGTCTGCGGCTTTGGCAGGAGAGCGTCAGAGAGAAGTAAGAGGCTATATCCATTCTTCTATCCGCATTTCCGGTATTATTGCTATTCCCAGTGCGTTTGGTCTGGCAGTGCTTGCCCGTCCCGTAATACAGATGATATATTTCGGTTCTCTTTCAAAAGAGATAACTTTGCTTGACGGAAGCACCGTAATGCCTATAGACGTGGGCGCCGCTTCTCTCGCCATTCTTTCGGCGGGCATCGTCTTTCTTTCCCTGATGTCCACTACCAACGCATTGCTTCATTCATACGGTAAAAATTTCCTTCCGGTTATCTCTATAACCGTGGGAATTGTACTTTTAATAATTTCGGAAACACTGCTTATCGGAATTCCTTCTATCGGAATATACGGCGCTCCCATAGCATCGCTTGTTTGCTATTCCGCTGCCACCGTTTTAAACATGAGGGCGGTACGCAAGGTTTCGGGAATGCGTCTTAATCCTATCAAGCTTTTCGGCAAGCCGGTTATCTGTTCTGTTTTGTGTGCTGTTGCGGCTTTCGGCGGATACTCGCTTTCCAAGCTGTTTGTAAGCGAAGCCACCCGTATGGGCAATGTTGTTATGTTTATTTTCGGTGTAGTTCCCGGTGTAGCGGTTTACGTTATAACCATGCTTGCCTTTAAGGGAATTTCCGCAACGGAAGTAAGACTTTTGCCTTTTGGCCACAGACTTGCCGCAGTTTTGATCAGATTGGGATTATTGAAAGAGAGTAAAGCATGAACGAAAATGCAAAAAAATATGTAAATAAAGAATGTTATACCGTAGAGGATCTTTATGATATTGTGAGAATTCTCCGTGGTAAGGATGGATGTCCTTGGGACAGAGAGCAAACCCATAAAAGCATCCGCAGAGATCTTATCGAAGAATGCTATGAGGTTATCGAAGGTATAGATAACGACGATCCTACTCTTATGTGCGAGGAATTGGGAGACCTTCTTTTGCAAGTGGTTTTCCATGCACAGATTGGTGCAGAAGACGGTCAGTTTGATATGAGCGACGTGGCAGACGGAATTTGCCGTAAGTTAGTTTTGCGTCATCCCCACGTGTTTGCGGATGTTGATGCCGATACCTCAGAAAAGGTGCTCGAAAACTGGGATAAAATTAAAAAAGAGGAAAAACAGCGTCTTTCATTATCAGACGAAATGTATGCTATCCCGCCGTCACTTCCTGCGCTTATGAGGGCGAATAAGGTAGGTAAAAAATCCGGAAAAGCAAATTTTGATTTTCCTACGGATAAAGAGGCTTTTGATAAAGTAACTGAAGAACTTTCAGAGCTTTACGAAGCTCATTTGCAGGGAGACAAAGAACATATCGCAGATGAAATGGGAGATTTGCTGTTTTCCGTTGTCAACGTTTCAAGAAAGGTAGGCGTAGAACCCGAAGAAGCTTTGACAAGAGCTACAGAGAAGTTTATGAAGAGATTCAAGAAACTTGAAGACGAAGCTGCAAGGTCCGGCAAAAAACTTGCTGATATGTCTCCGGAAGAAGCTGATCTTCTGTGGGAGCGCATAAAAAACCACGATTAAAAGAACTTTTTTTCGAAAAAAGTCTAAAATAATACTTGAAAAATATAAAAATTAATGATATACTGTCACAAGCGAAAGCAAGGACAATATGAAAGGAGTTCATTTTATGAACAAGATTACACTGGCAGATGTTGCAGCTAATGCAGCAGGTATCAAAAAGAAGGACGCTGAAGTAGCAGTTAATGCAATCTTCGCAGCTATGGCTAATGAATTGGCAGCAGGCGGCAAGGTTCAGATCGCTGGCTTCGGTAACTTCAAGATGAAGGAAAGAGTAGAGCGCGTAGGCAGAAACCCCAAGTCTCACGAGCCTATCGTTATCCCTTCTGCTAAGGTAGTTAACTTCACCGCAGGTAAGCAGCTTAAAGAGCTTCTCAACAAGTAATCGGTGTTTATGAGGTAAGAGGTCTTATGCGGTTAGATAAGTTTTTAAAGGTTTCTCGTATAATAAAGCGCAGGACGGTCGCCAACGAAGCGTGCGACAGCAGCTATGTAGCTGTTAACGGTCTCCCCGCTAAGGCCTCCTACAATGTTAAGATAGGGGATGTTATTACCGTTTCATTCGGTAACAGAACGACTTCCTTCCGCGTCCTCAGTCTTAACGAGCATACCACAAAAGCGGAAGCGAGCTCAATGTACGAAATAACGGAATGATATTCCTTTTTGCTTCATATATAGTAATATGGAGCGTGAGAGAATTTGAACGAAAAAAAACATTCCGTTACTTCCACCGGACGTGATATAACTTTAGTCACCGCGGTGTACGATATTATCAGTTTTGATGATACGCAGGTCAGCCTTTCCCTGGGGGAGGATACAATACTTTCCGTAAGCGGCACGGGGCTGACACTTCGCCGCCTTTCTCTTGAAACGGGAGAGGTGGATATTTCCGGCAGGATAGACGCCATCGTTTATCTTGATAGCGGCGCAAAACAGAAAAAGCGCCGTCTTTTCGGCTGATGGAGGTGGATTACCGAGGACAGCTTCTTTTGGCGCTGTACTCGTTTCCCACAGGCCTGCTTCTTGGTGCGGTATACGATATATTAAGATTATTTCGTTTACCCTTCGGGAAAATCGGCGTTTTTATAACCGATATTCTGCAAACATTCCTGTGCTTTATATCGGTTCAGATTTTGCTTTACAATTGCTGGAACGGAAAAATACGTGTTTATCCGTTTTTCATTTGTTTTATAGGCTTTGTTTTGTACAGAGCAACACTTGGCAGATTATTTACTGCTGTATTTATAAAATTAAGTTCGTATATAAAACCTCGTGTTCTTTACAGAATAGCGATGGTTAGAGGATATATTTATAAAAAGCGCCTGCTTCGTAAAGCGGCGCACGGATTCGGGATAAAACTCCCGCGGAGGAAAAGAAGTGGCAAAAAGAACAAGACCTAATATGGTAATGAAGCTTGCCTTCATTTGCGTTCTGGGCTTTCTTGTTATCTCTGTTATTCAGCTTCAGGTGGAGCTTAAAGAGCTTCGCAACCTTAAAGCAGAACAGCAGGCGCAGGTACAGATGCTTGAGGACGATATAGCAGAGCTTACTATCAGACTCAATACTCCTATATCCGATGAATATATAGAGCGTGTAGCCCGTGCACACGGCTACCGTATGCCAAACGAAATTATTTTTTATAACGATATTGCGGATTAGAGGTTGATGCTCGGTGGTACTTGAAGAAATTGTGAAAGGCAAAGTTACGGGAATTACCAAATTCGGCGCTTTTGTTTCAATCGAAGGCGGCAAAAACGGTATGGTACACATTTCCGAAAGAGCAGAAGGTTTTGTTAAGGATATAAATGACCATTTACATATCGGTGACGAAGTAGAGGCAATGGTCGTAAGTATTGATGAAAACGGCAGGATCGGTCTGTCTATCAAAAAGTGTCTGGCTTTAAAAGCACGCACCGCACCTCCGCCCATGTTTGACGAAGGTATGCCCGCACCGGATACTGATTTTGAGAATATGATGAAACGGTTCAAGGCGGTCAGCAACGATAAGCAGGCAGATATCAAGCGCGGATTCGAATCCAAGCGCGGTACCGGAAAAAGAGGAAGAAAATAATTTAAATCCCGCTTTGGCGGGATTTTTTGTTTTTGATAACAACTTGATAACATCTGTGCGTTATTATAAAAGAGTAAAAGGGAGTGTATTACTATGGCAAATATACTTATTGCAGAAGACGAAATGAGTATAAGCAACTTAATAAAAATGAATCTCGCTTTGGTGGGTCACACCTGCGCGCAAGCTTTCGATGGGAATTCTGCCTTGAATATGGCAAATTCTTTTCATTTTGATCTTATTATACTGGACGTAATGCTTCCCGGCATATCCGGATTTGATCTTATACCTCATCTTAACAACGTCCCCGTTATCTTTGTAACCGCAAAGTGTGGTTTGGAAGACCGAATCAGAGGGTTGCGGTTAGGAGCAGATGATTATATTACAAAGCCTTTTGAAACACTCGAGCTTGTTACAAGGGTTGATGTAGTGCTCAGAAGAACAAAGGCGGTTTCTCATTCCTTTGAATTTGATGATATAAAAATAGATTTTGATTGTAAAAAGGTATTTAAGCAGGGGACAGAAGTGAATTTAAGGCCAAAGGAATTCGACCTTCTATGTGCACTTGTAAAGAACCGAAATCTTGCTCTTTCAAGAGAAAAGCTACTTGAAATCGTTTGGGATTACGATTACGAGGGCGATACCCGAACCGTTGATGTACATATTCAGAAGCTTCGGAAAAAGCTGGATATAGAAGAAAGGCTTAAGACCGTATATAAGACCGGCTACAGATTGGAGGTATGATATAATGCGTTTTTGGCATAAAACCTATATATTGACTCTGATTTTGTTTTTACTTTGTCTTAATACGGGAATTATGACACTTGCGGTTTATACTTATCAAAAAAACGTAGAAACCATAGAAGCATCAGCCACCGCAGAACAGCATTACATAACCCGTTCCTTTGAAAACGATTACCAATCTATGCTGAATGCGGGAGGTATGGCAAATCCTTCGCTTTTGATGCAATCATACGGAAATCATTACGAAAGCAAAGGAATCTCCCTCTGTTTTGAAAAAGATGAAAAAACAGTATTTTCAAACATAAAATTTGAATATTCCTTAAGTAAAAACTCATTGATGCAAAAAAAGATTGACGATGTACGGTATATCTTTATCTCAACCGAAATATGCAACGGAGAATACGACCTTGTTTACGTAAAAAACGTATCGGAACTGGACAGCGAGTTTAAAACTCTTATGACGGTGTATGTGTTGACCGCCCTTACAGTTTCTGTTTTCCTTGCTTTGTGCTTATTTTTTGTGCTTAAACGGTTGTCCGTACCCTTGGATAAGCTCCGCTTAACCACCGAAAAGATAGAAAAAGGCGATTTTTCCGTAAGAGCAGAAGAAAAGGGGAAGGACGAATTCTCGTTGCTTGCAAGAAGCTTTAACGCAATGCTTATAAAAATAGACGAGCAAATGAGATCTCTGGAAATAGATGCGGAAAAAAAGCAAATGCTTGTAGAAAACATGGCGCACGAATTACGCACTCCTCTTACAAGTATTTACGGCTATGGGGAATATCTTGAAAAGGCCGCTTCAACCGAAGAAGAACGCATAATTGCGGCAAAGTATATAGTTGCCGAAACCGCCAGACTTAAAAAAATATCCGACATTTTATTGGATACAGCTTACGTGAGAGAAAATCGCTTTGAATATACCGAAGTTTCCTTGGGAGATTTGGTTTCTGACACGGTATATAGACTTTCCCGAAAAGCGGAGGAAAACGGCGTAACATTAGTGGAAAATGTTACGGAAAGCAGCGTCAGCGGAGACAAGACCTTGCTCTCCATGCTGCTTTACAATCTGACGGAAAACGCCATAAAAGCTTGTAAAAAGGGCGGTAAAGTCAAGATATCCTGCGCACATTACCAATTGGTGGTGGAGGATGACGGAAAAGGTATGACACCTGAACAGCTTACCCATATAACCGAGCCTTTTTACCGTACCGATAAATCCCGTTCCCGTTCCGAAGGCGGTGCCGGTCTGGGACTTGCACTTTGCAAGCAGATAGCGGAAGCGCATAACGCTGTTATCAGCTTTGAATCGGTTCCCGAAAAAGGAACAAAAATTACAGTTGATTTTACAAGTTGATTACAACTCGAAAACAACTTAAATACAAAAGGGCTTTAATATATATTTGCAGCTTGAAAAACTGCAAATATATTCCGAAACGGAGGAAACTATTTTGAAAAGCAACCAAAGAACCGTAATTGTTGCATTGTGTCTTGTTTTAGCTTCTGTATTGGCTCTCACCGGCTGTATGTACGCTCTTGCGGCAGAGACGGGCGATGAAAAGCCTTACACATCCGAAGATTTAGAAAACAGCTTTGGGGATGCGGTAATAGAAGACGCACCCGTATCTCAGGATTCAATGCAGGAAAAGCACGCAAAGTATCTGCACTACTCAGAAGACGGCAAAGAAATTACCGTTTTTACTGAAGAACAGTTGAGCGAATTACTTGCCGTAAGAGCAAACGGCAAAAGAAATGCCGTTACCTATGATGAAATACTTTATATCATCAATGATTCTGTACGTATCTACTTTGCCTACGACACCGTGGTGTTGGACGCAGCGCTTGCAAAACAGCTGGATCTTAACGTATTTACTTGTAATGACACAGGTGTTATCACCACCTGCGAGCCCGATTCCGATATTAACTACAGCAAGATGGTAAGAGATATATATTCTATAATTATTTACCGTCTGTATGCCCTTGATTCCGGATTGACACATATGTATTTCGGCGTCCTTTCTCATCCCGAAACTATGGAGTTTGAGCATATGTACAGCTATGAGGGCGACGGTATTAATGATCAGGAAAATTTCTTTAAGACCAAAAACTGGTTTGTACTTTCTCTTGACGGCGGCACGGAGATCGGCGCAGAATACAATCAAAGATTGTCTGCCGAGTACGGTGCTGTTGCAGATGAGCATATGGCAATGATGAATCCCGATCCCGATATCGTATTCGATTTTGAAGGTAATTCCATTTCCGCACCCTATTTTATAATCGAAGCGCCGCTTGTGGAGGATTCATATAACTACAGATACGTTGATTCATATAAAATGTATCATATCGGCGAAGACGCTTCTACCTATACTACTTTGTATCCCACCGCAGAAATCAATTCTTTCAAGCGCGTAGGTTATTTTGACAAAGTATTCAATTTCCCTGTTGAAAGCGTAACCATTCACGCAGGAGATTACTCTGAATATCAGGTATGCTCCGAGCTTTCCGAAGAAGACAAGGCTGCCCTTATCGCCATCCTCAATTGCGATACACCTTGGGAAAGCGGACTTTCTCTCGATCCCGTTATATGCAGATTCAATCTGGACGGAGCAGGCTTCAATTACAGAGACGGAATTATTTATTCTACCTCCCGTACTTATCTGCCCCTTACTGCCGAACAGAATGAGATAGTCGCCGCTATCGTGGAAAAATATGATAATTATTTTGAAATTTACCACGGCGATATCAAAGAGATCAAATTTTATCCATTTAATCCCTTTGTTCAGGAAGAGTTGGTTTGGGCAACTGAGATCACCGAAGAAGAGTTTGACAGAATATGCGAAATTCTTAACCGTGATGAGCCTTGGCAAAAGCGTGATTATGATTCCCACGAGATCACCGCACGGCTTGATATAAACGGACGTGGCTTCAATTACAGCGTAGACAGAATCTACGATACCGCAGGCGGTATGCTTATCCTTACCGAAGAAGAATGTGCGTTCTTTGATTCTCTCATTGAAAAATATAATAACTGATTTTACCTTAAATCCTTTTTGAATTCACCCAAAATCAACAACGCCTCCCAAAGACATTTTTTGTCAGAGGGAGGCGTTGTTTTTATAAAAAACGGTATTGAAAGTATATAAAAATAATGGTATACTGCAGAAAGTATAATATTAAAGGGATTTTTTATGCGTAACAACCTTTCGGAATTAAAGATAACAGAATATAAAATATCCGCACGCGTTAAAGAAAAGATATGTTTTGCATTTGTTTCCGATCTTCACCATTGCGAAAACCAACCCGTTTTGCGTTCAATACAAAAGATTTCGCCGGATGCGATTTTGGTTGGCGGCGATTTTATGCATAATATGTCTTTTTACACAAGAGGATTTGAATTTTTAAAGATGTGCTCTAAAAATTATCCCGTATTTTGTTCGCTGGGCAACCACGAGGGAAGATATGAAGGAGACATTCATAAAGCCATAGCGGAAACAGGCGCAATTCTTTTGGATAATACGTACACGTGTTTTAAATCCCTGCTTATCGGCGGTCTTACCTCCGGCTTTTTAACAGACGGTATACCCGAAGTGTCTTGGCTGGACGGTTTTTCAAGCCAGACAGAATATAAAATTCTTTTATCCCATCATCCCGAGTATTATAAAAAGTATATCCGCCTGCTTTCCGTTGACCTTGTGCTTTCCGGACACGCCCACGGCGGTCAATGGCGGTTCTTCGGCAGAGGCGTATACGCCCCGGGGCAGGGGATATTCCCAAAATATTCAGGCGGTGTCTACGAAAACCGTCTTATCGTCGGAAGAGGCATCGGCAATGCCCACAGAATACCCCGTATAAATAATGCGCCGGAAGTAATTAAACTCGTTTTAAACCCAAAGGGAGACAAATAATATGAACACGGTTGAAATAATCGCCCAGACCGTAAGTATTTTCGGTATGGCTTGCAATGTTCTTTCTTTTCAGCAGAAAACACAAAAGCGTGTAATAGCCTGCCAGCTTGCAGGTGCATCATTGTTTACGGTAAGCTATCTTTTGCTTGGTGCGTATGTTGGTGCGCTTCTCAATTTCGTGGCAATAATACGTGCTATTGTATATATGTATAAGGAAAAATTCCGTTCCGAAAAGCTTTCCTGGTTAATTGGCTTTACTGCGGTATATCTCCTTTCTTACCTTTTAACGTTTACCGTGTTCGGCAAGGATTTCACGCTTCTTAACGCCGTTATAGAGTTTTTACCCATTATAGGTATGTTCGCCACTACCGTAAGCTTTCGTTTAAAGGACGCCGCTTCAGTGCGTAAGCTGGGACTTACCTACAGCGTACCCTCTTGGCTTATTTATAACATATTCAATTTCTCTATCGGCGGAATTATCTGCGAAATCTTTTGCGGCTGTTCCATACTTATCGGAATGATACGTCTTGACAGAAAGAAAAAGGATTAAGAGTAATGGAATTCGTACTTGAGCTTTTATTGGAACTCTTTAATGCACTGTTCGGAACATTTATAGATAAGTTTTGCTGTTATACGGCAAAAGGATATTTGCCAAAAAGCATTGTCCTTGAAAACTCAAAAGATGCAAAGGCACTGATGATTGTTATGAGTGTAGCAGACTGTATTTTGATGATCGCTTCAATATCCATGCTTGTATCGAACCGAGGAAACAGCGTGCTCGGATGGATTTTAATTGCAATATCAATATTATATTTTGTTTTTGGGTTTATACTGGCGCGTTTAAGAAAAATATCATACAAATAAAAACTTAAAGCTGTCCTTTTCAGACAGCTTTCGTGCTTTTATCAGGTCATTTTTTCTTGTTTTACCTTATGGTCGATAACGTGGCGGGATGCAAGCTCGTTTTTGATATCGTCTACGGTTATACCCATTTGGGTCATCAAAACCATTACGTGGTATGCAAGGTCTGCGATCTCGTATACTGTGTCCCGCTTATCGTCTGCCTTGGCGGCGATAATAACTTCGGTAGTTTCTTCGCCAACCTTTTTTAGTATCTTATCAATTCCTTTTTGGAAGAGATAAGTGGTGTATGAACCTTCGGGAAGCTTTGCCTTTCTGTCAAGCAATAATTCGTACAATCCTTCCATAGAAAAAGGCGCCGCTTCCTCCGAAACAAGCAGGGGAGTATTGAAGCAGGATTCCGTTCCCGTGTGGCAGGCGGGACCGTCTTTGTTTACACGTACTACCAGAGCGTCTTTATCGCAATCTGCTGTTATGGAAACAATGTGTTGGTAGTTTCCGCTGGTTTCACCTTTAAGCCACAGACATTGTCTGGAACGGCTGTAAAAGCAGGTAAGCTTCTTTTCCAAAGATATTTCCAGACTTTCTTTGTTCATATATGCAAGGGTAAGCACGTCACCGCTTGTATTATCAACTATAATTGCGGGAATAAGTCCGTCTTTATCAAATTTAAGTTCGTTTACGTTTATCATTATAATCTTACCTCAATATCGTTTTCTCTCAAAGTTTGTTTAAGGTCTTGTATTTTTACTTCTCCAAAATGGAAAATAGATGCCGCCAAGCCTGCGTCAACTCCGGGAAGTGTCTTAAAAAGCTTAATAAAATCTTCCTTTTTACCCGCACCGCCGGATGCGATAACGGGAACCGAAACAGCGTTGCATACTGCATCAAGCATTTCAAGGTCAAAACCTTTTTTAACACCGTCAGTATCGATTGAGTTTACCACAACCTCACCCGCACCGCTTGCAACACATTTTTTGATCCAGCTTATAGCTTCCATTCCCGTGTTTTCTCTGCCGCCCTTGGCAAAAACACGGAATACACCGTCAACACGTTTTATATCGACAGATAAAACCACGCATTGATCACCGTATTTTCTTGCGGCTGCGGAAACCAGACTCGGGTCTTTTATTGCACCTGAATTAACGCTTACTTTATCTGCACCGCATTTTAGCACACGGTCAAAATCATCGGTGGTATTAATACCGCCGCCAACCGTAAGAGGGATAAAGATGGTGCTTGCAACTTCGGTAAGTATATCTGTAAAAAGCCGTCTTCCTTCGGCAGATGCGGTAATATCGTAAAATACCAGTTCATCCGCCATATTGTCGCTGTAATATTTCGCTAACTCCACAGGACTAGAAACGTCCGAAAGACCTTCGAAGTTAACGCCCTTTACAACACGTCCGTTTTTAACGTCAAGGCAGGGAATAATACGTTTTGTTATCATTTCGCCACCTCAACAGCTTCTTTAAGATCAATAGCACCGGTATAATACGCTTTTCCTATTATAGCACCGTAAATACCCATCTCTTTAAGGGCACGTACGTCTTCAATGCTCGAAACACCGCCGGATGCGATAATATCGATATCAAACATACCTGAAAGTTCTTTATACAATTCACGGTTGGTGCCCTGCATGGCGCCGTCCTTGGAAATGTCGGTACATATAACCGCAGTTACGCCTAAGGCTGTCATCTCTTCAAAGAAATCCTTTGCGGTTATATTTGAAACCTCTGTCCAGCCTTTAATGGCAACGTAACCGTCTTTAAGGTCAACGCCTACGGCTATTTTGTTTCCGTGCTTTGCAATGGCATTTTTCAAAAACGCCTTGTCCGTTACTGCGGCAGTGCCCAAAATAACTCTGTCAACGCCTGCATCTATATAAGCATCAACAGTGTCCATATTTCTTATACCGCCGCCAACTTCAACAAAACCGCCGAAGGAGGCACATATTTTTTTAATGGTTTCTTGGTTAGCGGGAACACCGCTTTTTGCACCTTCAAGGTCTACTAAATGTATGTGCTGGGCACCGCAGGCTTTAAAATCTTCGGCAACGGAAACGGGGTTATCGTTGTAAACTGTCATTTGTGCGTAATCGCCTTTAAACAAACGAACTGCTTTACCTCCAAACAGGTCTATTGCAGGGAAAATATTCATTTAGTTACAACCTGCCCTTCTTTGCAAAATGCTTTTAGTATTTTCAGCCCTGCTTCACCGCTTTTTTCGGGGTGGAACTGGCAACCGTATATGTTTCCTTTTTCCACGGAGGCAGTTACGTTAAAGCCGTATTCCGAAACTGCGGCAAGGGAATCTTCGCATCCTATCGCGCAAAAGGAATGGACGAAATATACATATTCGCCTTCCGAAGTGTATTTCATCAATCTGCTGTTTTCGTTTGTGATATGAAGCTTGTTCCAACCCATGTGAGGAAGCTTGAGCGTCTGTGTATATTTACTCATAGGCATTACGGCGCCCTTTAAAAGACCGAGTCCATCGTGTTCGCCGTATTCAAAGCTTTTTTCAAAAAGAAGCTGCATACCCAGACAAATTCCCAAAAGGGGAGTGCCGGATGCGGCTTTTTCTTTTACAAATTCATCCAGCCCGCTGTCTTTTAATTTTCTTATCGCATCGCCGAAAGCCCCCACACCGGGAAGTATCAGCTTATCAGCTTTATTAAGCACATCTTTATCGGCGGAAACAAACACCTCTTCACCGATAGCGGTAAAGGAAGATGAAAGAGAAAAAAGATTTCCCACGCCGTAATCAATTATACCGATCATTATAAAACTCCCTTTGTGGAAGGTATTTCGTCCTTGGTTTCGGGATTTATCGCCACTGCGGCTTTCAGGGTTCTGGCAACGGATTTAAAGGCACCTTCAACTATATGGTGGGAATTCTTGCCGTCAAGCTTGCGAATATGCAGACTCATCTGACAGTTTCTTACGAAAGCATAGAAAAATTCCTCAACCAATTCGGTATCAAAAGAGCCGATCTTTTGAGTTGGGATATCAAGATCATAGCATAAACAGCATCTTCCGCTGATGTCAGCTGCCGTAAGAATAAGGGTTTCATCCATAGGAAGAATAAAGCTGCCGTAACGTGTAATGCCTTTTTTGTCCCCAAGGGCTTTTTCAAACGCCTGACCGAGACAAATACCGATATCCTCTGCGGAATGGTGGAAATCAACGTCGATATCACCTATGCAGGTAACGTCCAAATCGAATCTGCCGTGAGAAGCAAACAAGGTAAGCATATGGTTTAAAAAACCGCATCCCGTGTTTATATTGCTTTTTCCATTTCCGTCAAGGTTGAGGGAAAGGGAAATATCTGTTTCTTTTGTCTTTCTGTTAATCGTTACGCTTCTCATTGCTTTCCTCCGGAAAGTATTTCTTTTACCGCTTTAATAAAGCTTTCCATTTCTACAGGTGTTCCGATTGTAATGCGGTTGAAATCCTTTATTCTTTCATTACCGAAATGGCGCACCAGAATTCCTCGCTTTTTAAGTTCGAGATAAAGAGTCTCACCGCTTATATTACAGCTTTTTGCAAACAAAAAGTTGGTATCGCTGTTCAATACGGTAAATCCCAAGTTTTCCAGAGCTTCTTTTACCGCTTTGCGTGTTTGGATTATTTCACCGCATTTTTGTTGGTAATAGCCGTCATTATCAACGGTGGCTTCACCCAAAGTCAAGGTAAGTCTGTTTATGTTGTAAGGATTGGTGGAATACTTTATCTTCTCTATATCTTCTATCAGCTCTTTGCAGCCGAAAGCGTATCCCAAACGACCGCCGGCAAGACAGCGAGATTTTGAGAAGGTGCGTACCACCAACAGATTATCGTATTTTTCCGTCAATCTATAACAGCTTTCACCGCCGAAATCCACGTAAGCTTCATCAATAAGTACCACGTTTTCGGGATTGCTTTTAACAATTTCTTCAATCTGCCAAAGGGGGAGAGAAATTCCCGTGGGAGCGTTGGGATTTGCAATGGCGATAAATTTATTTATTCCAAGGTAATCCTTGTAATCCACGGTAAAATCTTCTTTTAATGGTATCTCCGTGTATTCCGCACCGTGAAGCTGTGCAAACACCGAATAAAAACCGTAGGTTATATCGGGAAAAACAGCACCGTTTTCTCTTCCGAATGCTAAAAAGGCGAAATTAAGTATATCGTCCGAACCGTTGGAAACAAATACGTTTTGCGGCGTCACGCCGTAAAGACCCGCCAGCTTTTCTTTCAGCACCTTGCAGGTAGGGTCGGAGTAAAGACGTAAGTTTGCTATATCCTCTTCGCTTACCGCCTTCAATACCTGTGGTGCGGGCGGGTAAGGAGATTCGTTTGTATTCAGTTTAATATATTGAATATCTCGCGGCTGTTCGCCGGGGGTATAAGCGTCCGTCTTTTGCAGACGCTTATCAAGAAATTTGCTCATAATTATTCCTCAATGCGTATGGTTACACTTCTTGCGTGGGCGTCAAGACCTTCGGCGTTCGCAAAGAAGGCTACCTTTTTGCCGATGTTTTTAAGTGCATCCTTTGTATAATAGGTAAACTGTGATTTTTTAACGAAATCGTCTACAGACAAGGGGCTTGAAAATCTTGCGGTGCCGCCGGTGGGCAACGTGTGGTTGGGGCCTGCAAAATAATCTCCCAAAGCTTCGGGGCAGTTTCTTCCCATAAATACGGAGCCGGCGTTGGTGATCTTATCAAGAATATCAAAGGGCTGGTCAACCATAAGCTCAAGATGCTCGGGTGCAATGTGGTTGGAAACCTCGATCGCATCAAGCAAATTGTCTGTTACGATGATCTTGCCGTAGTTGTCGATGGATTTTCTTGCTATCTCCTGTCTGGGAAGGAGCGCAAGCTGTTTTTCGATTTCTGCTTGGGTTGCTTTTGCAAGCTCCATGCTGTCTGTTACAAGAACGGCGCTGGCATTAGCATCATGCTCTGCTTGGGAAAGCAGGTCTGCCGCCACGTGTGCGGGAACGCTGTTTTTGTCTGCAATAATAAGAATTTCACTGGGGCCTGCGATCATATCAATGGAAACCTGACCGTATACCTGCTTTTTTGCCTCTGCAACAAATGCGTTGCCGGGACCTACTATTTTGTCTACCTTGGGAATTGTTTCGGTACCGTATGCAAGGGAAGCAATGGCTTGCGCTCCGCCTACCTTAAAAATGCGGTCAACTCCGGCGGTCTTTGCGGCGGCAAGAATAACGGGGTTAACCTTACCGTCTTTACCGGGAGGAGTAGTCATAACTATTACGGGACAGCCTGCGATCTTTGCGGGAATACTGTCCATAAGTACGGTGGAGGGGTAAGCTGCCGTTCCGCCGGGAACGTAAAGCCCAACCTTTTCTATGGGTGTTACCTTCTGACCTATAACCACACCGTCTTTTTCGCTTATAACAAAGCTGTTGCGAACCTGCTTTTGGTGAAATGCTCTTATATTTTCTGCGGCTTCTTTAAGAATTTCAAGAAATTCTTTATCAACGGAAGCGAAGGCTTCTTCGATTTCCGCTTCGCTTACTTCCAAGGAAGAAAGGGCAGCTTTATCAAACTTTTCGGTATATTCGAAAACAGCTTTATCTCCGCTTTGTCTTACGTTTGCAATAATTTCTTTAACCGGCTCGGTTACTCCGGTAATATATTCCTGCCGTTCAAATATTCTGTCTGCAGGAATTTTTCCGTATTCATATATGCGTATCATTTGTTTTCCACCTGCTTTGCCATTTCGGATACAATGGCGTCGATTTCATTGTTTTTAAATTTATAGCTGACCTTATTTACGATAAGCCGTGCGCTTATGGGAACTACGTCTTCTATTACCTCAAGGTTATTCTCTCTCAAGGTACTGCCGGTTTCGACAATATCCACGATAACATCGGAAAGATCCAAAATAGGCGCCAGCTCTATAGAACCGTTAAGGTTAATAATATCTATATCACGGCATTTTTTATCATAAAAGCACTGTGCTATATAAGGGAATTTGGTTGCCACCCGCAATGTGGATGTTTTGGAATCGGTAAAGCCTTTTTTTGCGGCAACCGCCATTCTGCATTTTCCCATATTAAGATCCAAAAGCTCGTACACATCCGGTCTGTATTCAAGAATAATATCTTTGCCCGCAACACCGATATCGGCGGCGCCTCTTTCAACGTAAATTGAAACGTCGGAAGGCTTTACCCAAAAATAACGTATACACTTTTCTTCATTTTCGAAAAGAAGCTTTCTGTTTGTTTCTTCGATAGAAGGACATTCGTAGCCTGCGGCTTTGAACATATTGTAGACCTTTTCACCCAGTCTGCCTTTGGGTAATGCTATATTAACAGTTTTCTTCAATTAAATTCACCTTTCCGTTCTCTGCCTTGTACAACCTCTTCCACATTTTTCCTTCGGGCAGGGAAGCGGTTACCAATAATTTTTCATCTTCGGGAAGAGATTTTATAAAGTTCACAAGCTGGCAAATATTCGTGTTTTCACCGCGAAGTACTACGGTGTCTATCATCGGAAGCGTATCGGTATTTTCCAATCTGCTTAAAAGATCGGTGTATACCGCAAAGCCAATAGCTTTGCTTTTTCTTCCCATTTTTTTAAGGAGCTTATCGTACTGACCGCCGGACAAAATACCGGCAGGAATACCTTCTATATACCCCTTGAAAACCACACCGCTGTAATATTTGAGGTCGTTTCCTACGGAAAGATCAATGTTTATCTTGCCTTCATAACCCCAACCTTCAAGTAGCTTGCAAAGTGAGAAAAGCTCGTTAAGCGCTTCTTTTTCGTTTTCTTCGGTAAGTGCTTCAAATAAATTTTTATAAACTGTTTCGGGTGCACCGGCGCAGATTATAAGGGAATTAAGCTTGTTTGCTTTCTCTTCGTCAAGCTCTAAGCCCTTGCAAAGGGATAAAAGCTCGTGGGCGTTTTTGTTTTGCAGGCATTTAACTACCTTATCTTTATCCTTTTTTGAAAGTGCGCAGTTTTCCAAAACAGAGCTTATAAGCCCCATGTGAGAAATATCGAGAATAAAATCTTCGGAAATCGCAGATAAGCTTTGTGCCGCAAGCAATACCACCTCGGCAATCTCGTAATCGCTTAAATCACCTACACACTCAAGCCCCGTCTGCATAATTTCACGGAAAGAGTGTGTTCCGCCGCTTACACGGTACACGTTTTCATTGTAGTACACCTTTTGTACTTCGCCGCTGATATCGGGGGCATTTTTTATAATGGAAAGGGTAACGTCCGGCTTCATTGCAAGAAGCCTGCCGCTTCTGTCTGTAAAGGTTATAACCTCATCGGAAATAAGGAAATCTTTGTTTGCAACGTATAGATCGTATTCCTCAAATCTGCTCATTTTATAACGGGTATATCCGTATTTTTCAAATAATTCTCTTAAAGCGAATACCGCTTTTTCGTCACGGCGCATCATTATATTTCATCTCCGCTTTCTTTAAGTCTGTCAAGTACTATACGGTATCCGTCGCTGTAATTTATGCATTTGTTTACTCTGCTTATGGTAGCGGAGCTTGCGCCGGTATCCCGTGAAACGTCATTGTAATTTTTCCCTTTATCAAGCTGTTGCGCCACGAGAAATCTGAGGGAAAGAGCCTCAAGCTCTTTTATGGTGCAAATATCCTTAAAAAACTTTTCGCATTCCTCGGTAGTCTTTAAAGAAAGTATGGCTTTATACAAAGCTTCTGTTTCTTGATTATGCATTGATTTCATTACGCTTCACACCTTAAAAAAAGAATTTTTGCTATTTTAACACTTTAGCGCGCTAAAGTCAATACTAAAATAACATTATTGTGGTTTTAAAGAATAATATTTTTAAAAAACAGTAAATAAAGTGGATTAAACATCTTGATTTTTTTCTGCATAAGAAATATAATAAGATGAAAAATTATTCAACGGACGGAAATATTATGCGAATAGTTATTAAAATAGGAACGAGCACATTGGCTCATCCCACGGGCCATCTTAACATACGCAGAGTAGAGGAAATGTGCAAAATAATAAGTGATATGAAAAACGCCGGCAATGAAGTTATACTTGTGTCTTCAGGTGCTATCGGAATGGGCGTAGGTAAATTGGGACTTTCCTCCCGTCCTTCGGATATTCCCACAAAGCAGGCTGCGGCATCGGTGGGACAATGCGAGCTTATGTATACTTATGACAGAATCTTCAGCCAGTATCATCATACGGTTGCACAGCTTTTGATTACGGGTGAAGACGTAAAGAACGAAACACGGCATAATAATTTTAACAATACATTGGAAAGATTGCTGGAACTCAATGCAATTCCGGTAATTAACGAAAACGATACCGTTGCCACAGAGGAAATCGTTATCGGAGATAACGATACCCTTGCCGCTATTGTTGCAAGCTCTGTCAAGGCAGATAAGCTGATTTTACTTTCGGATATCGACGGTCTGTATACCGCAGATCCCCACACGGATCCCCATGCAAAGCTTATTCCTTTTGTTCATTGTATAGACGATAAGCTTTCCGCCCTTGCAGGCGGTACCGCATCGGGTCAGGGTACGGGCGGTATGGTAACCAAGCTTCAGGCGGCAAAGATATGTATGGATTGCGGTTGTGAAATGATAATCACAAACGGTAACAACCCGGAAAATCTCTATGATATTCTGGACGGAAAGACCGTAGGCACCACTTTTACGGAGAGAAAATAATGTTAAATTTATTCATTTCGGCAAAGGAAGCAAAACCTCTTGTTTCCGCCTTGACCGAAGAGCAAAAAAATACAGCACTTAAAGAAATGGCGTTTGCTTTAAGAGAAAACGCAAAAGATATTCTTTTTGCAAACGAAGCGGATATAAAGGCGGCGGAGGGCAAGATTCCCAAGGTTATGCTTGACCGCCTTATGCTGGATAATTCCCGTATAGAAGGAATGGCAAAGGGCATAGAAGAGGTAGCCTTGCTTCCCGATCCCGTGGGGCATATTCTTGATACTTATACAAGACAGGACGGTCTGCAGATCCAAAAAGTTTCCGTGCCTGTGGGAGTTATAGCAATAATTTACGAAAGCCGTCCCAATGTTACCAGTGATGCCGCCGCGCTTGCGTTAAAGAGCGGCAACGTATGCATACTTCGTTCGGGAAAAGAAGCGTACAATTCAGCGAAAGCAATAGTAAATGCTTTGAAAAAAGGTCTTGCAAAGGCAGGCGTAACGGAAAATGCAGTTAACCTTGTTTCCGATCCTTCAAGAGAAAGCGCCAACGCACTTATGACAGCCAACGGATATGTTGATATGCTTATCCCCAGAGGAGGCGCGGGACTTATTAACGCCTGCGTACGTCAGGCTACCGTTCCCTGCATCGCCACCGGTACGGGAATATGCCATATTTACGTTGAGAAAAGCGCAGATGCTGACAAGGCTTTAAAGATAATTGAAAACGCAAAAACAAGCCGTCCCAGTGTTTGCAATGCAATGGAGGTCTTGCTGGTGGATGCGGATGTCGCTCCTGAATTTTTGCCCCGTTTACGCAAGGTTTTGGTAGATGACAGAGCTGCCGCAGGCCTTGTTCCCGTCGAACTCAGGCTGTGCGAAAAGTCAATTAATATCATAGGCGGCACGCCTGCGGGAGAAAATGATTTTGACACCGAATTTCTGGATTATATTCTGGCGGTCAAGGTAGTAGAAAACGCAAAAGAAGCTGTTAGGCACATATCTGCCCATTCTACCGGCCATAGTGAAGCTATTGTATCCGAAGATAAGCAGGCGCAGACGTTTTTCGTCGGTTCTGTTGATAGCGCTGCGGTCTACGTAAACGCTTCCACCCGCTTTACAGATGGCGGTGAGTTTGGCTTGGGGTGCGAAATGGGAATTTCTACCCAAAAGCTCCACGCAAGAGGTCCTATGGGGCTTAAAGAGCTTACCACGTATAAATATATAATTCGTGGAGAAGGACACGTAAGATAAAGGAGAACAGTATGAAGTACGGTTTTATCGGTTGCGGTAATATGGGAAGCGCCGTTGCGCTGGCGCTTTCAAAGACCACGAAGGATTTTGCGGTTACCGACCGTTCGGGAAAAGCAAATGCCACTGCGCAAAGCATTGGCTGTAAGTATACGGATATAAACACGATTGCTCGTGAGTGCGAAAATATATTTCTTTGCGTAAAACCCCAGATGATGGGAGGTATGCTTACAGGAATTTCTGAGATACTTAAAGAAAAAAAGCCGGTTCTGATCACAATGGCGGCAGGTCTTACCACCGAAAAAATATGTGAAATGGCAGGAGTACAGTTGCCTGTTATCCGTATAATGCCCAACACCCCCGTGCTGCTGGGGAAAGGAATAGTTCTGTATTGTGGAAACCAATTGGTTTCGGAGGAACAATTAAAGGGTTTCGTTTCCGACTTAAGCCATGCGGGACAGCTCGACTATTTGCCGGAAACACTTTTTGATGCGGCTACCTCCTTAACGGGATGTGGTCCCGCTTATGCTTATATGTTTATAGATGCTCTTGCGGATGGCGCGGTTTCCTGCGGAGTTCCCAGAACCAAAGCAATTGAATACGCCGCAAACGTACTTATAGGTGCGGCGGAAATGGTTTTATCCACAGGAGAGCATCCTGCCAAATTAAAGGACAACGTGTGTTCTCCCGGCGGCAGCACCATAGCAGGTGTAAGAACACTGGAACAGCAAGGATTCAGAGGTGCTGTTGTGGATTGCATTATAGCGGCAAATGAAAAAAACAAAGAATTAGGTAAAATCAACTGAGGAGTTTATAATATATGAAAAACATAGATTGGTCCAATATAGGATTCGGATATATCAAAACAGATCTTCGTTATGTATCAAATTATAAAAACGGTGAATGGGATAACGGCTGTCTTACAGAAGACGCCAATATTACCATGAGCGAATGTGCCTGCGTGCTTCAGTACGCTCAGACCTGTTTTGAAGGACTTAAAGCATATACCACCGCAGATGGAAAGATAGTCTGCTTCCGTCCCGCTCTTAATGCTGCAAGAATGGCAGATTCCTGCCGCCGAATGAAGATGCCCGTGTTCCCCGAGGAAAGATTTGTAGAAGCTGTTGTAAAAACTGTTGAAGC
>JAFOBR010000011.1 GCA_017381715.1 Clostridia bacterium
ACCGTGGCAGTAAAGAAAAAAGACCTTATTTCGATAGTCGTTCCTTGCTACAACGAAAGTGAGGCGCTACCTTATTTTTACAAAGAAATAGCAACCGTTGCCAAGAGTCTGGATGCGGATCTTGAGATTATCTGCGTGGACGACGGTTCTAAAGACGATACACTTAAAAAGCTTCGTATCCTTGCCCAGAACGACAGTCGCATACGCTATCTTTCCTTTTCCCGGAATTTCGGTAAAGAGGCAGCTATGTATGCGGGTCTCAGTGCCGCAAAGGGTGATTACGTTGCTATAATGGACGCGGACCTTCAGGATCCTCCGTCATTACTTCCCGAAATGTACGAAGCTGTGCGTTACGGCAAGTATGACAGCGTGGCAACCAGAAGAAAGACAAGGGATGGGGAACCCCCCGTGCGTTCCTTCTGCGCCCGTGCTTTTTATAAGATAATGAGCAAGATAAGCGATACCGAATTGGTGGAGGGGGCAAGAGATTTCCGTCTTATGCGCCGCCGTATGGTGGACGCTATCCTTTCCATGACAGAATACAACAGATTTACCAAGGGTATTTTCTGTTGGGTAGGCTTTAAGACCAAGTGGCTTGAGTACGATAATATCGAGCGTGTTGCGGGAAGCACCAAATGGTCCTTCTGGAAATTGCTTAAATACTCCTTTGAGTGTATTTACAATTTCTCCACCGTTCCTTTGGATATATCATCATTTTCCGGATTTGCTCTTTGCATGCTTTCGGTTATCGGAATTTTAATAATTATAATCCGTGCGCTGTGCGGAGTACCTTCCGCAAACGGCTGGGCATCCCTTTTATGCGTAATACTTTTTGTTGGCGGATTACAGCTTTTCTGCATCGGTATTCTGGGAAAATATCTTTCCCGCACCTATATGGAAACCAAAAAGCGTCCGATCTATATCGTGCGTGAGTCAGAGGAGGATATTAAGAAAAAATGATAGAGCTTGGTATTATCACTTATCAGCCTAACGGAGACGGTATCCGCTGGGTAAAGAGTCTTGGACTTAATAATGCAGAATTCTGCCTTAACGGGGACGAGATATATTCTCTTAACGCAGAGGACGTAATAAACGCCTGCAAGGAAACCGGCGTTAAGGTTGCTTCTGTGGGCCGTTGGGGAAGATTCAGAATAAACGAAGACGGTAGTATAAACGAAAAAGAACAAAAAGACGAATTTTTGCTTATAGATTTTTGCCGCAAGATAGGCTGTCCCGTATACGTTACAGGCTGTAACTATATTGACGGACTTTCCTACTACGCAAATGTAACCGCTACTATTAACTATTTCAAATCCCTTATGGATTACGCAGGGGATGACGTAAAGATATGCACTTACAATTGTAACTGGAACGCATATACAAATAAGCCCCACGAATGGGATATTATTCACGATCATCTTCCCGCGCTGGGCATTAAGTTCGATCCTTCCCATACCATTATCGGCGGAAGAAACTGGCAGGACGAAGCGGTAAAATACGGAAGCAGATTTTACCACATGCACGTAAAGGGCACTGTTGATATCGGAGGCGGCAGATTTGACGATCCTCCCGCAGGAATGGATTCCATCAACTGGGGACTTTTGGTAGCAATTATGCGCAAGCACGGCTACAACGGAGTAATGTCTATTGAGCCTCATTCCGAAACCTGGCAGGGCGAGCTTGGCGCAAAGGGCATTGCCTTTACCATAAAGATGATGAAACAGCTTTTGTTCATAGAGGATTAACGGATATGGGACTTTTTTCAAGGAAAAAACGTCCGCCCAAGGATACCTCAAGCGTTGAATTCAAACGCTATATGGCAGACCGCATAAGCGATAAGCTTATAAAATGCGTGCTTCAGCGCAACGATGATTATACCGATACCATTATCGGCAAAAGCGGATTTTTTGTCGTAAAAAACGGTATATTGGAGATCATTTGCGAAAGCAACACCGTTTTTTGCGGAGAGATAGACACCCTCACCATCTGGGAGCTTTTGTCCTTGGACGGTGTGGTTATCACCGGATACGACCGTACAGTAGATAAAGAACGTACGGTTATGGCATATTATAAATATTACCGCGAGGTAAAATAATAAATAATTATTTTTTTAAGGAGAATACAAAACTATGGCAGACAGAATCGTAAAAGTCGGCGTTATCGGCTGCGGCGGTATCGCTAATCAGAAGCACCTTCCTTCTCTTCACAAGCTTCCTAACGTACAGCTTGTTGCATTTTGCGATATTATCGTAGAAAAGGCAGAGAAAGCAGCAAAAACATACGGCACTCCCGATGCAAAGGTGTATGAAGATTACAAGGAACTTCTTAAGGATGAATCCATCGAAGTAGTTCACGTTTGTACTCCCAACAGAAGCCACAGCTTTATCACTATAGACGCTCTTGAAGCAGGCAAAAACGTAATGTGCGAAAAGCCTATGGCTATCAACGCTGCTGAAGCAAAGAAGATGGTTGAGGCTGCAAAGCGCACCGGCAAGAAGCTTTCTATCGGTTATCAGAACCGTTTCCGTCCCGAAGTTCAGTTCATCAAGAAAGAATGTGATGAAGGCAATCTGGGCGATATCTACTACGCAAAGGCAACTGCACTTCGCCGTCGCGAAGTTCCTACCTGGGGTGTATTCCTTAACGAATATGAGCAGGGCGGCGGTCCTCTTATCGATATCGGTACCCACGCACTTGACCTTACTCTTTGGTCTATGAACAACTACAAGCCCAAGTTCTGTGTTGGTACTACCTATGAAAAGCTTAAGAAGGAAGTTCCCTCCGGCAACGCTTGGGGCGAATGGGATCCCGAAAAGTTCACCGTTGAAGATTCCGCTTTCGGCTTTATCGTAATGGAAAACGGCGCAACCGTACTTCTTGAATCCTCCTGGGCTCTTAACATACTGGATCCCCGTGAAGCTTGCACCACCCTTTGCGGTACCAAAGCAGGTATTGATATGAACAACGGCGTTCGTATGAACGGTATCCGTCAGGGCAGAAGATATTCTCTTACTCCCGATCTTAAAGCAGGCGGCGCAGATTTCTATGAAGGCGTTGGCTCCGGCTCTCCCTCCGATATGGAAGCTGCTCTCTGGATAGATGCAGTTATTAACGACAAGGATCCTGTTGTTCTTCCCGAACAGGCTTACTGCGTATCCCAGATACTGGAAGGTATCTATGAATCCGCTAAGACCGGCAAGCCCTATTACTTCAACGAAGAAAACTAAGGAGTTTCACAGATATGACACTTGGCGTACTTACTAATCTGCTGGGCGGTATGTCTCTCCGCGAAGCGCTTGAATATCTCCGCTCTATCGGCGTAGAATCTCTTGAGCTGGGCTGCGGCGGATATCCCGGCAAAGCTCATTGCGACCCCAAGGTGCTTCTTAACGATGAAAAAGCCTTTGAAGAATTCAAGGCTACTATAGAAGAATTCGGAATGCCCGTAAAGACTCTGTCCGTACACGGCAATCCCGTTCATCCCGATAAAGAAAAGGCAGCTGCTTGGCGTGCAGATTTCAGAGATGCGGTGCTTTTGGCAGAAAAGCTTGGCGTGGATACGGTTGTAACCTTCTCCGGCTGTCCCGGCGATTGCCCCGAATCCAAGCACCCCAACTGGGTAACCTGCCCTTGGCCCGAGGATTTTCTTGAAATCCTTGATTACCAGTGGAACGAAGTTCTTATTCCTTATTGGAAAGAAGAAGCAGAGTTCTGTAAATCTCACGGCCTTAAGCATATCGCTTTTGAAATGCATCCCGGCTTTTGCGTATACAACCCCGAAACCCTCCTTCGTCTTCGTAACGCAGTAGGCGATATTATCGGCGCAAACTTCGATCCTTCCCACCTTATCTGGCAGGGAATAGATCCCGTTGCCGCAGTACGCGCACTTTCCGGTGCTATCTATCATTTCCACGCAAAGGATACCTGCATAGATAAGTACAACACCGCTGTTAACGGCGTGCTTGACACCAAGCATTACGGTGATGAGCTTCATCGTTCCTGGGTATTCCGCGCAGTAGGCTACGGCAACAGCGAGGAATATTGGCGCAAGCTTATCTCCGAGCTTAAGCTTGGCGGCTATGACGGAATTATCTCCATTGAGCATGAAGACAGCTATATGACAAGCAAAGAAGGTCTTGAAAAAGCGGTAAGCTTCCTTTCCGGTATTATTATCCGCGATCCCAAGCCCTCCACAATGCACTGGGCATAAAGTTTCCCATAAAAACCAAATAAATTTAAAGGTGCGGGGGCAGTTTTGCCCCCGCAAAATACGATATGATAAACTATTATTTATCCTGCTTAATAGATTACGCACTTGAAAAAAAGCTTATCGCCGAATGCGATGAGGTTTACATAATTAATCAGCTTATTGACCTTTTCGAACTGGACGGATATGTTCCCGAAAAGGTAACCGACCGACCTGAGATACATGAGATACTGGAAAAAATATGCGATTACGCTTGTGAAAACGGCATGATCCCCGAGGATACCGTTACCCGCCGCGATCTGTTTGATACCCGCGTTATGGGCATCCTCACCCCCAGACCTTTCGATGTTATCTGGCAGTTTGACCGTTGCTATGCAAACTCCCCCCGTGTGGCAACCGATTGGTTTTACGATTTTTGCTGTGATGTGAATTATATCCGTAAGGAGCGTATCGCCAAGGACAAGCGTTGGATAACCAATACGGAATACGGCGCTTTGGATATTACAGTGAATCTTTCCAAACCGGAAAAGGACCCCAAGGATATTGCCGCAGCCGCCGCTACTTTAAGCAAAAGCAAATATCCTGCCTGCCTGCTTTGTGTGGAAAACGAAGGCTTTTCAGGAAATATGCGCCATCCTGCAAGACAGAACTTAAGGTTAATTCCTCTTGAATTGGCGGGAGAAAAATGGATGATGCAATATTCTCCTTATTCTTATTATCCCGAGCATTGCATCGTTCTCAGCAAAGAACACAAGCCTATGGTTATAGATGGCGGCGTGTTTGACCGTATGTTTGATTTTACGGAAAAATTTCCTCATTACTTCGTGGGTTCAAATGCAGACCTTCCCATCGTTGGCGGAAGCATTCTTTCCCACGAGCATTTCCAGGGCGGCAGATACGTATTTCCTATGGACCGTGCGGAAGCTGAATATGAGTTCACCGTGCCCCGCTTCAGCGGAGTAACCTGCTCCGTGCTCAAGTGGCCTATGTCGGTTATACGGCTTCAGTCTTCCGACCGTTCTCGAATAACCGCTCTTGCGGTGCGTATTTTGGAAAAGTGGCGTGAATACTGCGACGAGTCCGATAACATCTACGCTAAGGATGAGAACGGTTTACATAACACAATAACTCCTATTGCTCATCTCGATGGTAACATATACAGATTGGATCTGGTTCTCCGCAATAATCAGACGTCTGCGGATCGCCCCATGGGCATTCACCATCCCAGACCGGAGTATCATCACATAAAGAAAGAGAATATCGGTCTTATAGAGGTAATGGGACTTGCGGTTTTGCCCGCACGTCTTGAAAAAGAGATGGCGCGTCTTAAGGAAATGATCCTTCAGGGTAAAGATCTGCGCAGCGATGCTCTCACGCTTTCCCACGCTGTCTGGGCGGAGGAGATACTTTCCCGCGTTTACGTTGATGAAGATAATATAGATTCGGTTATAAACAGAGAGATCGGACACGTGTTCAAAAACGTGTTGGCGGATTGCTCTGTGTTCTCGGATCTCAATTCCTTCAAGCGCTTTATTTCTTATGTATCCGCGCCCAAAATAAAATAAATTAAAGGAGACAATAACTATGAAAAAGATTACTTGTATTTTTCTTGTGCTCTTATTTGCACTCTCTCTTCCTCTCACTTCCTGCGTAGCTTTAAATACCGAACCGAAAGCGCCCGTTATACCTAAAGGATATCTTGCCTATGATAACGGAGATATTACCTTTGCGTATCCCGAAAAATGGATAGTCAATGACGGAAGTGTTGTTATGATCGTAAACGAAAGCGGTGTTGGCAACAATATCACCGTTACCTACGAGCAGTACAGCGATATGTACTCAACTATGACCGCTGAAACTTTCAATTCCACACTCAAGCCTATGCTTGATGCGGCAGGCATTGCAGTTTCCAACACGGTTGTAGAACAGGTGAAAAACGAAGTTTCTACCGAAATTACCAAAATATCTTATTCCGCTAATGCAAACGGTGTCAGTATGAAGCAGACTATGTTTATCTGCGCTGCAGGCAACCGCAATTATATCATTACTGTTACAGAAACCACCGGCGATGCTCAGCTTGTTAAGAACGTGTTTGAAACTCTTTACGTAAAGTAGCACATAATATAATCACCCCGAGAAAGCAAAAGCGTCTCGGGGTGATTTAGCTTATTGTTCGTTATTTTTGCTCGATTGAACGGTCGATACGTCAATTCTGTTGTAGGGAATAGATATTCCGTTTTCCTTGAATATATCAAGAATATCCTGTCGTGTTTTAAATACCGCAGTCCAGAAAACGTCGTTGTTGGCGTAATAACGGACACACATTTTTATTCCGCTTTCGGCATAATCTATAATTTCAACAGTAATGGGATCATCCTTTAATCTGTAAGGATTTTCCTTTGCTACCTGTAGGAGAATGGCACGAACGATACGCAGGTCGCATTCGTAAGGAACGCTTACCGTAATATCCGCCCTGCGCTTGCCCAAAGCTGTGTAGTTTATAACCGCATCGTCGGATAACTTTCCGTTGGGCAGTGAAACCTTAAGGTTATCGGGGGTTATAATGTGGGTGTAAAGTATAGTTATATCCTCTACCGTGCCGGAGTATCCCGCTCCTTCTATAAAATCACCGATCTGGAAGGGCTTGAAGATAAGAAGCATTATTCCGCCTGCAAAGTTGCTCAAGGAACCCTGCAACGCCAGACCGATAGCAAGACCGCAGGATGCAATTGCGGTTACAAATGATGCGGCGGGCACTCCCAGAATAAGCAGACAGCCGATAAGCACCGCTGCATAAAGTGATATCTTTATAAGACTGTTTAAAAACGAAGCGACGTTTTTGTCTATCCTCTGCATGCCCTTGCCGTTTTTAATCTTTTTTGAAACGGTGCGAGCCAGCTTTAAACCGATAAAAAGAAGCAGTAACGCAAAAACCAGACGGAGACCGATAGTTTTTGCAATTTCAAAAAGGGTTTGTAACAGTTGCTTAAGTAGTTCTTCCATAGCTTGAAAATCTCCTTCAGGGCAGATTATATCATTTACCGAAGCCAATGTCAATCGCCATTGACATTTAGGGTGAAATGTATTAAAATATTAACAGAAAGGAGTGCGGTTAAATGAATTTTTTAAACACATACGAACTTCCTGCGTTGGATTGGATCGCCGAACATTTGCACTGCGGATTTTTAGATGCGGTAATGCCTGCCATAACCTTCCTCGGTAACGGCGGCTGGTTTTGGATCGCTATTGCGGCAGTAATGCTTATCTTCAAAAAGACCCGCAAAACAGGACTTATGATGGGCGTCGCCCTTATATGCGGTCTGCTTGTGGGAAATATGTTTTTAAAGCCCGTTGTCGGCAGAATACGCCCCTATGAATATAACGAGGCAATACAGCTGCTTATCAAGACCCCTCACGATTATTCTTTCCCGTCGGGGCACACTCTTGCATCCTTCGAGGGAGCGGTGGTATTGCTTTTAAGAGAGAAAAAATACATAGGAATTCCCGCTGTGGTGCTGGCGGCTCTTATCGCTTTTTCCCGTATGTATCTGTATGTGCATTATCCTACCGATATTCTTGCGGGTATCCTGCTTGCTGTAGCCTTTGCGTTCTTCGGCGTATGGCTGGTTAACAAGCTCTGGGATTATTTTGCAAAGAAGCTTAAAAAGGCTTAATATAATGTGTGAAAAGGTGTCGAAATATTTTTCGCCACTTTTTTGTTTTTTGTACTTGACTTTATATATCTTCTGTGGTATTATAATTAGGCTGATAAGCCGGTGTGGCGGAATCGGCAGACGCCCGAGACTTAAAATCTCGTGGGATTATATCCCGTACCGGTTCGACCCCGGTCACCGGCACCACATTATATATCGCGGAGTAGAGCAGTCCGGTAGCTCGTCGGGCTCATAACCCGGAGGTCGTCGGTTCAAATCCGGCCTCCGCAACCAGTAAAACAAAGACACCCAATGGGGTGTCTTTTGTTTTACTTGTTTCGAAATCAGAATTGTGCTATTACCTTCGGGTTATGAGCCCGAAGGGCGAATAACTCGTCGGCGCAAAAAAGTCCGAAACCATAACGGTTTCGGACTTTTTTCTTGCCAATTTTCATAGTTGAATTTCATAGATATCCTAAGCCCAAAACGGCTTTCGGGGAGGACTTGAACTAAATTCAACAGATATCAAGGGCAGATTTTACGATTAATTTCGTAAAGTCTGCCCCTTTTTGTTTTTATAAATGTTAAATGTTTGTGTCTTGAAGAATAGCTCCTAGTTGGAGAAAAGCAAGTTTATTTTCTCCTTTGCAACCCGTTCATTGCAATATACAAAGTTAAACTCACCGCTAATTTGCATATCCGCAACAGTAAAGGTGGCAAGGTCGTCACGGCATCGGGAGATAGGTTCATAAGCAAAGGTAATTGCTCCGTTGTTTGCCACAATGTCGCATATTACGGAAAAAATACTGACAGAGCTGCAACGCTTAAAGTTATCAAAGGAAAAACCACGGTCTGTAATGGCGTTGTGCAGTAATGTTCTCGTTCCCGAAAACGGCTCTCTGACCACAATATCTTCTGCAAGAATTTCTTCAAGTGTGACAGTCTTATTTGCAAAATGATGGCTTTTTGCACAGACTCCCACAAATGCTTCTTTCTTGTAAAGGTGGTATCCGTATTTTGATTTATCAAAGACACCTTCAATAACAGCAAAATCGATCTCTGCCTTTTCAAGCATATGTAAAAGAACTTCTGTGTTATCAACGATCAAATCAAGCGTGTGGTTTGGCTCTTGCAGA
>JAFOBR010000012.1 GCA_017381715.1 Clostridia bacterium
TATTCTTTAACCGATATTAATCGTGCGGAATATGTAGAAAAGTATTCGGAATTTAAATATTTTTATTGCCCCGAGAAATAATCACCCGCTAATAAAAAATCACCTCATTACGAGGTGATTTTTTTATTGTTATCAAGTAATTGCAGATTATTCAATTTCTTCGACATACCAGGTCATATTGTTAAAATCAAGAATAAGCCTGTATTCATTGTCCGTAAATAATTCAATAGTTTTAGAAGAAGTTGCATTTCTTGTGATCGGTTTAATTGTTCCTCGACCTTGACCTTCTACGGACAATTCAATACCTAAATTACCTTCATTTTTAAGTTCTATTACTTTTGGTATATCTGCGTCAATTAATTGTGCGGGATAATAAGTGAAAAGTCTATCAGATCCTGAATAAGGTGAGTTGTGTCTGGTTATTACGGCTAAATAAATATTAGATTCGTTAGTAGTAACGAGATCAAAGCATTGCCCACCGGCTTCGGACTCACCTATCTGTGCCACAACAGTAGGGGTTGAAGCCGCTTCTTTTCCGGCGATACTGACAGTTATAGTTCCTATTTTTCCGTCTGCAGTAATAGAACCGCTTGTAATATTAAACAGTGCTGTAGCGGAAGGTGCGGAAGATACTACTGTGTTTTCTGCGGCCGGAAGTGACAAAATTCCATCGTTTGCGGTACCGCTTGATTCGGTAAAAGCACCGTTTATACCATTTACGGCTGATTCAAATGAAAGAGTAGCCTCTATAGCCTTATTCGAATGGTTAACAACTACAATATCATTCCCCGATGCAGTCCAGACCGCAGTCGTATTATCGGTATACTTGTGTTCATCGGGATCCCAATCCTGCGTACCGCTCACCGTATACGTGAACTCCATCGCACCCCATGAGATGTCAACACTTACGTTGTTTGATTTTTGAACAAGATTGGAATATTTTGCATTAATGTCGATATTCGTATCTCCTGTACCGGCACCGGAAACAGCGCCTGAAGCTGCAATTGCGCTTAAATTAAATGAAAAAACCAACAACAATAGAACAAAAACTATCAAAATTTTTCTCATAAAATGTTCTCCTTTTCCCATTATTTACCATATTATATACCAAAATTCGCCATAAATCAAGATTTTGTTGTACAAAATATATAACATCTCATTTTAAACTAAAATGAGATGTTTTTTATAAAGCTTTGATTAAAATCATCGTTTCCGCCGAGCGGTACCGTTATGGCTTTGGCGGCTGTGTTTTTCGCTTCGGTGCAAACGGAATCATCAAGCAGCATTGCCGTTGCACCCGATAACGCACCGTTGCCGATAAAACGTATCTTTCGCTTTAATTCTTTGGGGAAAAGTCCGATATTAACGGCGCTTTGCGGGTCGATCTTTGTTCCGAATGCGCCGGCAATATACAAGGTTTTAATATCGCCCGCATCCGTTTCCGTACGGGAAAGCATACATTCTATTCCTGCCGCCACAGTGGATTTTGCAAGCTGAAAAGCACGGATATCTTTATCCTCCAGACAAAGATTTTTCCCTTTTGCTTTTATAACGAGAGGACGCAAAACATTTCCTTCGGTATCTATATACTTTTCCTCCAGAAAAGCATTTACCCCTTCTATAAGTCCCGAACCGCAAATGCCCACGGCAGGAAGGTTTCCGATAGTATGAGAATATATTTCCCCGTCCTCTGCCCAGACACGGTGAACGGCGCCCTCTATACCCGAACATCCGCAGGATATCTCGCCACCCTCAAAGGCGGGACCTGCGGCGACAGAGGTTACGTAAAGACTGCCGTCTTTATACAAAGCGATCTCACCGTTGGTACCCATATCGCAAAGCAGTGCGGTTTCGTTTTCACAAAGCATACCCGAGGCAAGCAATGCAGAAACGGTATCTCCTCCCACAAAGGCGGAAACACAAGGGGTGATATATGTTTTTATACCCAGAAAATCTGTCCATTCCCCGAACAAGCAGTCCGCTTCAAAGGGAGAGCGGGAGATGGAAAGGGGGTCTTTGCCCGTAAGGAGGTACAGCATTGCTGTGTTACCCGTTATTACCATACGGTCGACATCGGTATTATGTATACCTGCAACGCCGCACGCAGAGGTTAAAAGGTGTGATATGCAATCGATTATGATCTCTTTAAGCTTTTCCCTTCCCCCGTTAAGAGAATGGGAAATTCTGCCGATAACATCTGCAGAAAACGCACGTTGAGGGTTGACCGCAGATGATTCGCCCACACACTCCCCGCAGGAAGAATAAAGCTTTAAAACCACCGTGGTAGTGCCCACATCCACCGCCGCGCCGTAATTAAAGCGGGCGCTTATCCGATAAGTAGACGTGGAATCCGAAAGAATGCTGAATTTTCCGCCCGAAGGAATGTGTACCGTTGCGTCACCGTAAAGACGTGTTTTGCACGCAAGAAAAGTGTCTTCACCCGAATAGGCGGGAGACAACCTTCCCTCCCCTTTTACGGCGCATTTCCCGCATTTGCCGTTGCCGCCGCAGGGGGATTCAAGATATATTCCCTGCTCTTTCAAAAGCTCGCTTAAAAGAGGCGTTCCTTCAAACGGGACGGATATTTTATTTTCATCTCTGATAATGGTTAAAACAGACATAAGCTATCAATAGACCTTTTATCTATTATGGGGTCTTTTATATTATTTTTGTTTTTGCTTTTTGATAACGGTAACCGATATTACCGTGCAAAGGATAATAACGGCTATGGAAACCAATGTGATGGAAATATAGGTATTATCGTTTTCGCTTTGAACATCTTGTTCATCAACGGGTGCCGAGGTTTCGGACTCCTCGGTGTTAAACACAAGCTGTGCAAAGGTTACCCCGCCCCAGCTTCTGAAGGTTTTCAGATATTCTTCGGCATAAGTACCGGGAAGGTAATAAACCGTCATAGGCGGTTGATAATATACCTGAAGCTGCACTATCAAGTCTTCATCTATACTTTCAAGACTTGCGGGCAAAGTAAGCTTTTTTATCGCGGCGCCGTCAAAAGAATCTTCGGCTATAGTTGTAACGCCCTCTGAAAGGACAAGTTCGTTTATATTCGAAGAGGAAAAAGAGTCTTCGGGCAAAACCGCAATACTTCCGGGAATAGTGAGCTTGCCGGTTATTTCCGCATCATAAAACGCCTGTGAGCCGATTTCGGTAACCGTATCGGGAATTACGATGGTATCCATCCCCTTTACAAACCAAAATGCCCGTTCCCCGATAGCGGTAACTCCATCGGGTATGACCGAGGTCTTGCACCCTTTTACCAAAACGCCGGTCTGTCTGTCTATTATGCAGTTTCCTTCGGAATAATAATACGGATTATCGGCATCTACAATAATCTCCCTGAGGGAGGTACAATCTATAAATTCATCTGAAAA
The DNA here is from genome assembly GCA_017381715.1 of Clostridia bacterium. Taxonomy (GTDB): domain Bacteria; phylum Bacillota; class Clostridia; order Oscillospirales; family CAG-382; genus SFLA01. Next base: position 3,393 of record JAFOBR010000012.1, read on the forward strand.
GATGCTGCGAACACGGGCGGGAATATATATGCTTTCGAGAGAAACGCAACCATCGAATATACAGGTTATCATCGTAAGCTCTTTGGAGAGTTTAACGTCCTTAAGTGCAGTACAGTTTTGAAACGCACCTCTGTCTATATCTTTAACGCTATCGGGAATGACGATACTCGTAAGACTTACACAATCCTTAAAAGCATAGAAAGATATGCACTCCACCGTATCCGGAATTACCACGGAGGTTAACAAAGTACAACCCTCGAATGCTTCCCGTTTTATTTCATACACGGGTCTGCCGTTATAGGTTTCGGGAATGACTACCTCGGTCGCATCCTTTTCGCAGGAGATTACCGCATACCCATTGCTGTATGTCAGCATTTTAAAGGTAAGAGGTCCCTCGTACTCCTCTTGGGCAAAGGCTTGGCTTACACCGAAAAGCGAAGATATGAACGCTATAGCAAAAAGAAACATAACTATTTTTTTACACATAGCGCATCACCCCTTTTTACTGCGTGCATATTTAATGCACACCGCCGCCGTACACAGCGCAAAGACTGCCGCCACAGATGCGGAAACCGCTGCGGTATATTTCCAAAAGGAACTGTCTTTTGAGTTTTCCGGAATTTGGCTTGTATCCGAATTTTCGGAAATTTCAGAAGTATCTGAAATTTCCTGCACTAATGCATGAAAACGTAAGTTGGGATGCCTTTTAACGAAGGTTTCCGCATACCTGCCCTTTGTGGCGGTAATTATTACACCGTAACTTCCGCCGAACGCATCATCGTGTATATAACGCACGCTGTCCGGTATATTTACGTGAACCAGATATTCGCAAGATGCAAAGGCACTCCCTATGGTTTCAAGCCCTTCGGGCAGAACTACCTCCGTAAGAGAATCGCAATAGTCAAAAGCCATATTCCGAATAGTCAAAACACCTTGGGGCAGGATGATTTTTTGGGCGGTGCACTCCATAAAAGCTTTTTCGCCGATAACGGTTACCGGATATCCTTCGAAGCTTTCGGGAATTATTATAACAGTTTCGTCCCCTTTGTACTCTGTAATTGTACAGGTCTTGTACAGTTTATCAACTTTGTAAACATAGTCGCCTTGCTCTTTTGTTTGCGCAGACGTACCGAACACAAGCATAGAAAGCAAAAGCAGTGTAATGAAAAACAGTTTTTTCTGCATAAAAGTTCTCCTTCTGTTTAGTCCATTCACTTTATACAGACGACATTTGTACTTTTTTACACCCAAAAACAAAGATTTTATTACCCGTTATCCGCAGGCAGACGTTTTAAAAATCTTAAGGTTATGGGGAGAGACACTAAGGCTGTGATAAAATACGCTATGGGTTGGGAAAGCTGAATTCCCAACACGCCGAGAAAGCGAGGAAGTATTAAACAGAGAGGTATAAATACCAGACCGCTTTGGAGGCAGGAAAGCACCAGTGCAGGCACGCTTTTGCCGATACTCTGGAAAAGCATTGTGGATACTACGGATATGGGCAGGAACATCAAGAACGCACATTGGATACGCAAGCCTACGCTGCCTATGTCTATAACCTCTTTTTCCGAACGGAAAAGTTCTATTATTTCGGGAGCGAAAGCGAAGCACAGCGCCGAAAGAACGCCCATAAACGCCGCGCCGAAAATTGCTGTAAAGTAGGTGCTCTTTTTAACACGGGAATACTTCTTTGCCCCGTAATTGAAGGCGGAAACGGGTTGGAAGCCTTGACCGATACCCAATCCCACGCTGAATATAAGGCTTGATGTTCTGCTTACGTAGCCCATTGCGGCGATAGCCGCATCCTTGAACTGCTCTGCCTGAGCGTTGAGCACCATTACGGAGATACTGTTGAGTCCCTGCCGCGCAAGGCTGGGAAGCCCCGTTACGATTATATCTTTGAGCAAAGAAATTTCGGGTGAAATATTTGATATCCGCAGTTTGCTCTGTGTTTTACCCAGAACGAACACGGAAAGCAGTATGCAAAAGGAAACGTACTGGGAGATTGCGGTGGCAAGTCCCGCGCCGTTTATATCCATTTTCAGATCCACAATGAAAATGTAATCCAGAAATATATTAAGTATGCCGCCTGTTGTAAGACCGATCATAGCCAGAGTGGCTTTTCCTTCGTATCTTAAAATATTGTTAAGCACACAGCTTGCGGTCATTGCGGGGGCGGCAAGAAATATCCAGAATGCGTATTTCATTGCGTGGGGCAGGATGGTGGGAGTACTGCCCAGCAAAAGCATTAAGGGCTTGGAAAAAATGAGCCCCAGCGACATAATTACGATACCGCACCAGATTGCGGTGAAAAATCCTGTAGATGCGTAATTATTTGCTTTGTCTATATGTTTGCCTCCAAGCTGGCGGCTGATATGACTTCCCGCGCCGTGACCGAACATAAATCCAAATGCCTGAATTATAGACATTATTCCGAAAACTATGCTGGTGGCGCCCCCTGCGCTTAAAGAAACCTCACTCACAACATAGGAATCTGCCATATTGTAAATGTTGGTTATAAGCATACTTATGGTGGTAGGTATGCCCAAGGTTATTACAAGACGGGCTACGGGAGTCTCGGTCATTTTTATATATTGGCTGTCAGAGGAAGCGGGAATGCTTTTAGTACTGCTCATTTCTTGCCTCGGTGCTGTAATAAAAGTTTAGTTGGTATATCCTGGATGAATGGTTACGATTTCTCCGCCCAGAGAGGAGTTCACACCATCGTATGAAACGGTGAAATACTTATCCTCGGGTGCGCTGGTGGTTGCACGGCGTTCTTCGTTCATAGGAACTCTGTATAAAGTTCCGTCAATAACGCGGTAGAGATATGTTTCGTGCCATATAATATTCTTAACCTCGGTTTGAGTGGAAATTGCAACACCGCCCTCGTTGCCGGATTGGTCGATAGCGTTTACACGCTTGAATTCTGCCAAAATACCCGTTCCGTGACCGGGAGAGGTAAACACGGGGCTCAAAAAGTCTGCGGGATCCTTCCAACCGTAATCTTCACGCATTTTAACATATTCGGGAAGAGAGGATTTTTCCAAAACTTCTATCTGTAATTGCATTTTATTTTCCTCGGGAACATAAACTACAATACGAAGCTTGTCCCCGGGCAGATAGTAATATTCGGTATATTTCCAATGATAATTTGCAATACAGTTGTTTCCGTTTGCGCTTACGGCATATTCACCGCCGTGAGCATCGTATCCGCCTACGTCCTGATCGGTTTCGGTTATATAGCGCCAGAAGGGGCGAAAAGCAATACAACCGGTACTGAGCGTGCTTGAAGAAACATTCACAAGCGCTCTGGAAAAGGATAGACCCACATCCGATTCACTTAAAGCGTGGCCGCCAAGATAAACCGAGGGGTTATCAAGATTTTTTACATTGGGATCGAAATTCAATTCGCTGTTGTATGAGCCGTTGTAGCGTTCAATATCCACCTCGGGCAAGGTTACCACAACCTCTATTCCAACCCATTTATCTCTGGAAGAAACCGCCTTGTGATACCAAGCTCCGCCGAATACGGGAGGCGCAGAGGGATTAAGAACCTCTCCTTCTATCTCACCTTCCCACACGGGAGGTGCTTCAAGCACAGCAGTTTCTGTAACGGTTATTTTTTTAAATTTAGGCTCTGCAGCGTTACCTGCAGCATCTGATAAAAAGTATGTCACGGTATATTCTCCGGGTATTTCCGGGTCAAAGCCTCCCTTGTTTATCTGTATTTGATCTGTAATATCGCCGTCCGTATCGTCGCTCCCCCTTACCCCGTTCATAATGTCGTAGGCATCGCCTTTTTTAATAACGACGTTTTCGCAAGAAGCAATAATACGTATTTTGGGCGGGGTGGTATCCTGCACCGTAGAATGCTCTCCGGGATCGGACTCCACAGAGACATCATTTTGAGGCGTAGCGCAGGCGGTGAGCAAGGTTGCGAGGGCAACAATTAAAAATGCGAATCTTTTCATTGTATCCCCCCATTAATCAAGAGAGATAACAAGCCCGGATATATCTATATTTTTCATATCAAGGGTAATGGGACCGCTTTCATAGGAACTGCAAAAGAGATTTTTAATAAGGAAAATTCTGCAAGTCTGCTCGCCGGGATTGCCGACGAAGAAGAGATAACCGCCATCGGGAATAACCTTTTCGATATCTGTTAAGATGCCCTTAAACATACCGCCGCCCGAAGACGCATCAATAGCATTTGTCCACGAAAAGCCGGAATTCTTTACGCTTCCGTCTTCTTCTATCTGTATAAGCTCGCCTGCGGCAATGCGCACCTGCTTAACAACATAATCCTTATCCGTAATAATAATTACACCGTTGGGGAAGAAAGGAACTCCACCATTGTTGGTATGATCGGGAGAATATGCATTATACTGGGAAACAAAAGTTTCTTTATCCAAAACGCAAATGCTGTCTGCCGTGCGGAATTTTGTGCCGGATGTGGTATAGCTCAAAGCGTCCTCGCCGCCCAAAGTGTATATATTTTTGAGCGAAAGATACTTGGCGGTAACAACTTCTTTTACGGTAACGGTAATTATTGCGGTAGATACGTTTCCTGCTGTATCTTTTGCCGCTACGGTTACCGTATAGGTTCCGGGAACGCTTGCATCATAACCGCCGTCATCGGAAACAGAAATAACTACCTCTTCATCTGGAGTAATATTATCTCTTGCAATAATGCCGGAAATCAAATCGGGCTGCTCACCTGCGTTGTGAGTAACAGCAGGCAAAACACCGTCATTCGCATCAATAAAAGCGGGAGGAATAGTATCCTTAACAATATCGTTTTTACTTTCCTCTGTCTGATTGTTATTTTCTTCTGCTCGGCTTTCTTCTTTTGTGCTTTCATTGGTAGAAGGAGTGCTTTGATCCGCAGGCTGCGAATCACAGGAAACGAACGCAAAGCATAATGCCAGAATAAGTACAGATATGATCATCTTTTTTAACATAATAAAACCTCCGTTTTTATTTATGAAAATATTATAACATACCGAAAACCCAATAGCAACATAAAACTCCCGTTTGTGTAAAACAAAACGGGAGTTTTTGGCATTTTTTATATTCTATTTAGTTCCGAAGAGTCTGTCGCCGGCATCACCCAAGCCGGGAAGAATGTAGCCGTTTTCGTTAAGGCATCTGTCCAGCGTGGAAACGTAAATATCTACATCGGGATGAGCTTCCGCAACCTTGGAAACGCCCTCGGGTGCGCCGATAATAGCCATAAACTTGATGTGCTTGCAGCCGTGCTTTTTAAGCAGGTTGATAGCATCGCAAGCGCTGCCGCCGGTTGCCAGCATAGGGTCAACAAGCAGTACCAGCTTATCGTCTATATCCTTGGGAAGCTTGCAGTAATATTCGCAAGGCTCAAGAGTTTCTTCGTTGCGGTACATACCGATATGTCCCACACGAGCAGAAGGGAACAGAACGTGTATGCCGTTTACCATGCCCAAGCCTGCACGAAGAATGGGAACGATAACGATGGAATTATCCGTTACTACCCGCTGTGTGCAGATTTCCAAAGGAGTTTTTACCTCAATCTCGGTAGTAGGAACTCCCTCCTTAAGGCTTTCGTAAGTCATAAGGGTGGTTATTTCCTCAACCAGTTCGCGGAATTCCTTCATGCTGGTCTTCTCGTCACGAAGGATAGCTATTTTGTGTCTTATTAGGGGATGGTCGAAAATGACCACGTTTTCGTAATTTTTCATTTTTATTTCTCCGTTTTTCTGCTTTTGCCCAGCTTGTTTAGAAGAATGTTGGTAACGATACCGAGAATAAGAGCGCAAGCAATGGTGGTGATAGTTACCTTGCCGAAGGAAACGCTGAGTCCGCCGATACCGGGAATGAGGATAGAAGCAACAACGAAGAGGTTTCTGTTATCGCCAAGGTCTACCTGCTGGATCATCTTAAGACCGGAAACTGCGATAAAGCCGTAAAGTGCTATGCAAACACCGCCCATTACACAGTTGGGAATAGAAGAAAGGAATGTAACGAAGGGGCCGAAGAAGGAGATTACCATACACATAATTGCAGTGGTGGTAATGGTAACAACAGATGCGTTGCGGGTAATAGCTACACAACCAACGGATTCGCCGTAAGTGGTGTTGGGGCATCCGCCGAAGAAAGCGCCTGCCATAGAGCCTACGCCGTCACCGAGAAGTGTACGGTGAAGACCGGGGTTTTCAAGCAGATCGTTTCCGATGATGGAAGAAAGGTTCTTATGGTCTGCTATATGCTCTGCAAATACAACGAAAGCAACGGGAACGTATGCTACCGCGATAGTTGCAATGAAGGAGTCGTCAATATCCTTAACGCCCTTGAATGCTTCGATAAAGGTGAAATCGGGAATTGCGAAAATGGTCATTTCCTTGAAAGCGGCAAAGTTGATAACCTGAAGCGCTACGTCGTCGGTAGCGATACCGATAACGGTGAAGATGGTAGCAACTATGTAGCCAACGAGAATACCCAGAATGAAGGGTATAAGCTTTGCCATCTTTTTGCCGTAAACGGAGAAAGCAAAGATAGAGAATAATGTAACAAGACCGCAGATAAGTGCAACGTAGGGGCTGCAGCCGGAAACCATAGAGGTCTGGTCAACTATAGCACCGTCCTGAATGACCTGCTCAACCTTTTCAACCATTACCTTGCCTACAGTAAGATCATTTACTGCGTTAACAGCAAGAGAAAGACCGATGAGAGCAACGGTGGGGCCGATAACAACGGTGGGCATAAGTTTGTTTATCCAAGCAACACCTGCAAACTTAACGATGATTGCAATAACCACGTAAACGAGGCCTGCAAATACCGCACCCACGATAAGTCCTGCATAACCTGCGGAAGCGGAAGCCGCGCCGCCGAAAGCAGCAAGCATTGAGCCGATGAAAGCGAAGGATGAGCCGAGGAATACGGGACTGCGGAACTTGGTAAAGAGCTGATAAACGAGAGTACCGACACCTGCGCCGAAAAGGGCGGCGGACTGGCTCATACCGTTACCGATAATAGCGGGAACCAGAATGGTAGCAGCAAGAATGGCAAGCACCTGCTGGAACGCAAATACCAGCATGCTGCCGAATTTGGGTTTGTCGTGAATACCGTAGACAAGTTTGTTTTCCATAATCTTTTTCTTCCTTTGATTTTTATTTTACATAGGACTGTAAAGATATTTGCTGAGGACATTCTACCACAACATATAGGCATTTGTAAACAATTAATTACAAAATTCTTCAAAATACAGCATTTTGTACAAAAACAAACTCTATCTGTAAAAACAGACAGAGTTTGAAACGCGTATATTCGGTTTACTTGTTTTTGTTCTTGTTTTTCTTTTTGCCGTTCTGCTCGGTCTGAGTATTCACGCTGTTCTGTGCGGATGCGTCGTTACGCTCGTTCTGTGCATTAGTCTGATTCTTATCCATCTGTTTCACCCCCCTGAACGGTTTTACGTATATAGTTTTTCCCAAAATCCAAAAGGAATATACGCAAAAAATCTCCGCCCGTAAGCGGAGATTTTTTAATTCAAATTTTACTTATCACAAACTCAAGGGTAAGGGGTTTATCCGAAGGGATGAGATATTCGGCACGAACGGGGGCGCCCCAGGAATCGTCGCCTCCCACGCCCATTTGCTTTGCGGCGATACGCACCCAAGTGTATGCGGGAACGGGAAGATCGTGAAGGTGAAGCGCATGCTCCAGCTCATAAGCGCTGTAAGGAAGCACGCTCATTTCAAAGGGAAGATCCGTTTTGGCAAAGGATAATCCCTTGCCGTTGGAACCATACACGTTAAGATATCTTACGCCCGTGCGGTTTCCGCACTCCTGAGGATTAAGATAACCCGAAAGGTTGTCCGCCGCAGTGCTGTTGAACACGCCCATACGGGCACCGCACAAACGGTCGGAATAATTTTCATCCGGTCCCAAGCCGTAATAGGTGAAATTGCCGTACTCCTTCTTAAGCCGCATATCCAAAGCAAACACGGGAAGGACGGGCATATTTTCCGCACCCGGATATTCTGCCCGCACCTTTAAGCTGCCGTCAAAATATGCGGTATATATAACCATATATTCAAAATAAGGAGTTGCAAACACAAAGGTGAATTTGTAATGATCCTCCCCCTCTTCGGAGGCAAACTTTGCGGGAAGATGGGAAGCATAACGGCTGCAAAGATTCCAAACGGCCGTCTTTACGGGAGTGGCGGCGCCGTTATCGTTATCCGTAGGGGCACGCCAAAAACTTACTTTGGGTGCGCGGACTACATATTCTACACCGTCGTACACGAGGGAAACCAGTCCGCCTTCACGTTTATCGAACAGCATGGAAAAGCCTTTTCCGTGAACACCGAGGCAGGAATTATCCTTTACAAACACCGGATTTTCAAAAGCGGAACGGCACTGTTCACCGGATACGGTAATTATCTCCTGCGCAAAAGAGACTTCGTGTCCTTTTTCCGCCCACCGGCAATCCTCTTTAAGCAGGGCGGAAACGGTGTATATGTATTCGCCCGATTCCGTAGGAACAGAAAGCTCCGCAGGACAGCTCAAGGTTTCGCCGGCAGGAACAGAAAGAGAAAAACGCCTTGATGCGATGATTTCTTCTTCCTTTGCCAGAGTGAGCGCAAATTCAAGATGATCCGTATTTGCAAACAGATTTTGGTTTTTAACGGTAACAACGCCGTTTTGAATATTCAATTTTATATTGGAATACAAAGCCTTTGCTTCCTGCGCCTTTGGAGAAGGCTTGCGGGAAGCATAAACTATGCCGTTGGTGCAAAAGCCGTAATCTGTTGCACGGTCGCCGAAATCGCCGCCATACGCCAGATTTCCGTCAAGATACAACGCCTGATCAATGTAATCCCATATAAATCCGCCCTGATACGCAGGGTATTTCTCTTCAAGATCTGTATAATGCTTCATTCCGCCCAAGGAATTTCCCATGGCGTGCATATATTCACAGCTTATATAAGGCTTGCCCGTATTCTTTTTAAGATATTCCTCTATCTCGTAAGGCTTTGCATACATACGGCTTTCCATATCTGTGATATGATCGTATTTGCGGTTTACAAACACGCCCTCGTAATGCACCAAGCGGGTGGGATCAGCTTTATGGAAAAATTCCGACATCGCCTCAATATTATCGCCGCAGTGGGATTCGTTGCCGCAGGACCAGATAAGCACGGAGGGGTGGTTTTTATCCCTCTCGTACATAGAACACGCTCTGTCCAGAACCGCATTTTTCCAATAAGGCTGTGAACCGGGGACAGCGTATTTTGAACCGTCCATATTCGCCCACGTTCCGTGGGTTTCCAGATTTGCTTCGTCGATAAGATAAATTCCGTATTCATCGCAAAGCTCGTACCAATAGCTGTTGTTGGGATAATGGCTGGTGCGGACTGCGTTTATATTGTTTTGCTTTAAAAAGCGTATGTCCCAAATCATATCCTCTTTGGTTATGCTTCTTCCCGTATGGGGGTTGAATTCGTGACGGTCCACGCCCTTGAATACAATGCGCTTTCCATTTATGCACATAAGACCGTCTTTTAATTCAAAGGTACGGAAGCCTACCTTAACAAAGGAGGTTTCGACAACCTGCCCATCCTTTGCCAGAATACTTACCGTAAGGGTATAAAGGTTTGGTTCTTCTGCGCTCCAAGGCAAAACGGAATCCAGAATTACGTTTTGGGGAGCAGTATGGCTTGCGTACACTTGGTTTGAAGCAGAGTCTGTAAGGGTATACAAAACGCTGTATTCCCCATCCGAAACCATATCTGAAAAAGCAGAAAGAATACCTTTTTTGTTTTCGTAATCGTAATCCGCCAAAACCTTGATATCTCTTAAATGCGTATCGGAAACGGAATAGAGATATACATCGCGGAATATGCCCGAAAACCGCCAGAAGTCCTGATCCTCCAGCCAGCTTGCGGTGCTGAAACGGTATACCTCCACGGCAAGACGATTGTTTTTTTCTTTAAGATAGGGTGTGATATCAAATTCGGAAGGAGTAAAGCTATCCTCGCTGTAGCCCACAAAATGTCCGTTAAGCCAAACGTAAAAGGCGGTTTCCACCCCTTGAAAGGATATGTAGGTTCGTTTGAAGGAGGGATCACCTTCAAAATCAAAACACTTAACGTATGACCCTACGGGATTAAAGCTTTTAGGTATCTGCGGAGGAACAAGGGATTCCCTTCCCTCCCAAGGATAAGCAATATTTGTATACTGGGGCTTTCCGTAGCCCTGAAGCTGAATATGCCCCGGCACGGTGACAGATGCCCAATTATCCACGCAGAAATCCTCTTTATAAAAGTCTTCGGGGCGTTTTTCCGGTTTTTCCGTATACGCAAACTTCCAGTCCCCGTTAAGGTACTGACGGGAAGACACACCGTTTAATGTAAATGCGTGGTCGGAATGGGCTTTTTCTCTGTTAACTTCAACTGTTTCCGGATCTTCAAGCCAAAAAATCTGAGGCTTCATATATATCTCCTGAATTTGGTTATTTACGGTAAACACCGATTTTGAGAGTTTCCAATTCTTCGTCTCTGCAGTTGCCTGCGGCAAAGAAGGCAACACCCTTTGCCCCTGCTCTGCGGCAAGCCTCTACCTGCTTGGTGGTTTCTATAACGGGGAGCTTGGTATACATAGGCGCGATACCCGAAATATTGGGAACAGACGCATATTTTTGCACCATTGCGGCAACTTCTTTTTCTACCTCGCAGGCATCGCTGTAATACGCCATAGGATAGATGGCATCCAGCCAGCCCTGCTCGATCCAGTATTGCCAATCCTGACATTTGCTGTAAAGCGCCGCCACGGGATCACCGAAAACGGCGGTGGAAAGGCAGATGTTTCTGCCGGATCTGTTATATTCATCCACAAGTCCGCGGACAGCCTGCACGTATTCGGTTACGTATCCGGCGCACCAACGCACAAAGGTCTTCCAGTCTTCTTCGTCTGTAGATTCTATGGTTCTTATATCTATTCCCTTTTCCGCAAGGAAGGTGTTTACGGTATATTCGTCAAATCCGGCGGCGCGGTCGATGCCGTGAATGAGGGGATAACGGATATAATCCAGCTGAAGTCCGTCGAAATCGTAATTATCCAGTATATCCTTGCAGCAGGAAAGCAAAAATTCCTTTACCTCATCCAAAACGGGATTGAGGAAACAGAAGGTATCGTAAGCATCGTGGAACAGCCCGCCGTCCTTACGCTTTGCCATCCATTCGGGGTGAGCCTCCGCAACGGCGCAGCGGGAGCCTTTGAAGCCGAAGAAATAATCCTCGAACCAGGCGTGGACCTGCATTCCGTATTTTTTGCCGTAACGGATATAGGCGTCTATTACGTCAAAGCCGTTTTCATATTCCTTTTGGGGCGGAAGCAGTTCGTTAACACAACGGAGCGCGTTTGCAAACCCGCCGTAATTGGTTTCCACAAGGATCAAGTTTATACCCGCATCCGCAAGACGGGCAACGGCGCGCTCTACCTCTTCGTCGCTCTTTTCGTAAGGACGGAGCCAGGCGCCTCTCACTTCATTCTGTGCGGGAGATGCGGTGTAATAATATGCCTGTGTGGTCAAGGCATCCACCTTTTCGTACTCTCCGTTTTTTAAAGCCTTTTCCGCATCCGAAACAAGGGCGTTAACACGGGAAATATCGTATTCGGTTTTATTGTTTTCCAATTCGCAGACACGGTTTTTAATAGCTTCTATTTTTGCACCTGCGGAAGCGTTCATTGCAACAGCGTCTTTTTCTATGACCAGCACGTTTCCGTCCTCAATGGTTACCATTGCGCCGATACATATTTCCTTTGCCAGAAGTGCGGCAATTTTACCGTGGCCGGAAACCACGTAGCCCCCTTGGGGAATAAGATTATCGTTTCCGCCGCACAAAACGGCACGTCCGTCTTTTATGCAGGCTTCCCAGCCGAATTTATTTGTATTGGTGCGCTCGCCCTTATCATACACAACAAGCTCGTCTGCACCGCGGGCACCGCCGAAGTGGGAAATGTTTATCTTAACCATAATACGCTCCTTTTTTGTGTGAGTTATAAGAAATTAAAACCGTATGCCGAATCAGGCACAAGTTTTGATACCTACTTTAACATGTTATTAATTATAACACATTTTCATCCCGGTTGCAATGTATAAAAGAAAACGGTGGAAAAAATCCAACCGTTTACTTTTGCTTTTTTAATTTTAAGCTAAAAATACATGGTACCAATAAGGCCAGATATAATTATCTGCCGAGCCTGCTCCGGACCACAAAATGCTTTGTTCCATATCGGTATGATCCCAGCCATCAGATGTTTTACGGAAAATCATATTTCCGCCTATTTTGTATTCTTCATCTGTACCTTTTCCCTGTGTATTTACAAAATAAACTTCGATCTTTTCATCCGAATACGAAGTTACCCTGTACCAGTCGAATTCGGGAAGCGGTTCTTCGGATTCTGTAAATTGCATATTTTCTATTTTATCTTTATGCATTACCGTAAGTGCGAGATTTTTTGCCAATGCACCGCTCCAGACAAGAACAGGCGTTATTAAAGCTAAAACTAATATCCATATTATAATCTTCTTGGTGCTTTTTTTCATTAATAAATCTCCTTTCTGTATCTGCGCTGACTTGTTTTACAACGAAACCTTGTATACCTAACCATACCTTTTTGTTTGAAAATGCTTTTGTTTATTTTAACATAAAGCATTATTATTTTCAATGAAAAACAACTGTTTCATTATTGCTTTTTCATCTGGCGCAGGAACATAAACACCGCAAGGGCGAAAAGACCTGCGGAATAACCCAAAACCCACCACAAATGAGGAAATATGCCTGCAAAATCTCCCGCAAGCAAAGCTCTTTCCAATTCCACGGCGTGAACGAAGGGAAGTGCGTACGCAATCTTTTTAAATACACCGCCGACCAGTTCAAGATCAAACCATATACCCGCAAGCCACGCGGAAAGGTTGGTAAGCAAGCCGCCGCAGATACCGCCCACCTGCTTATCGTTAAACACGCTTCCGCAAAGAAGCCCGATAGCGATATAAAGGACAGAAACGGGAATTATGAACAGCAAAGCATACAGAATATTCGGGGTGATATCCAGCCCAAGGCAAATTGCGGCTATATAACAAACCACGCTTTGCGCCACGGAAATGGGGATAATGGGCAGAGTATAGCCGAGAATAAAATCCAAAGGGGTGAGCGGCGTGGTATACAACCGCTGAAGCAAAGCGCTGCTTCTGTCCCGAGCGATGATAGTTGCGGAAAACAGAGTCATAAAGGAAAGCCCAAAAACGGTAATACCCGGGGTCAAATGTTGTATTTCAAAAAGACTTACGGGAATATTAGCCTGAATAATGCTGAGCAGTAATATGAGCACCAGAGGGAACCCCAAGCCGAAAGCTAAATTAATAGGGTCCCTTAAAATCTCCTTTGCATTTCTGTTTGCAAACGAAAGCATTTTCATTTTACTTCCCCCTTTACTATACGGATAAAGGCTTGCTCGAAATTATCTGTCTGCGCTTTTTCTTTTATATTTTGAGAGGTTTCGCACATTAACAGCCTGCCGTCCCTCATTATGGCAATATGATCGGAAAGAGCTTCTGCTTCTTCCATATAATGAGTGGTAAGGATAATGGTAACCTTGCCCTTCAAAGAACGGATTATATCCCACAGATCGCTACGGGCGAGCACGTCCAGACCGAGAGTCGGTTCATCAAGAAAAAGTATCTTGGGTTCGCTTATAAGCGCCATAGCAATACTTAATCTTCGCTGCCAGCCGCCCGAAAGCTTGCCTGCTTTTTTATCCGCTACCGTATCAAGGCCCAAAAGCTTGGTAAGCTCCGATATTTTTTGCTCACTTTTTTCTTTGTTAAAGCCGTGAACTCCGCACATAAGACATAGATTTTCTTTAACCGAAAGTCCCCGTGCAACAGCCGTTTCCTGAGGCGAAACCGCAATAAGGCGTTTGACATCGGAAACGTCTTTTGTAATACTTTTTCCAAGCAGTAAAGCATCCCCCTCCGTTGGTTGTGTAAGACAGGAAAGCATTTTTACAGTGGTGGTCTTCCCTGCTCCGTTTACACCCAAAAGAGAAAGAAGCTCTCCTTCTTTTACAGACAAATCAAGTCTGTCCACGGCGGTAACGTCTTTATACCGTTTTGTAAGTCCTTTTATCTCTATAGCGTTCATTATTTATTCTCCTTTGATAAATGCCTTGCCCGTATTCCCTGATAAATATCGGTAAGCATATCTCCGATAAGCTCCCATTCCAGGGGCAGATACGAAGTAGCCAGTATTGTTCCGATACCGTGAACGCAGGTCCACATTTCCAACTGTATAAGCCGCGCCGTTTCCTCCGTTACGCCGTTTGCCTGCATAATAAGCTGTACAGCCTCTTCAAAATCCGGCGAAGGAGCCATTTCCCCGCCCGTTCTGTCCCGCATAAACAAAAACTTAAAAAGCTCTTTTTCCTCTTTGGCAAAGCGGATATACGCCATTCCGAAGGATTTGTATACCGGATATTTTCCGCTTTCCACCTCGTTTTTTATAAAGCCGAGATAGCGGTGATATGCGTTTATAAGCGCCTCTTCCAGCAAATCATCCATAGTTACAAAATTGGAAAACACGGGTTGGGTAGAGCAATTAAGGTGTGCTGCTATCGCCCTTGCATTTACAGCTCCTTTCCCTTTTTCCCTAATAAGCATAACAGCGGCGTTTACAATATCTTCTTTTGTTATTTTAACTTTAGGCGGCATAAAAAACCCTCCATAATATATCGCTTGTTGTATATCATTTGTTATTTTATCATCGAAGCAAGCAAATGTCAAGATAAAAAAGGAATCCGAAAAACGGATTCCTTGATTTTTACTTTTGAATATTAATCTTTATATTGCCGGTAGAGGTGGTTATTTCACACCTGCCGCCGTTAACGGTTTTGGGTACGTCTATATTTCCCGTGGAGGTTTTGGCGTAAAACACCTTTTCCGTAAGCAGAGTTCCTTTTACGTCGCCGGTAGAGGTTTTTATATATATCTCCGAAGCATCGCATTTGTCAAAGGTAATATCCCCCGTATCTCTTTCCAAATTTAACTTTTCCGAAGCGGTAACAGACGTTAAGGATATATCACCGGTATTTCCTTTGGAAACAAGGTTTTTGCACTTTAAGTCTGTAAGGTATACTTTGCCCGTGGAAACGGTTATTTTTATATCTTCTTTACACACAGCACCGCTTATTTCTATTCTGCCGGTAGAAACGGAAAGGTTTAAACTATTTGCGGAAATATCCTCTCCCCGTATATCCCCCGTGCTTAACGAAATATCGATGTCATTAAAGCAAAAGCCTTCGAAAATTTCCACATCTCCCGTGCTTGCGTTAATAAAAAGCGAATTATACTCTGTTTTCGGCAGATAAACGGTTATCTTGGGAGTGCCGATGTTAATTCCGATATAATCATGCCACGATTTATTATTAATCATTTTAATAACAAGCGTGCTATCTTCAACCGCAACGTAATGCTTTGATTTTTCCTCCTCATAACACTTTATAACACATTTTTCGTTTTCCGACAAAGCAAACGTAATATCCGCCGTATCTGTATCTATAGATATACTGTCAAACACTTTGTCGATTTCATGAACATTCGTTTCGTACTTAACTGTTGATAATTTTGTAAAATCCCATTTAAGCATTGTCATCACTCCTGCAAAAATCAGTGTACCTGCAAGTACAAATACGGCGGCTGTGATAATCCATATTTTCGTTTTATCCATTATACTTCCTCCTTTTTACGAAAAAGCTTTTTAACGCACAGCTTTGTAAGCTTTACGGTACCTTTTGTAGCAAGCTTGCAGCCAAAAAACACAAAGATCGAAAGACCGATGCAGGCAATTCCGCCGCCAGACAGCGCAATTCCCGAAGCGGCATTTTCTGTTACGGCAATACATATTCCCCCTGCCAAGCCGCC
This sequence comes from Clostridia bacterium, assembly GCA_017381715.1. GTDB lineage: Bacteria > Bacillota > Clostridia > Oscillospirales > CAG-382 > SFLA01. The sequence continues at coordinate 19,357 of JAFOBR010000012.1, forward strand.
AAGGGCACAAGCGGCAACCGAAGCGAAAACCGCCCAAAGAGAAATTACAACCACCCACAAGGAAACGTAAAGCGAGAAGAGCACAGCAGCCGCGGCAACGCCCAACGAAATCCACAGAGGCGAGCCGACAGCCAAAAGCGCTATTTCCCACCCTTTTAATTTTCTCGTTTTTGCTTTTTGTGGAATATCTGCAGTTATTTGCGCAACAACACTCTCTATACTGCCTATTTCAGCTACCGCATCTTCTTCCGAAACGCCTTCTTCCACACGGTCATCTATCATTTCGCTGTAAAAGTTTATTCGTTCTTCTGTATCTGCCGAAGGCAAAATGGATAATGCCCCACGTAACCGATCCAAAAACTCTTGCTTATTCATTGCTATCCTCCTTGGTTACGAACCGATATATGGACATAATTTCCTTCCATTCCTTTTTAAATTCTTCTATACGGTTATGTCCCTCTTTTGTAATATGATAATACTTCCTTAGCCGTCCACCATGCTCTGCAGTGCGTACGGTAAGCATATTTGCGTTTTCCAACCGCTTGAGAATGGTATATAACGTAGATTCGGAAAGCTCTATATACGGTTTCATATCCTTAATGATCTTATACCCGTAGGAATCTTCATCTTTGATCGCCGCCAGAACGCACACGTCCAAAATTCCTCTTTTCAACTGAACGTCCATGCAATACCTCCTATCGTGTAATACATCATATCACGAAGTATCGTTCTTGTCAATAGAAAAAGTGCGGAAAACTAAATCCGCACTTTATCATTAAAAGGTTTTAATATTTTATATTGTCCGAATACTGCAGGTGCCGACGAAGCACCGTTTTCAAATGTATAACCGTCTCTTAACTTGACGGTTGCCGCCATTTTTTCGGGAATTTCAAGTTCAAGAAGCACGTTTTCTCCGCTTCGGCGCCACGATACGGATATTTTCCCTGCGGGAGCAATATGATATGCGGACGCATATTCCAGCGCTTCTATAAAGCACGGGGTTATTTCAAGCTCGTTTATATTACGTTTATGCGGATTAAGATTGATACCCGCAACCGATTTTATAAACCATCCGCTTATATCGCCCCAGAAGCAATGATTCATAGACGATACGGAATCGGGCAGGAAATTTTCCCAAAGAGTGGTAGCCCCACGCACCAGCCAATTCCCGTAGGAGGGATAATCTTCTCTTACTATCATATTAAAAGCAAGGGAGCCGTATCCAAAACGGGTAAGTACGTGAAAGATCACTCTGCCGCCCAATACGCCGAGATCAATATGTCCGTCTGCGCGACGTATTAAATCCAAAAGCTTTTGAAAAGCCGCCGTTTCTTCCGATTCATCAAATACGCCGTAATACAATGCCATTGCCTGACTCGTCTGACATTCGCCCAAAACCGTAAGAGTGTCGTCAACAAGATTGGCGCGGATAGCTTTTTTGTATTTTTCACCTTCGCTTCGCGCGTATTCACTTCCGGAAGCAATATTTACCGCATCCAGCATTTCTCCTATCTTAAAAGCAAGATCCATAGAGGTGATTGTATCTGTAACAACCAACGGTGATTTGGGCGCTCCACCGCCCACCTGACACCAATCTCCGAGCCCGATGCTGAGCAAACCTTTTTCGTCGGTCCTTGAACGCAAATAACGCAAATATTTAATGAACCCGTCTGCAGATTCACGTATCATTTCCGTGTCTCCGCGATAAATGTAAGTGTAGTACGGAATCCATACCAAAGCGCTGTCCCAGGCGGGACCGTTTCCCCAATGAAATCCCCAACCGCCGGTAGGAATTATTCCGGGCAACGCCCCGTCTTCCCGCTGTGCCTTAAGTATATTCCGTATCCATTCACGGTAATTCCTTTCGGGATTGTAATTCAACAAAGCAGCCTCACAGGTAAGCGCCGCATCTGCTGTCCATCCGTTTTTCTCTCGCTGAGGGCAGTCCGTGGGAAAATGATGAAAATTGGATACTATGCTCCGTTTCGTGATCTGCTGTAAATACGTTGCGCCGGGATGAGAGCAACTAAAATCTCCCATCGTATTCATTTCGGTATGATACACCAAAAATTTAAGCAGTTCGGTTGTCGCCTGCTCCGAAGTGATACCTTTTACCTTTACATATCTGAATCCGTGATAGACAAAAGTGGGCTGATACGTTTCGGTTTTATCGCCCTTACATACGTAAATATCTTTGTGGACGATATCTTTATCCCGTTCCCAGTTTCCGTAATCAAACCAGATTTGTAATAAATCAAGATCTCCGTCTTTTAAGGAATCCGCGTGGATAAGTTCAATTTTTTGTCCCTTAAAGCCATTTACCGTAAGACGGCACACACCTGCACCCGATCTGCCAAAATCGTATATATACCCGCCGTCTTTACATTCTGTTATATTTGCGGGGACAAGTTCACACTCTGTGGTAATGGGAGAAATATCTGCCATACGCAACTCACCGGCAGGAGCAATTGCAGACAAAGCGTTTTGCCAAAGAGAATCGTCAAACTCCGGAGTGTTCCATCCGTTCAGTTCGAAATTCGCATCATAATGTTCTCCAAACCGATAATCATCGAACCTGATGGGAGAAGGACAGGTTTTGAAATCCGTTCCGCTACGGAGGATGATCTCGTTTCCAGACTTCAGCTCAACGGCAAAAGAAGGTGCGCTTCTAAAATCCGCTTTATCAAAATCCCATATATATCCGCCGGGATTGTTTTGAAATCCGTTCCCCAGCAATACACCAAACACATTGTTGCCCTTTTCAATAGTGATGTCATATTCATCGTAATAGACATAATGGTTAGGATTGCTTATATAAGGAGACAAAAATCCCTTCGTTATTTTTACGCCGTTAAAATACAGTTCGTAAAAACCGCACACGGCAACGATCAATTTTGCAACCCGTACGGTTTCCGAAAACAGAACTTTTCTGAAATAATGTGCCGGAACGTGCCGTTCAAATGTATTATATTCCTCCGTTGCTTTAATAAAGCAATTTTTTATATCCATTTATATTATCTCCAGCTCGTTCACAGAGGGGAAAGCGGGATATTCGTCCTCTAAATTGTCCGAATACCAATACGCCACAGAGGAGATATCGTCCTGCAAAGGCAAATAGCGGTTTCCGCTTCTCCAACCCAATGCCTGAACGGTAACCTTTAAATCGTTTTCAAAATAAACAGGGTCGGTAATATGCCAGCGGTAAAGATTAAAATATCTTTGTGAGCGGTACAATCCGTCCGTGCCGCTTATTTTGTGCATACCGGAATAAGGTGTGCAGAATTCGGTGTATTTTCCGTTTACATCGAAATTATACGCGCCGCAGAAATAATCCTCTGTGCCGGTGCCGCATACGGTGGGATATTCGGTATCTCCGTCTATATAAAACTTAACTTCGCCTTCGCCCCACCAACCGTTGCTTTTAACGCCCCAGTTTATATATGTGCCAACGTAATGTCCTTTGCCCTTTATATTATCCAGAATAACGTAGGGCTGCATATACGGCAGGGGGTTTACACGACGGAACTGAGCGTGGAAATACAAGGTTTCGGGAGAAAGCTGTTTTTCTTCGCAATCTATCTGGTAATAGATATTACATTCACCGCCCAGATTCTCCACCTCTATACGAAAGCCTTTGAAAAAGGGCATCTCGAAATAGCAATTAAGCCCTTTTGCGGGATTAACGCACATAGCAAGGCTGGTAAGCTGGCGAAACTCCTTGTAATCCGCACTGCAAAAGAAATCGGAAAGAGGGGCTTCCACATTTGGAGTTTTTTGACCGTCAAAGAAAATCCTTAATATAAGCTGTCTTGAAGCATAAGCGCAATCGGTCATCCATATATGCTTTATTGCGCCCTGACCTTTATAGTCTGCAAGAACTACCGTGCTGTGGGCGTCCACTCTTAAATAGGGGTTTACCTTCCAACCTACGCCAAGCTCACGGGATGCTTCGGAAGCACTGCCCACAACGGCTCTGCCGCCCCCGCCTTTTTCACCCGTAAGATTTTCCGGGGATATGGAAAATGTCTTTATATTCTTTTTTGTAGTAAGATTTTCAAGCATACGTATTGCTCCTTAAATTAAATAGGCAGTGTATATTATAATGAATTCTAACATAAAAAATCTTGCTTTTCAATACCGCACAAGATTTTATTGACACGGAGTGGGCAGGATGGTAAAATATTAAAAAAGTTTGGAGGAATGACCGTGAAGACACCTATAAGCTGGATTATAGACGATCCCGCTCCCGTAATATCCGTTTATTATGAGCACGCAAAGAAAAATGTTACGGAGGACGGGCGCCCCCTTATCCCCACCTACCCCAACGAAATGCTTTTTGAATTTTGCAATATCATAGAAAGGCACGGAATTAAAGGCAAGTTCAGCGTTATTCCCATGCCGGGAAATAAGGGCGATATTGTTAACGGTCTTGAGGGTGTTGACCAAAGCAAGCTCAACGAATGGCTTGAATGTATAAAAACACGGGTAATGCCGGCTTTTTCCGTTGGTCCCGAAATGCTTACACACCATAAAGCGGTGGATCTTGCCACAGGTGCGCCCCTGCCCCTTAACGAACGGGACTGGGCATCCACGCAGGACAGAACCACCCTTGTGCCTTATATAGCAAAAGCGCTTTCAATTTTGAAGGAAGCGGGAATTGACTCCATTGGCGTTACCTCCCCTTGGGATTTCGGCATTGAGGTTGAAGACGAATATGAACATTCTGTTTCCGCCGCTGTGGAAGATGTTAACCAAAGCAAAAAAGCGTGGTTTTTCCTTCGCGGTTTAAGAGACCGTCCCAACGCAAAGCCTTGGGTGGCGTTGGAGGAGGATGGCAGAACACTGGTATCTATTCCCGCCACCACCCGCGACCGTATCTGGGCAACTATTGACACGCCACGCACAGATAAAGAATATATTTGCAAAATTGCAGATATGCTTATTACCGAGGACGGCAAAGAAGGTGAAGTGATACGGGTACTTGAAACGGGAGGATACCCCATACTTATAACCCATTGGCAAAGCCTTATGTCCAACGGACTCGGCACGGGGCTTAAGATAATGGATGAGGTGGGCAAGCGTATTTCCGATCACCTTTCGGATAAGGTTCAGTGGATGAGCTTTGAAGAAATAACCGATCTGGTGTTATCCGATAAAGAATCGTATCCCAAGCCCGTATTTTAAAACAGCATAGAAAAAACGCACCTTTAAGGTGCGTTTTCTTATACAACAAAGTGCTAAATAAAATCCACGGGCAAAAATGCGCAAGCGACCGCAAAAATTATTGCGGGAAGCAAATTTGCCACCTTTATCTTTTTTCCGAACACCAGGTTGATACCTAAGCAGAAAATAAGAATATTTCCCACCACGGAAAGATAAAGAAGGGCAGTTTCTGTCATTATCGGCTTGATAAGCACCGAAAGTGCGGTTACCCCGCCCTGCAAAACCGCCACGGGAATTGCGGAAAACAAGGTTCCTTTGCCCAAAGAAGCCGCCATAACCATAATGATAATAAAGTCCAGAATGGCTTTGGTTACGAGCACGGTGTGATCTCCGTAAAGACCGTCGTTGATAGAGCCTACGATCGCCATAGCGCCGATACACACGGTAAACGAAGCGTTTAAAAAGCCTTCTATAAAATTACCGTCCCCCGTGCTGTGAGTTTTCTTTTTGAGAAATGCACCGAATTTTTCAAACCCGCCCTCGATATTGAGCAGTTCTCCCACCAATGCCCCGAGGGCAAGACAGCCGATGATCAGAAAATCGCCGCCGTACGTAAGCTTTCCGTCGGTTACGGAAAACATTCCTTTTAACGCCCCTGCGGCGCCGATGAATATAACCGAAATCCCGCAGGCCTTGCACAAAGTATCTCTGTGTCTTTCTCCGATAAACCTGCCGAAAAGCATACCGAAGAGTCCGCCCAAAACAATGGCGGCAACGTTTATGATAGTTCCGAGTCCGTGCATATTTTATACGTCTTTCTATGTAAAATTTATAACAAAGCGGAGTAAACCTTTTCGCCGCCGTTTACAAACACTTCGATAATATATCCATCTCGAAGTATCTTGATATCATCAAGCTTTCCTTGGTAAACCACCGGCTCTCTGCCGCTTCGGTGTATAATAAATCCGTTTTCTGTACGCTCCACTGCGGGGTCGCTGTCCTTCAACAGATGGCGTACCTCCTCTACGGGAAACGCAGCTATTCTGCCCTTTGATATTTTTAATTCTCTGGGAACAGACATACAGCCGATATCTTTTTCATAAACCCCTGCGTATTCCCATCCCGGAATCCAGGTGATAAGCAAATTTCTGTTTAAATGATCACGGAAAACCTGCCCCGCATATTGATCGGGACCTTTATCCACTTCCCCGCTGTATTTGACGGTAAATTTGCCGTCTTCAAAAATGCCGTACATTACGGTAAAGTAATGATTCCCTTTGTGAGGACAAACCGATGCGGTAAGCAAGCACATAGAATCCTCCGCTTCCATAAAAGAAGGGCACTCCGTATATTTGCAGTTTTCCCAACGGCTCATTACTCCGACATAATCCCAGTTAAAAAGGTCATCGCTTTTATACAGCAGCAGTTTTCCCGCACGGTCCTGTGGATTCCCCGAAGCCATAACGCAGTAATACTGCCCGTCGATTTTGCAGACAGCGGGGTCACGGAAATCGGGGCCGCCATCGGTAGGATATGTGGCTATAACAGGATTTCCCTCGTACTTTTTAAAGTTAATTCCGTCTTCGGAAACAGCAACAGCCGCCGTGGAAACGCCTGTGATCGCCGCATAAAAAAGATACAGTTTTTCGTCCTTTACTATTGCCGTGCCCGACCAGCAACCGCCGCCGTCATATTTATCACCCGGCGTTAACGCAACGGGAAGCTCTTCCCAATTCAAAAAATCCTTGGTGCGGGCGTGACCCCAATGCATAGGCTGTTTCCAAGGGGCTTCGTAATCAGGTGCGTGCTGGTAAAAAACATGATAATATCCCTTAAAATAAACCAACCCGTTGGGATCGTTTATCCACCCCTTTTTAGGTCTGTAATGATATTTTATTTTTTCGGTGTAATCAATTTTGTTCATAAATCATACCGCTTTCATTTACTTCAGTTCCATCGAAGCGAAGACAAACTTGTTTTTTACTTAAAACGTTTGAAAACATACTCTTTTAAAAACAGATGTGCAATCTTTTTGTGTTTGGGATATATTTTAATTAAGTACACAGTAGACAACGGATAAATTATTGCGCTGAGTCCGGATATTGCCGTGCCCGACCAGCAGCCGCCGTCGTCATATTTATCACCCAGCGTTAACGCAACGGGAAGCTCTTCCCAATTCAAAAAATCCTTGGTGCGGGTGTGACCCCAATGCATAGGCTATTTCCAAGGGGCTTCGCAATCCGGCGCGTACTGGTAAAAAACGTGATAATATCCATTAAAATAAACCAACCCGTTGGGATCGTTTATCCACCCCTTTTTAGGTCTGTAATGATACTGAAATTAATTCAAATAATCCATTTCGGCATTCCCTGTTTTTTAACAGCGTGTTTTTAAAAGTATTCTTAATCACTCTTTATGCCAGTAGTTGCGTGCATAAGTTTTTTTTAGCTGTTTTGCTGCTCTGGCAGGATCGGTTACATCGACATTCGTAGCCTTACTATGCACGCTTTCGATGTCTGAAACACACCATCCTGTAGGGTCTTCAAAAGTTACACTTGTGAGATTGGTACAATAGTGGAATGCACCATATCCAATCGAAGTTACGCTTTTGGGAATTGTTATATTTGTGAGATTGTCACATTTGAAAAACGCATTTCTGCCAATACTAGTCACACTACTTGGAATAGTTATATCTGTAAGGCTAGTACATCCTCTAAACGCAAATTCACCGATACTAACCACGCTGTTGGGTATGGTTATATATGAAAGAGCGATGCAGTCGCTAAAAGCGCGATAATCAATGACAGTTACACTGTTTGGGATAACAATGCTGGTAAGGCTTTTGCATCCGCAAAACATACCTTGGCATATGTTAGACATACCTTTGCCGATGGTTGCGTTTGTAAGGTTTATGCAATTTTTAAAAGCATATTCTCCAACCTTGATTACGCTATCGGGGATGTTTATGCTACTGAGACTCTCGCAATCGCAAAAAGCACGTGCTTGAATCCAAGTTACACTGTTTGGGATAATAATACTTGTGAGATTAATACAGTCCCAAAAAGCGGCTCCGCCAATTACAGTAACATTGTTTGGTATGATTACATGTTCCAAGTCTATACGCTCCTCATACTCCCTATATGTGTCCGCTTTAGCAAGCACAATGGGTTCGGAAGGCGTTCTATCTTTGATTTTGACTTCTAGTTTCGTTCCACAGCTTTCACATTCGGAGAATATTACGCTTGATGTGAAATCGGTAAATTTTATTAAAGTACCGCCACATTCTTTGCACTTTATTTCATCCACATATTCGACGATAATGTCTGTGTTTGTTATTTGCTTACAATCTTCCTTTTTCTTTTCATACTCTTCTTCGGTTATCTTACCATTTGAAAGAAGAGATCGCAGGTTACGAATTTCACGAATGTAAGCAGCCGGTGCTTTTGGAACTTCGGGCAAATTCTGTTTCATTGTCGCTACAAACAATTCTTTGGGTATCTTGCCATTTAAAGCAAGAGGCCGCAAGGCATGAACAGCTGCTCTGTAATCGACTACAGCTTTTGGCTTTTTGTGTGACATATTTAAGTTATCATCTCCTGTTTAAAGACTAATTGACACCATTGGGAGCATATTCGTCACGTTTTCCCAAATTGCATCTTGAATATAATGTTCTTAAATAATTTTTGTCGTTTTCACGCCTTTTGAAATCGAACGGATATGTTCAACGTGAAGCATTACACCGTCGCTTCGCGAAGCTCCGTAAATTGTGCATCTAAAACAGTATTTTGTAAAATATCGCATATTAAAGAATCGTTTATTTTTGAGCATTCAGTAAGTTTTTGTGTTTCAAAAGCATCTTGCTCTCCCATTTTTGTAAACGCATTTACAATATCCACTTGTGAAAACATGCGACAATCATTAATAAATAATAATATTTATATTAATTCTAGTTTATCTGTTCTCCTTTGCTTTTTGTTATCATAACATATGAACACAACGCCTGTCAACAATTATTTATATTATTTACGCTCATAAAATCGGCACATTGCGGCACTTGAAAAATATTGCAAACTGCGGTATAATAGTATTATTACGGAAAGGCGGTGACTCCCGTTGAACAAAGTACGCGGTACAGATAAAGAAAAAACAAGTATTATATTTACCGGCGATATTGGATTTGATAAATATATGTCAGGAAAATGGGAGGACGATAAACTGCTTTCACAGCCTCTTTTGGATTTTTTGCACAGTGGGGACCACCTTTGCATAAACGTAGAAGGCGCGGTTATTGATGCTGCTGACGACGGAAAAAGAGGTGTGTTTTTTCACAGTATGAACCCAAACGCCACCCGTGTTTTTAACAAAATGGGCGCGGATATCTGGAGTATCGGAAACAACCACACTATGGATGCAGGCGTGGAAGGCGTTGTCAGCACCTATGAATACGCGGCTGAAAACGGGGCGCAGGTGTTTGGCGCAGGGCTTAACGAGGAGCAGGCGTCGGCTCCCATATATTTGGAAAACGCAGGCGGTATCGGAATTTTCGGCGTGAGCTATATGGCGGAGTGTATTCCCGCAACAAAAACGGATGCAGGTATTTTTCGTTGGGATGATATGGAATACATACAAAAGCGTATTGACGAAATAAAAGCCCGTTGCCGTTGGTGCGTTATCGTTGCCCACGGCGGAGAAGAATTTGCGCCGATGCCCAACCCGTATACACGTGACAGATATTTGGCGTATCTGGATATGGGCGCGGACGTTGTTGTTGCCCATCACCCTCACGTGCCCGAAAATTACGAAATAACAAAAGACGGGAAGATGATATTCTATTCGCTGGGTAATTTTATATTTGATACGGATTACCAGAGAGTTCACCGTTATACGGATACGGGCGTGGTACTAAAGCTTATCTTCACGCAAGAAACCGTGGATTTTACTGCCGTAGGGACGATAATAAACAGAGAAACCCAAAGGATAGACCTTTGCAGCCTGCCCGATATTTTTACGAACATAGACGGCGAGGAATACAAGCTGCTCTCTCCCCTTTCCGCAAAGGCGTTTTTGCTTTCGGATATGAAGAAAATGGTGTATCTGGAGCCGAAGCGGTTTTCAAACGCAGATCAAAGTGTTTGGGACGGGTATTTTTACAGCACGGAACCGGATGGGTATTTTAAAGGCGCCCATATGGATCTGAGCCTTATTGTCCCGCTGGCAAAAGAAGAAAGCAAAAAAACGTGGAAAAACAGCAAATTGGACAAGGTTAAGGAATATTTGCTAAAGCAGATCAATGATTAAACAAAACAAAAGCCACCGATGGTGGCTTTTATTTATATAGCATATGATTTATTTACAAGGCGGTAAAAGTGCACACATTTTTTCACGGTGTACATACGATCTCATTCGTCGGTTACCGTGTTTGAGCAAACGGTTCAGCCTTCTCTGCCATCGAGGAAGATGGGGTTGGTCCACGCCTGCTTTCCATCTTTATCAACAATGCTGATACGGACATAATCGTAAGGACCTGCCCAATGATTCAACGTAAACTCTGCGTGAGTGATATTTCCGTTTTCGTCCACTCTCACCTGGTTAGGATGCATATCGCTGTGAAGACGTGCTCTGGCAACGGGAGAGCAATCGATTATAACTTTATCATCCTCAACGTAAAAATCATATATCTCGGGACCGCAGGAGGAATAAAATTCGCCGTTTTCCAAAGCGGAAAGGATGTCGTTAAGATTTTTGTTTGCCTTTACAGCTACCCAGCCCTTGCAAAGATGGTCGAATACGTGGGAATCATCGGTAGCGACACCGTATATTACTTTTCCCTGCCCCAAAAGCTCGTCCCAATATGCTGCGTCCGCATCGCAATCCTCTGCCAAAGCACAGCCGCTGTTCCATATTTCCATGGCAAAATTGCCCTTTTGGGTTTCAAAATACTTGGCACTGGTGTTACTCCACTGGGGGTGACAAAGAATGGTAAGATTCTTTTTTTCATGAGCCGCATCCAACCAGGGCTGATATGTATCCGAATTGGGGAAGTTGGTGCCGGGAACCTTTTCATCGTTATCAAATCCGTTGCCGTCCTCTTTTGAGGGACCGATGCAAACTGTATGGAAACAACGGAATCCGTGTCCGTGTTCCAAGGTATTGCTGTGTTCCATTCCGGGAACCAGCAGAATACCGGTTTCGGGAGCGTAGTTCACATAGTTATAGATCTGATGGTCGGTCAAAGCAATAAAATCATATCCGTGCTCGCTTGCAAACTTCATAACGTCCTCCGGAGATCCTACACCGTCAGAACGGGTGGTGTGGGTATGAAGCCCTCCCCTTAAAAAACCTTTTTCGCTGTCAATAAATGCTCTTTGTCTTTTCATAACAAACCTCACACAGTTTTTTATAGTTTTATTCAATATACAATAAGCTTAAAAAAGCTTTTTAATTCACTGCCGTTTATTTCCCAAACAGTAAAACGCCACGGCAGATGCGGCGGCAACGTTAAGGGAATCCACACCGTTGTACATAGGTATTTTCACGGTGTAATCGCACCTTTTTATGGTTTGGTCGGAAAGTCCGTCCCCCTCTGTTCCCATAATTACAGCGAGCTTCTTTTCCCCAAGCAGCACGGGATCGTTAATAGAAACGGAATTATCCTTAAGTGCCATTGCCACGGTTTTGAAGCCGAGATATCTTATTTCATCAAAGCTGTCGTCGGATAAAAACGTCCATTCGATCTGAAAAACCGTGCCCATACTTACTCTTGCGGCACGTCTATACAAAGGATCGGAACAACCAGGCGTAAGCAGCACCGCATCCATTCCAAGCGCTGCGGCAGAACGGATTATTGCGCCGACGTTGGTAGGGTTCATAACCTTATCCAGTATAACAATTCTGCTTTTGTTTTTGCAGATCTCTTTTACGTCTGGCAGGGTTTTTCGCCTCATAGCGCACAGCATACCCCGCGTAAGCTTAAAGCCCGTGAGCTGCGTAAGAATATCAAATTCCGCGCAAAAAGCAGGTACGTCTTTTACGCTTGCAAGAATTTCCTTGCCTTCACCGTCAATATGCCGTTTCTCCATAAGAAAAGAGACCGGTTCGTACCCCGCAAGAAGAGCCCGCTTGATAACCTTTGGGCTTTCGGCAATAAACATGCCTTCCTCGGGGAACTCTCTGTTTAATAACTGCGCTTCGGTCAACCGCGCATATACGTCCAGTTCAGGAGCTTGAAAATCTGTTATTTCTATAATATCGCTCATATCGTTCTCCGGTGTGTTGGATATGGGAATTGATTTCTGTTTAAAATTATAGCACACTTGTAAGAATAAATCAACGGTTTACTAACATAGCACTCACCGAGCGTATGAGCTGTGCCATAGGTCATTCTCACAGCTTCGGCGGTGTTCAGTATTCCGCCAACAGCAGAGATACCGTCTTCGGCATCAATGTGGGCTGCGGTGTTAATCGTGAGGCTTATGCTTTTGCGTATGGCAAATATGCAAAGCAAAAGGAAACTCTCGGCTGTGGAATTATCTTTAACAACCAAAGTGCAATATTTGTTCCTATGGGAAAAGAGTATTTATAACTCACTGTATAGAACAGAAAAATCGGGGGTATTTACCCCCGATTTTCATTCCACTTGCAGTCTTTAACTGTTTATTTAAATTCTTTTACTTCGACAATAGGAAGTTCAGAGCCGGTAATACGCTTAATTACGTTTAACCGCTCAACGCATGCTTCTGCAGCTTTTCCCAATCTCTCGCTTGCTTTACGTCCTTCAATGCGAAAAACCTCTCTACAGATACAAGGTTTATATCAGTTTTTCTCTTTCCACAAAACGTCCTCCGTGTTAATAATAATGCCACCTTGGGGGGTGGCACTGATGTTTTTATTCACCTAAATCTAAATCATACAGATGCATTTCACTTACCATTTCTGCCATTGCTTCTGGATCGGTTATGGTTTTCTTTCCGCCAATAGCAGGAATTTCTTTTGCGGTAACGGGAGGTATCCCGTCAATCATGCTTGGTATGTTTAATTGCCATGCATCGTCTATAAATCTGATAAAAGGAATATTTTTATATTCTATATAGTGCGCATCATTGGGATCCCTAGGGATACCCTTTTCCGCATAAGGCTCGTCACGCCATTCATAAAACGCCCACACAGTGAATTCATTGGGGCATTCACGCTTTCTTAACATGTCAGACCATTCTCTAACTTTTTTGCCAGAGATTTTGTGTTTTCCAATCGCATAAAAACCGTCTTCATTGATTTGTGCTTCAGGCGGTGAAAAACTTTTTAAAAGTTTATCAAAAAATGACATATAAATACTCCTATTAAATGATATCGTCTAACTCATTATATCCCAATATTTTCCATTTTTCAATAGAGTACGACAAAAATATCATTGACAAAATATGTAAACATGTGTTAGATTACACGCGTGAGACCGTTCGCCGTTGTTCGTTTATCATTTTTTCTTGTTGGCTTGGTTTGGCCCAACAATAAATTGTACTCTAAAAGCAAAAGGTGCGTAGCGATACGCACCTTTTGCTTATTTAATTTAAAGTCCTAACAATTCTTTTTTTGCATCGAACTCTTCTTGTGTTATTGCTCCGATATAGTAGCGCGTTATCGGACATTGATATTGCGCCTGACGATATCAATGTAAGCGACACGGCAACCTTTGTTTGGGAAATCAAGTACAACAACAGCGCTCCTTGCGGGGCGCTGTTTGCGTATGGCCGTAATTATTTGACAAGTGAAAGTTATTGTAATATAATGTTTTAAAGTATCGGTCAATTGGAGAGGTTAAAATGGGATTAAAAAAGATTTGTCCCTATTGCGGAAGTAAATATTTTGCGTTTCTACAAAATCGTTGTCCGAATTGCGATGATATAGATTTTGAAAATATAGATATGATACACCTTTCTGACGTTGAGCAGGCGTACCGCACCGAAACCGAAGAAGAGTTTGATATTGTAGCAACCAACTTTTTAACCCAATTGGACGGTTGGCAGCATTACGAAACCAAGACGGTTGAATACGAAGTTCCTGATGGTGAAAACTATACTTTTGTAATTATCTATAAAGACGGAAGCCACGAAGAACGCAAGTATCACTTTTCTTCACCTTTTGCTGATAGACTGCTAAAACACAAAAAGTTTTTCGATATTGAAGAAGAGCTGGAAGATGTGCTTGAAGAAGTTCGCAATGTGTTTGCGCCGAAACCATATAACAGCGACTATGAGACGGCGTGCAGTCATTTTAAGCAAATGCAACAGCTTTACAGATTAGACGAAAACTCCGACGATGACGATTTTGTTAAAGCTACTGAAATAAAAATGACCGGCCTTATTATGTCGGACACGGAGGAATATAATCAATCAATATATGAGTTAATGCTTTTTCTTCTCAGCACAGAGGAAGACGGAGATATTCTGGAAATATTCGACGAAGGCGATATATCGTTTGTGCAAAAATCGGAAAAAGGAACAGACGCCTTTACCGTTCTGAACAAGGGCGAAAATATATTAGACAAGACCTTATTGCAGTTTGAAAAAATAAGGCAAAGAGACAATTACAGAAAATTTGTCATTATATCTTCAGGCACAAATCTCACAAAAATGACACTTCCCAATATTGTTGTGTGGGATATAAAAAACTTGTGTTCTGCGTATATAAGTGCGTTCAAAAAAGCAGTTACGTTACCCGAACTGAACGTGCAGCCGCAAAAGCCAAAAGAACGGTTTGCGGTTATTGATTTTGAAACTACAGGGCTTAATTATAATTTCAGGCGTCCGCCTATGGACGAAATTCTTTCTGTTGCAATAATAGACCAAGACGGAAACGAATTGCTATATGAATATTGCGATACGGTGAATATCAAAACGTGGTATGAAGCACAGCATATTCACGGTATCTCACCAAAGGATGTAAAAGGGCATCCTACGTTTGTGGAGATAATGCCCCGGGTAATTAAGATACTGTCTTCTTACGATTACGTTATATCCTACAACATTCCGTTCGAACGGTCATTTTTGGAGGGGTATGCGAGAATATATACGCCCACCGACTTTTCCGTGAGCAAAATACGTTGGGGTGACGATCCGATGGAGATGTTTATGAATTATATGAATTCCAATAAATTCTTAAAGCTTGCAACGGCGGCTGAAGCTTTTGGGTATTCTTATAATGCCCACAATGCGTTGGAAGACGCAAAAGCGGCACTGCACGTATATAACGCTCTCAGATATTAACTTTCGTTACAGCTAAAAAAAGCGTCTACCACACGGTAGGCGCTCTTCGTTTATTTTGGTAAAAGTCGTCACAGCAACGCAGGAAAGCAGGTAAAACTAAATAAACAGTTTATTATTTTGCAGGAAATGCCGAGATAGAAACTTTGTTTTCTGTTTCATAAAACATAACTTGCACTCTTTCCCCATTAGTCGTTTCGCCATTGAAATAGTAATCTGGAGATTCAGCAGTTCCAATACTGCCATTAAAACCAGCCTTAATGCACTGATTGACGTAATCTTCAAAAAAATCATATGTTGCATTTTCTATTTCTGCGGCAATAAAACTGCTACTTTGAGAAAGTGAGTATTTCAGTTCGGGTTCAGGTAAGATTTTCCCTACACCCTTGCCTGCCATTTGCCACATGGATAAATTTTCGATGTCCACACTGCTTGAATTTTCTGTTATTGAATTGCTGTTCTCATCATGCTCACCAACAGCATGCTCTCCACAAGCCGTAAGTGTTAACAACGAAATGATTAAGCAAATCACTACAATACTTTTTTTCATAGGTCCATTCTCCCTTTTAGCAGTTATACACAACTTTTAAAATAAGTGTAAAACAGTTTATCATAAATTTATCGAAAATTCAATATGTTCTAAATATTTTATGAATGCACGCACATTATTCGTCAGCACACCGCAAATGTCATTTCAAAACATCTCTATAGTTTCATACCGTACTCCTTGCCGTGAGATTTTTAACATTATATTACAAAAAAATGCGAATGTCAAATTTTTACAATTACGCGTGAAGTTTTTCACTGAAATTCTGACCCACCTTCTGACCAACATTTTTCAAAAAGTTATGCCTATTTTGACCGATTTTCACGGAAGTTTGTTCAAGAAAACGAAAAACAAAAAAACTTGAAGCTCCCATTTCATCAGGGTTTTCAAGTTTTTTTGATTGGCAAGTTGCGCCGAAAAAGATATCACTTTTATATATGATTTTCAAAGCGTTCGGCTGCAATAACACCATCATTTACCGAAAGACGACAAATTCGCGCTGTCCTTCTTTCGACATACTCGGTTGAGGTTGTGTTTTGGTAATCTCGGGCGTGGTAGATGGCGTAATATTCGTTATCAACCTTTATTACACTATGATGACCGGTGCCCTCCTCAAAGGAATTTTTTATGATTACGGGTGAAAATTTATTGCCGTTTTTCACCTTTTTAAAGTCTACTTTTTTTAGGTCTTGTTCATCTGTTTTTGCAACGGCATAACCAATGTGATATGTGTTATCTTGATAACATCCTGCGCTATACATAAGATATTGCCAATCACCCTCTTTAAACCAGAACGGTCCTTCCAAAGTGTACCAATCGCCTTCCTCTGTGCATTGAGGAGTGAATTTTTCCTCATCAAATTCGGGCAAAAGCACTTCCTTGGGGTTATTTTCGGGGGTATATGGATCTATAAATCTATCTACATAAATTCTCGTGCCCACAAGATCGTGTTCGAGATTGTTTTTGGCATACCAAAGAAAAAGACCGTCATTTGTCTTTACCATATGTGAGTCGATGGAGAATTGGTCATACAGGCACTTTTCATTTTTGAACGGTCCCAAAGGCGAATCGGCACAGGCCACGTGCATATATTGAAAATTATTATTTGCGACACAGGATACATACATATAATATTTGTCTTCGAACTTTATAACCGAAGGCGCCCAAAAATCGTACGCGTCTTCAAACGCGGTTACGGTTCCTTTATAAATCCATTTTCCTGTAAGAGTTTTACTTTCATATGCTTCAACCCCTGCATATGCAGTTACATATAGGTAAAAGGTTCCGTTATCCTCAAATACAAACGGATCGGGTTGCGAGGATTTTGTTTCATTGAATGTCAATTTCATAAGTTACACCTCTGTAAATTTTTATTTAACGAACTGATTATATCATAAAAATTGTAATTATTCCACCTAATATTACATTTGCATTTAGTTCAAGTCCTCCCCGAAAGCTGTTTTGGGTATAGGATATCTACCCAGTTTCACTTGAAAAATGGGATAAAAAAATCCAGTAACCGCCCAGGTTACTGGATTTCTTGCGCCGATATCTAAATCGGTTCGTATTTTTGGCAAGTTGCACCGATTTAGATATCGGCATAAAACAATTCGATAAATTCTTATTTATAATACCGTGTAACTCGCATCGGATAATTTATTCATTGCTCTCTTATAGTGCTATTTCTCTTTATACGATTCCCATTGCCATTTCTACCAACAACGCAACGACAACGACCA
>JAFOBR010000013.1 GCA_017381715.1 Clostridia bacterium
AACAACCCCATGGTTGGTGCTACCGTTGCTTGCGCAGTTGCAGTTGAAGAGGCAATGAAATAAGCGTTAAATAAAACGTTTGTAAAATTACCACAATAACAAAAGGACACAATATCCGTAAAAACGGGCATTGTGTCCTTGTTTTTTTGTAAATATAGCGTTATAGCAAAGCGGCGTTCATTGCTTATACTTGACGATACGTGTCCATACCTCTTCCCTGCCAAGACCTTTTTCGGAAGAGAAAAGGATACATTCTGTACCGTGGCGGATGCGAAGGTCCGAAACAAGCTTTTGGGCGGAGACTGCAAGATTTGTTTTATTAAGCTTATCGCACTTGGTTGCCACTATGGTATAAGGTATCTCATAGTGATTCATATATGCGATCATATCAGCATCGTCTGCGGTTATGCCGACCTTCATATCTATAAGCTGCAAAACGTGGCAAAGAGCGTTGTTATCTTTAAAATAACCTTGTGTAAGGTTGGACCAACGCCGTTTGTCACTTTCGCTTCTTCTTGCAAATCCGTATCCGGGAAGATCCACAAGATACAGGGATTTATCTACAAGATAAAAGTTTACCGTTATGGTTTTACCCGGCTCCGAGCTTACACGGGCAAGCTTCTTTCTGCCCAGCAGGCAGTTAACCAGAGAGCTTTTTCCCACGTTGGAACGTCCCGATAAAGCTATCTGGGGCAAGCCCTCTTTTAAAAGCTGTTTAGGCGCGCCTGCGGTAACGTCCAGCACGGTATTATGTAAATTAAGTCCGCATACGTTCATTTCCATACAGGTTACCTCTCGTTAAGGGCGGTCTTAAGTACCTCGCCCACTTCGGAAACGGGAACAAACTCAAGTCCTTCTTTAAGCTCGGGTGCGAAATTAACGGTATCCTTAAGGTTATCCTTGGGGATAATTACCTTGGTAATACCGGCTTTTTTCGCCGCCATACACTTTTCCTTCAAGCCGCCTATAGGAAGCACTCTGCCGGTAAGGGTTATTTCACCCGTCATGGCAACGGATTGCTTTACGGTCTTGCCCGTTAATTCGGAAACAAGCGCTGTGGTAATGGTAACGCCTGCAGAGGGGCCGTCCTTGGGAATTGCACCTTCCGGAACGTGGATATGAATATCCAATTCCTTGTGGAAATCCTTGCTTACGCCAAGCGCATCGCTATGCTTGCGGATATAGCTTACCGCCGCTTTTGCGGATTCCTTCATAACGTCACCCAGATGACCGGTAAGCTCCAGTCTGCCCGTACCTGACATGGTAACACATTCCACACGGAGCATCTCTCCGCCGAGAGAGGTCCACGCCAGACCGTTAACTACACCCACCTCGTCATTATCATATATAAGGTCGGGGAGATATTTTTCGGGTCCAAGCAAGGTAACAACGGATTTTTCGTCCACACGGTAGGATTTTATTCCCTCGGACACCATAAGCTTTGCTATCTTACGGCAAACGGACGCTATCTCTCTGTCAAGATTACGTACACCGCTTTCCTTGGTGTAGCGCTGAATTATCATTGCTATACCACTGTCAGTAAAGCGTACGGTGCGGCCGTTGAGACCGTGTCTTTTAAGCTGTTTGCGTATAAGATGATTTTTTGCTATGGACATTTTTTCCTCAAAGGAATAGCTATCCATAAATATAACTTCCATTCTGTCAAGAAGCGGCTGAGGAATGGTTTCTACGGTATTTGCTGTGGTTATGAACATACACTCGGAAAGATCAAAGGGCAGTTCAATAAAATGATCTCTGAAGGAACGGTTTTGCTCGGAATCCAGCACCTCCAGAAGCGCGCTGGTAGGATCGCCGTGAGCATCGCGGGTGAGCTTATCAACTTCGTCCAAAAGCATTACGGGATTTCTTGTTCCCGCAAGCTTAAGACCGTTCATAATTCTGCCCGGCATA
Source organism: Clostridia bacterium (assembly GCA_017381715.1). GTDB lineage: Bacteria > Bacillota > Clostridia > Oscillospirales > CAG-382 > SFLA01. The sequence continues at coordinate 1,912 of JAFOBR010000013.1, forward strand.
GAGCCTATATAAGTCTTTCTGTGTCCTCTTATCTCTGCTTCGTCACGGACACCGCCCAAGGAAATACGCACGTATTTTCTGTTGGTGGCACGGGCAATGGATTTTCCGATAGAGGTCTTACCGACACCGGGAGGGCCTACAAGACAAAGAATCTGTCCGTTAAGCTCGGGAGAAAGCTGGCGTACCGCCATATATTCAAGAATACGCTCTTTAACCTTATCCAAGCCATCGTGATCTTCGTTAAGTATTTTTTCCGCCATCCGTACGTCGGATCTATCCTTGCTAAGAGTGTTCCAAGGTAATTCAAGAACGGTTTCTATGTAATTGCGTATTACCGTGCCTTCTGCTGTACCGAAAGGCATTTTGCCAAGCTTGGTGTTTTCTTCGTAAAGCTTTTGGCGAACTTCATCGGGAAGATCTGCAGAGGTTATCTTTTCGTAATACTCGTCACCGTCGTCATCATCGTCATATCCCATTCCCAGCTCTTGCTTTATTACGTTGAGCTGTTCACGGAGATACATATCCTTTTGCGCTTTTTGAAGACGGACTCTGACCTTTTGCTGTATTTCGTTTTCGGTGTCCAGAAGCTGGGTTTCACGCTCGAATATTTCTGTAACGACAGTAAGTCTGCCGATAGGGTCCAAGGCGCTCAAAGCTTCTTGTCTGTCCTCCGGCTTTACCAAAAATTCGTTTGCAAGAAAATCCGCCAGCTCGTCTGCGGTGTTCATTGCCTTAATACGCTCCAGCACGTCGGGAACCGGTTTTGCAATATATTTCACGTATGATGTAAAAGCGGTCATCACCTCGTGAATGGCGTCTCTTTCATCATCTTCGTGCAAGGGAGCGATTTCGGGATTATACACCGAAACGGTGGAAACGTACCGTCCTCCGTCTATAACCACTCTCTCTGCAATTCCTCTGAACAAGCCGTCCGCCATTACCTGGTAATTACCGTTGGAAAGCTTGGTAAAATGAGTAACACGGACAATAGTGCCCACGGTATGCAGATCCTTTGCTTTGGGTTCTATCTCGGAAGCGTCCTTCTGGCAAAGCAGGAAAAGAAGGCCGTCTTCATTGACAGCCTCTCTTACCGCACATACAGATGCTTTTCTGCCTATTTCAAAGGTTGCGGATACTCCGGGAAATATTACAATACCGCGCATACACACGGTATTCAACGTAAGCAGTTCTGCTGCTGTTTCTGTAAATGACATTATTTTCTCCAAAAATTAACTGTTGTTTATAATCCCAGCATGGCGGCGCCGATAATACCCGCATCATTACCAAGCTGTGCTACACGAAGCTCTGTCTTCTTTTCACAGCTTCTGGAATACTGCTCTCTTTCCACGATCTCACGGAGAGGAGCGAGAAGATATTCTTTTTCGTTGCTTATACCGCCGCCGATAGAAAGAATTTCGGGCTGGAAAATATTAATGATATCGGTTATACCGCAGGCAAGATAGCTGATATATTCGTCAACCGCTTCTTTTGCGGAAGCATCGCCTTTGCGCATAGCATCGAAGGAAGTTCTGCCGTTAACAGCGTCAATATTGCCGCCGCATTCTTCCCACATAAGACTGTCTTTGTTTCCCAGCATCTTTTCCTTGGTAGTCTTTATAAGACCGGTAGCGGAAGCATAAGCTTCAAAACAGCCTTTTCTGCCGCAGTTGCACTGTCTGCCGCCGTGGCTTATAACGATATGACCGATTTCTGCACCTGCGAAGTTAAAGCCGGTTAGAATTTTTTTATCTATAATAATACCGCCGCCGACACCGGTGCCCAGAGTAACGAATACAGAATCGGAATAGCCCTTTGCAGCACCACATACAGCTTCGCCCTTAGCAGCCGCATTTGCATCGTTTGCAACCAAAACCTTTTCGATTCCCATCTTCTTTGCAAGTACATCGCAAATGGGATAATTAACGAACGTAGGGAAATTGCAAGAATAAACGATCTCGCCGTGAATGGGGTCGGCAATACCGGGAGAAGCAATACCTGCGTAAGCTATATCGGAAACAGAAAGGCCCGCTTCGGCAATAAGATCAAGGCAAAGCTTTGCCATATCATCCATAATAAGGTCCGCTTCACGTTCGGGAAGTGCGGGAATAGATTTTTTCAATATGATCTTACCGTTTTCATCGCAGATACCTGCCGCCATATTTGTACCGCCAAGGTCAATACCAAGATAAAACATAATAAATTCTCCTTTATTTATCGTAACTGATTATTTTTTTATTTAATTCAGCAGCCGCATTGTATCCCATCTTTTTCTGACGGTTGTTCATAGCTGCGATTTCTATAATTACCGCAAGGTTTCTGCCGGGCTGAACGGGGACTGTGATGGAAGGAACGGAAATTCCCATTATTTCGGTGGTAATTTCATCCAAACCCAGGCGCTCGTATTCCTTTCCCGGTTCCCAATGCTCAAAATTGATAATAAGCTCTATCTTTTCGGAATTCTTAACGGAACCCATACCGAATATACGGCTTACGTCAACGATACCGATACCGCGAAGCTCTATATAGTGACGTATGAGCTCCGGCGCTTCGCCAACAAGAGTGGTAGTGGAAACCTTTTTAATATCAACGGAATCATCGGCAATAAGACGATGTCCGCGCTTTACAAGCTCTATAGCGATTTCGCTCTTGCCTATACCAGAATCGCCCAAAATAAGCACGCCTTCACCGTAAACTTCTACCAAAACGCCGTGAACGGTAATTCGCTCTGCCAGCATAACGTGAAGTCTGTTGTTCATAGCGGCTGTGATAACCGAAGTAGAGGAAGAAGAGGAATAAAGCGGGACTTTATACTTTTCCGCAAGAGAAAGCATTTCGGGATAAGGCACAATACCGTTGGTAAGAATAAGACAAACCAAATTTAAAGAAAAAAACGTATCCAATGATTTGTATCTTGCTTCCGTGGAAAGAGATTCCAGATAACTGTTTTCCATATTACCGATAAGCTGAATACGTTCATTTTCAAAATCCTTATAAAAGCCTGCAAGAGGCAATCCGGGACGGGAAACATCAGGCCGAACCACGTAGATATCATCTATATGGGGAGGCTCGTAAAATGGCTTAAGATCAAACTCCTGCACTATCGCCTTCAGTTTGATCCTGTTCTGTGGCTTTACTGAGTTGCTCAATCTTAACGACCTCCTTTCTTGTTTTAGAAAGCGAAAGCATTTCCATAAAATAGATTACGGTTGCGCCCAGCGAAAGTGCCGCCGGAAGAATAAGAAGATATGCAACCGTACGGGGGGTTATCCCCTCAAACACCGCGTGTTCCAAAATTGCAATTTGCTTCATTTCGTATATCATCACACTCATGGAGATAACGAAAAGAGAAAACACGGATAAAAGCACAAGTCTGATATGTGAAAGCATGTTCTTGTATCTTTGGGAATAATCAGGCTTTTCTGTCGGGGCGGCGAAAAACAAGTTTCGTCCGTTTATACAGACAAGCTCGTATCCTTCTGCCATTTTCCCGTGAATATATTCTCCGTTTGCATCGGTATAAGGAGAATCATCGGTATGGTCAATAAAATATCTGACAGGTGCCTCGCATTTTGTAAAGGTATATTTACTGTCCGAAACATTGGTAAGCAGTAAACATTTTTCCCCTTGCTTGTTGAGCCACTTTTCCAGATCCATATAACCGAAAAACAATTTAAAAACTGATTTCACAATATCACTTCCTTTTCATTATATTATACACACCAACACCTATAAAGTCAATACAAGGAATTTTTAATAAACGTATTGAAAAAGCAAATATTTTCTGTTATAATAGAAAGACAATGGATATGGGGTACGGTCATACTAACCGGGGAGTTAGCGGTGCCCTGAACCTGAGATCCGCTACAGCAGGGGTGAATGGCATTATGAGGCCGTTTGCTGTGCCGCCGGGCGGAGCAAGAATCTGTTGAAGGATGGGTCCTGCACAATTTGCGTCCGTGAACCATGTCAGATGGGGAACCAAGCAGCATTAAGCGGAAGAGCAGATGTGTTGCGGGAGTGCCTGTCCGGAAGAGGAAGGCTTCGTTTTCGGGTGTAGCAGGCGTTCGACTTTTGCTGTATGACCGTACCCTGTATCCATTGTTATTTTTTGTTTAAGGGAGGAAACCTAAGGTGTATCAGGCTTTATACAGAAAGTGGCGTTCACGTACCTTTGATGAGGTTGTGGGTCAAGAGCATATCACCACTATATTGAGAAATCAAAGCGCCGAAAACAAGGTTTCCCACGCTTATCTTTTTTGCGGCACCAGAGGAACAGGAAAAACTTCCTGCGCAAAAATTCTGGCAAAAGCGGTAAACTGCCTTTCTCCCGTAAACGGCAATCCCTGCTGTGAGTGCGAAGCTTGTAAGTCCATAGACAGCGGCAGTGCTACCGACGTTCTTGAGATAGACGCCGCTTCCAACAACGGTGTTGACAATATCCGTGATTTAAGAGAAGAATTGCTTTATCCCCCTTCTCTTTTAAAAAAGCGGGTTTATATAATCGACGAGGTACATATGTTATCCGGCAGTGCTTTCAACGCATTGCTTAAGACTTTGGAGGAACCGCCCGAATACGTAATATTTATTCTGGCGACAACCGAACTTAACGAAATACCCGCCACCATTCTCTCCCGCTGCCAAAGATATGAATTCCGCAGAATAGACGATGCTTCCATTGAGGCGCATATAAACCGTGTCGCTTCGGCGGAAAGTATTTCCATAGACCCTATGGCGGCTTCCCTTATCGCAAAGCTTGCGGACGGCGGTATGAGAGACGCTTTGTCCCTTTTGGAATCCTGCACTGCAGGTAACACGGGCAAGGCAATAACTCCCGAATATGTGGCACAGCAATTGGGCGTCGCAAACAATGATTCCGTTGCCAAGCTGTATTCTCTTATTGCAGACGGAAATATTGCCGAATCCTTGGAGCTTATTGATAATCTTCATAGAAGTGCGAAAAATCTTTCTTCGCTTTTGGACGAGCTTATCGGTATGACCAGAGATCTGCTTATGCTCAAATACTCCCCTGCCAATTTTGCAAAAACGGGAACCTATTATTCCGGCACGGCAGAAGCTATATTAAAAGACGTTGCAAAAAAATGCGGTATAGAAAAGATACTGTATTTTTCCACGGTGCTTGAGGATACTCAATCCAGAATGTCCCGTTATGCACTTAACAAAAAGGTACTTATCGAGCTTGCGGTTATAAGAATGTGCGATCTTAAGCTGGATGATTCCAACAAAGCTCTTCTCGCCCGCATTGCAGAGCTGGAAAAGCGTCCCGCATCTGCACCTGCTGTTTTTGTGGATATCCCCGCCCCTGCGGAAGAGTCTCCCATCCCCTTGACGTTTGATCCCATACCCGCACAGCCAAAGAACGATACTCCCGCAGAAAAGCCGGAATACACAGAAAAACCCAAGGAAGAAGATTTTGAATTTTTTGCGGAATTTATAGAAGCACTGAATACCAGAAGCGACCTTGCGTCCTTTGTTTCCAAAGCAGACGTTAAGTTGCGCGGTAACACCCTTATCATCCGTACGGATTTTATCGGTCATTCACTGTTGAGCAAGCCCGATGCGGTTATCGCTTTAAATAATGCGGCTCGCTCTGCTACCAATAAAAATATAAAAATCGAAATAAAACAAAACAATTTAGTCCAAGATGAGTTTCAGACTTCCCTGCTGGATTCTTTGGGCGAATAACGGAGGATAAAAATGAAAGTAAGAATTCCTAACCAAGGTCCCGGAAACATGAATCAAATGCTTAGACAAGCACAGAAAATGCAGGAAGACATGGCGGCTCTTCAGGAAGAGCTTGATGCCAAAGAATACACCGTTAACGCCGGCGGCGGAATGGCAACCGTAACCATAAACGGTAAAAAAGAAGTTCTTTCTATAGATATCAAGCCCGAAATCGTTGATCCCGACGATATCGAAACTCTTCAGGATATTCTTGTTGCCGCAGTTAACGAAGCAATAAAGACAGTAGAGACTACCAATTCCGAAGAAATGCAAAAGATCACCGGTTCCATCGGAATGCCCGGTTTATTCTGATATGACACCCAGTCTCGAGAATCTTATAAGCAAATTCGCTTCTCTTCCCGGAATAGGAAGAAAATCCGCAATTCGACTTGCGTACCACGTTCTTGCCCTTTCCGAATCCGAAGCAGAAGAGTTTGCAAACGCTATTCTGAAAGCAAAAGCACAAGTATCCCTTTGCCCCTGCTGTATGACCTTTTCCGAAGACGGTTTGTGCGCCGTATGTCAGTCTCCCTCCCGTGATAAAAGCGTTATCTGCGTAGTTGAAGACACACGTGCCGCAGAAGCGGTTGAGGAACTGCACGAATTTAACGGAAGCTATCATGTTCTGCACGGAGTTATCTCTCCCATCGACGGCATCGGTCCCGATAAACTGAAGATAAAAGAGCTTCTTGCAAGACTTGATGAAAACGTTACGGAAATCATTATAGCTACCAACCCCAGCGTTGAAGGTGAGGCTACAGCAATGTATTTAAGCCGTCTTATAAAGCCTTTGGGTATAAAGGTTACCAGGCTCGCCTACGGTCTGCCCGTTGGCGCAACCCTTGAATATGCAGACAGCGTTACTTTGCTTAAAGCTATTGAAGGAAGAACGGAATTTTAATATTTACAAGCCGCTTTTTAAAGGCGGCTTTGATTTTTGGCAAAATGCACTATACGTAACTTTAAGAGGCAGACTCATATAACTAACCTTACAAAATTTAAAAAATATACTTTTTTGTGTTGATTTAACAAGAATTACGTGTATAATATTGCATATATATAAATAAAAATACACATATAAGGAGAAGAGTATGAACAAAGACCACGCAGGAGAACTTTTCTTTTCCGAAAACACAAATCTTTTGGAGCAAGCCGCTTATAAATACAGTTTACAGGAACGGGAAGAACCGCAGCTATACAGAAATCTGTTTGAATACGATTCAGTACCCAAGGTATCGTTTAACCACAGAAACGTTCCCATTAATATGCCGGAGCAGATATGGATAACCGACACTACGTTCAGAGACGGTCAGCAATCAACCTCCCCCTTCACCGTGGAACAGATAGTCAATCTTTTCAAAATGCTCCACAAATTAGGCGGAAAAAACGGAATTGTCCGTCAGAGCGAATTTTTCGTATACACGGAAAAAGACAGAAAAGCTGTTGAAAAATGTCTTGAGCTGGGATACGAATTTCCCGAAGTTACAAGCTGGATCCGCGCAAACGAAAAGGATTTCCAGATAATTAAGGATCTTGGTCTTAAAGAAACCGGCGTACTTGTATCCTGCTCCGATTATCACATATACAAAAAAATGGGTATGACCAGAAAAAGTGCGCTGGAAAAGTATTTAGGTATAGTGCGCTCGGTTCTGGAAAACGGAATACATCCCCGATGCCACTTCGAAGATATAACCCGTGCAGATTTTTACGGCTTTGTAGTACCTTTTGCTTCCGCTTTAAAAGAGCTGGGTGACGAGTACGGTGTGCCTGTAAAAATAAGAGCATGCGACACTATGGGCTACGGTGTATCCTACCCCGGTGCCGCACTCCCCAGAAGCGTACAGGGAATCATATACGGTCTTCAGCATTATGCGGGTATAAGCTCCGATATGATAGAATGGCACGGACACAACGATTTTTACAAGGTTGTTACAAACGCTTCTACAGCATGGTTATACGGCGCATCAGGCGTGAACTGTTCCCTTCTTGGTATCGGCGAGCGTACCGGCAACTGTCCTCTTGAGGCGATGGCTATCGAATACGCTTCCCTTCGCGGTTCCACAGACGGAATGGATCTTTCGGTAATTACCGAAATCGCCCGTTATTTTGAAGACGAGCTTTCTTATGAAATTCCTCCCAGAACTCCTTTTGTGGGACGTGATTTCAACGTAACCCGTGCGGGTATCCACGCAGACGGACTGCTTAAAAACGAAGAAATATACAACATTTTCAATACCGCAAAAATACTTAACAGACCTGCTTCCGTAGCTGTCGATGTTCACAGCGGTCTTGCGGGAATTGCCCATTGGCTTAACCGCTTTTACCGTTTGGAAGAACGCGGTATAACAGTTGATAAGCGTGCTCCTTTTATTCAGACTATGAAGGATGAGATCGACAAGCTGTACGCAGACGGACGCACCACAGTAATGGGTGATGCAGAGCTTGAATGGATGCTTATGCATGCCGACCTTGAAACCTACAAGAAGTTCAGCCACATATAATTTACGCAAAAAGCCACGGTAAACACCGTGGCTTTTTGATTTTAACAAACGTCGAAACATTTTTCTTTGCTGTATTTGGAGGTATATGCGTAAAGCGCCACCGCCTTATCATCTTCTGGCACTGAAGCCGCACCGGATTCTGCGGCACAGCCGCCGATAAACCCTACCGTGCGGAAAAAGATTGTACTTCCCACGATATGTTCTATCTGATTGCAAACGTGATCGGGTGCGTGGGAACGCATTGTTTTCACTGCGGTTTCGGTGAGATAAACGTAAAATTCCGCCATTTCCTTTATCTCTTCGGATATGATGTTTTCCACAGCCTTGAGTTCTTCTGCCCTCATAACGGCGAATTCTGCCTTTGTTCTATCCTCAAGTGCCGCATACAGCTTTTGCACACAAGAGGTTTTGCCCGGATAGCGATTCTTTTTTGGCAAAACACCGAAATCGGCAAAGGACATTGCATAGTCATCGTCAATACCAGCGTATCCCGCAAAAGCGAGAGATGAGTATTTTTCCAGTTCCGGAAGACAATCGTAATCCACACCGTAATTTATTCCGGTTGCTCCGTTATAAAGCTTATCCTTTAAGGTGTAACCGGGATTCATATTTTCAAAGTCGGAATAACCGTTACGCATACACAGCCAGAGAAACGCCCACAAAAGGCTGTTATCTTCAAGATCGCATCCGATAAAGCCTACGTTTCGTATCTTCGCAAGCTTTTGCTTTATGCCGTTTAAAATATGATTTAACCGTTCTTTGCAGTTTTCAGCAGCATTTTTGTAAAATTCCTTTGTGAAAGCTTCGGTGAATATTACAAGATTTGTTTGATATTTTCCTCCGCCGAGGTTTTGCAAAAGCCCGTACTTTTCAAGCAGTCCTATTTCATCCTCAAGATAAGGAGAAGCTACCCCAAGCTCCAAAGAGAGCTCACGTATCGTCATAGGCGTGTAGTAGGCGCTGAGCAAAATATTTCCCGGCAGCTTTCTGTTAAACAGATTTCTGTATTCCGCGTTGTAGCTTCCCGAAAAAATCGTTACAAACTCAAACTTTGCAGGTCTGTAGCTTTTTTCACCGTATTCTCTTTCCATACCTATACCTTCTTTCAAAATTTTTCTGGTTTTGAATAAGTAGTACTTTACCATTTCTAAAGAGATTCCCAGTTTTTTGGCAGTTTCTGCGCAGGAAAGTCCATCAAAATAATATGCAACCGTACATTCACGGTACTCCTTTGAAAGTAAACTGAGCTCCCTTCGCAAAACATTCAGTTCTTCTTTGGAACAAAGCTCTTCCAAAACTCCGTCTGTATAGGGAATACTTTCTTCAAGATACTCAAAAGAATTTTTATTTCTTTTACGCAAAAAGCTTTTATAAGTATTTGCGGCTATTCCCCATACGAAACCGTAAAAAGCGGTGGGATCTTTTATTTTATCCTTGCTCTGAAGAATGGCAAGGATTATATCACTCGCCAGATCCTCTGCATCCGCTTTATCCGAAACACGGGAGAGAGCATATGCAAATATGGTTTTCATATTTTCTTCAACAAATTGTACTGCGCTGTAATTCTCCATGACTGCTACCTCCTTTTGGTAAAGTATTGTTTTGAAAGCTTTCATTCATATAGTAATGGAAATAACGGTTTGGTTAATTGAAATTTTCAAAAAATAAAATAAAACGCACTCACACGAGTGCGTTTTTTGAAGGTCTTGTTGATTATCTGTTTTCCAGATAGTTTACAACGTCACGAACTGTGATGAGAGAAGCAAGATCTTCATCATCAAAGGTGATATCAAACTTTTCTTCGCAAAGGAGAACCAAGTCTGCAAGTTCAAGAGAGTTGAAGCCGAGATCGTTGGTAAGCTCGGAATCGAGAGTGATTTCATCTGCGTTGATGTTCATTTCTTCAACAAGAATGGATTTAAGTTTTTCAAACATAGTTTGTACCTCTTATATTTTACTGCGGATTATTTTCTTGGTGGGAGTCTTTTCAAACTCAACACGTCTGATCTCAATTCCGCGTATTTGCTTGAAGGAAGGCAGACGACGGTTTACGTTCATAATCTGCGTTCTGAGTGCAGAGGATATTTCCTCTTCAGACATACCCTTGAACTTATCGTAATCGGGGAAAAGTACTGCTGTGAGAACCACATCGTCGTCATTTTCTCTGCCCACTACGACACATTCTTTGATAACGTCAATATTTTCAAGATATTCTTCGATCTCTTCGGGATAAACGTTTTTACCGTTGGTGAGAACTATAATATTCTTCTTTCTGCCGCTGATAAATATATATCCGTCTTTATCAACATAACCGTAATCGCCGGTACGGAAGTATCCGTCTGCGGTGAAGGCTTCCTTAGTTGCTTCGGGGTTGTTATAGTATCCAAGCATTACGTTGGGGCCCTTAACACAAATTTCGCCGATTTCACCGGTTTCTGCTTCGTAAACCACGCCGTAATTGTTATCAACGATAATCTTTACGCTGGAGCCAATAGCTGCACGACCTACAGAACCAACCTTATGGGTGGAAGAAGGGTTAACGGCAACAAGAGGAGAGCATTCGGTAATGCCGTAGCCCTGCTCGATTCTTATGCCCACAGAATCAAACCATTTAACTATATCGGGATTAACTGCTGCGCCGCCGCATACGATCTTAGTTACGTTTCCGCCAAGATTGTCAATGATCTCCTTAAACATATTTCTACGAAGATCAATACCTACTTTGCGCGCCGCACCGGTGATCGCCATACCTGTCTTAACAGTACCGGATTTTCCTTTTTTCTCTATCTCATCGGTAATACGTCTGTAAATAGTATTAACAAACAGAGGAACGAGAACCAGTCCGGTAGGCTTGAAGAGTGCTACGTTCTTCATAAAGTATTTAAGACTGTTATTAAAGCAAATGGTAACACCACATGTCATTGCAGCGATATTGCCTGCGGTACATTCGTATGTATGGTGAAGAGGAAGTGCAGAGATATTAACGTCATCCGCAGAAAAGTCAACTTCGTTTACACACTGATATGCGTTGAACAAAAGGTTATTCTGGGAAAGCATTACTCCCTTGCTGGTACCGGTGGTACCGGAGGTAAATACAAGGGAAGCCAAAACAGAAGTATCGGGACGGTAATTACAGAACGTCTTGTTTCCGTTTTTATAATCCGCAAGACCTTCTTTCATAAGCTTGGAAAATGTAAAGTGTCCGCGTGCTTCAGAAGCTTCGCAATCATCAAGATTAATAAAGATACCTTCTGCAGGCTTTGCGTCTTTTACCTTGTCATAATGAGATTCGGTATAAAAAACACCATCACACTCTGCGTATTCAACAAAGTTACATATCTGCTCTGCGAAAAGCTCTTTATCAAGAGGAACAATAACACCGCCGGCAGACATAACGGATAAGAACGAGCTCATCCACTCGGGCTTGCTTTCGCCAACTATAGCAAAACGCTTTCCGTTCCACCCGCGGTTAAAAAGGGTTGTACCCATTCCCATAAACCAGTCTTTATACTGATTAAAGCTTACTTCACGGATATCTTTACCTACGTAATATTTATATAAAACGTTATCACCATAAGAATCTGCAACAAAGTTTACGATATCGTGCATAGAATTAAAAAGCGGATATCTTGGCTTTGTCTCTTTGATCTTTTTCAATTTATCACATATCCTTCCAATTTAATAGTCATCCTATATTATACCCCAAACATCAATATTGTCAAGAGAATTGCATAAAATTTATGTTTTTCGTGCAGATTATTCTTAAGAATAAGAGGTGAAAAGGTGAACAGAAAACAATATATTGAGTTTGCAGAGGGGCGCGCCAAACGCACCTCATCGCTAAAAAACTGTATTTGGGCATTTATCACAGGTGGTATGATATGCGTTATCGGTCAGCTGCTGTTCTTTGTATACAGCACATTTATGAAGGATGAAAAAAGCGCATATTCCTTGGCTTCGGTAACGCTGGTGTTTTTAGCGGGGCTTTTAACGGGTTTAGGATTGTTTGATAAGTTTGCAAACTTTGCAGGTGCAGGGACTCTTGTGCCAATAACCGGTTTTGCAAATGCTGTTGCGTCACCCGCAATTGAGGGTAAAAGCGAAGGATATATCAAAGGAGTTGCAACACAAATGTTTGTAATTGCAGGACCGGTTATTGTCTACGGCTCTGCGTCCAGCGTAATATACGGCATAATTTATTATATTTATATGGTGATTGCAGGTAATATATGAAAACCGAAATTATTAAATTTGATAACGTATTCCTTAATCAAACCGCTGCTGTTGTCGGATCAAAGGAAAAAGAAGGACCTTTGGGAGATAAATTTGACAGCTTTTGCGAAGATGACCGTTTTGGGCAGGATACCTGGGAAAAATCTGAAACGGAAATGGTTAAAAGAACCCTTGAAGCTTTATTAACAAAAAGCGACTACGATTGGAAAGATATAGATTTATTGGCAGGCGGTGATCTGCTGGACCAATGCATCGCAACATCCCACGCAGTAAATAACAACGGTATCCCCTACCTCGGCCTTTACGGTGCTTGCTCTACCGCAGCGGAAGGATTGATAATCGGTTCTGCTTTTGCGGAAAAAGGTATGGTTGTGGGAACACTCGCTTCCTCCCATTTTTGTTCTGCGGAACGGCAGTTCAGATTCCCGTTAGAATACGGGAGTCAAAGGACTCCAACCGCTCAAAATACGGTAACGGGCTGCGGCAGCTTTTTGTTAAGTCAAAATAAAAGTCTTGTAAGAATAACAGAAGCGGTAATAGGAAAAATTCAGGATAACGGCATTTCCGACGCAAACAATATGGGAGCGGCTATGGCAACCGCAGCTATAGACACACTCACCCGTTATTTGCAAAATTCGGGAAAAAATGTTAATGATTTTGATCTGATAGCAACCGGCGACCTTGGCCACGAAGGCTTTGAGCTGGCAAAAGAATATGCGAAAAGCACCGGTCTTATTCTGGGAGACAATTTTATGGATTGCGGTATGATGATATACGATCTTAACACACAGGACGTGCAAGCGGGAGGCAGCGGTTGCGGGTGCTCTGCCAGTGTCTTTGCCGCCGATATTTGCCCAAGAATTGCTGACGGTGAGCTGAAGCACGTACTTTTGATCGGCACCGGCGCGCTGCTTTCCCCGAAAAGTATTATCCAAAATAAAATCATTCCGAGCGTTGCCCATCTGGTCTGTTTTGAGAGGTGTTGAAATGCAAATCGACTATCTTTTGATTCTTAAAGCCTTTTTGATAGGCGGCATTTTATGCGTTATAGCCCAGATTTTAATAGATAAAACCAAGCTTACCCCTGCTTATATTCTGGTAGGATACGTTTGTTCAGGAGTTTTGCTTAACGGCTTGGGGATTTATCCAAAGCTTGTAAAATGGGCAGGAGCGGGCGCTACAGTGCCTCTTACGGGGTTCGGAAACACACTTGCCGAAGGCGTAAAGCAGGCAATAGAAAAAGACGGGGCTTTCGGAATCATATACGGCGGTATTTCAGCTACTGCTGCCGGAATAACCGCTGCTATACTTTTTGCTTTGCTGTGGTCTATACTCTTTAAAAGCAAGAACAAATAACCGTTGCAAAAATCAATAATATATGTTATATTGAATATGGTTATTTTGGAGGTATGCTTATGATAAAACTGCTGGCTTCGATATTTATAAAAGACCGTGAAAACCACCGCCTGCCCGCTGTAAGACGAGCTTACGGTATTCTGTGCGGAATCGTAGGTATATGCCTTAATGTTTTGCTGTTTGCCATTAAATTTATTGCAGGTACCCTTTCCGGTGCAATTTCTATAATGGCAGATGCTTTTAACAACCTGTCGGATGCGGGCACTTCGATTATAACACTCATAGGATTTAAGCTTTCCGGTTCTAAGCCGGATTCCGACCACCCCTTCGGTCACGGCAGATACGAATATATAACCGCCCTTATGGTGGCGATGCTTATAATGCTTATGGGATTCGAATTGGCAACGGAATCTATAAGCAAAATAATTACCCCTGCACAAGTGGAGTTTTCTTATATCGCTATCGGAATTCTGATTGTTTCTGTACTGATAAAGCTTTATATGGCGTTTTACAACCGTGCAGTACACAAAAAAATAAACTCCCCTTCCCTTTCTGCCACCGCTGCCGATTCACTTTCCGATTGTATTGCAACCACCGTTATTTTGGGTTCGATGATTATTTCAAAGGTGTGGAGCATTAACATTGACGCTTGGTGCGGTCTTGCAGTTTCTGTGTTTATACTTTACAACGGATTTAAAGCCGCAAAGGAAACTATTTCTCCCCTTTTGGGTCAACCGCCGGAAAAGGAATTTGTAGAAAGTATAGAAGCCATTGTATTGTCTGAAGAATGTGTGCACGGTATTCATGACCTTGTGGTACACGATTACGGCCCCGGCAGAGTTATGATATCTCTTCACGCTGAAGTACCCGCAGATGCGGATATGCTTGAAACACACGATGCTATAGACAATATAGAACGCAGACTGCGGCAGGAACTGAACTGCGAAGCAGTCATACATATGGACCCCATACTGACCGATGATGAAACCACAAATAAGCTTAAAAAGATTGTTGCAGACCTTCTTTCCACCATTGGCGAAGGTGTAAGTATTCACGATTTCCGCGTGGTTACAGGTCCCACCCACACAAACCTTATATTTGACATTGTTATCCCCTACGAACTTAAGCTTGACAGAAAAACTGTTACCGAAAAAGTAAACAGCCTTATATCCACAATCGATGGTAATTATTATCCTGTCTTCAACATTGACAACGTATACGTAAAATAAAGTAAAATCCCCGAATTAAATTCCGGGGATTTTATCTTATATATTCATTATAAAACTGTATTGTGATTTTTTGAAAATAAAACCGCATTTTTCGTAAAACTTGTGAGCTTCGGAACGTTCAGCGCCCGAATTTAACCTAATAGCAACAGCACCTCGTTCCAACGCCCAATTCACAAGTGTTTTTAAAAGCACCCTGCCAACACCTATTCTGCGATACATTTTACACACAGCTATTCCCAACACGTTCACCATTGGCTCGGCGTATAATAAATTAAATTCGCAGCCGTGAATATAACCTATTACCTCTTTATTTGGTAATGCCAATATAATACGTTCCCGCCATTATTTCAATCAAAAAGACAAAAAGAGTTGCTTTTGAAAGCAACTCTTTTTATGTGATTAATTTTATTAACCTGTAATACCGGAACGCTCAACGCCTTCGATAAGGGTACGCTGACCGAAGAGATACATAATAAGCAAAGGAATGAGTATGAGAATACCGCAACCATTTCTGATAGCAGTTTCATATGCCATCTGACCGGCATACTCGGTATCCAAAGACTTAGGTATCGAAACGATATTATTAAGCAATATGTTACCGCCGGAAGCGGGCATAAACAGATCGGTGTAGAACGTATCTGTCCACTGCCATGAGAAGGAGAACATAAAGATGGTAACCATCATGGCGGTTGACATCGGCAGGATTATACGGACAAAGGTCTTTATAACGCCTGCACCGTCAACGTATGCAGCTTCTTCCAATTCGTCGGGAACGCCTCTGTAGTACTGACGCATCATGAAGATGTACAGACCGTTCTTAAATGCAAGACCGGTAAGAGAAAGGATCGCCATGGGCCAGTATGTATTAAGCGCGTTGGGGATAAGTCCGATGAAATCTGTGAATTTTTCGTATGTTTCGGGAGAAATAGTTCCGCCATCAAACATATTGAAAATCCATCCGTTTAACTGCGGTATGATACCGATAAGATCCAGATAACGGAAACGCAGTATCATTGCCTGACGGATAGTTTCGTGAGGAACTACCATGGTAAAGATTACCAGCAGGAACAGGATACCCTTGAACTTGAACTTGAACTTCGCAAAGCCGTAGCCTACGATAGCGCAAACCAAGGTCTGGGATACACCGCAAAGCAAAGAAAGTGTTGTGGTGTTAAACAAAGCGGTAAAGTACTTGTTATCGTTAATAATCGCCTTGTAAGTATCCAACGTCCAGTTACGAGGAATCATAAGAACGGTGGTATCAACAAAGTCTTCCCTCGCCATAAGAGAGGTGGTGATCTTTGAGAAATACGGATAGATAATTACATAGGAAATACCGATAAGAAGAACCAATCTGAAGATAACCCAACCGAGCTTCTTAACGAAAAACATGTTAAAGTATTTAGCCTTAATACGCTCCCATAAAGAAGTTTCGGTATCTATCTTTGCGTTACCGGTTACGATTTTTTCAGGCTTTTTCTTTTTTGTAAAAAGACCTTTTAATTTTTCTGTAAAACTCATAACGCACCTCCTTACTTTTCACGACGCTGATAGAATACGAACAGCGACGCAAATGCGGTACAGATTGCAAGAATAAGTATAACTATAAGGAAGTACAGCCAAGCCATTGCAGTACCGAGAGGCTTACCATTAGCTTCGTTACTTGCAGTAGTGATAAAGGACATCATTACGTTGGACTTGGTAGTAAAGGAGTCGATTATAGTATAAACAAGGTTAACGAGAATCATGGGGCTGATCATGGGGAAAGTGATCTTCCAGAAGGTTTCCCAACCGGTAGCACCCTCAACCTTACAGGATTCGTATATCGAAGGAGATATAGACTGAAGAGCTGCAAGGAATATAAGCATCTGAACACCGGAACGGTTTACGATGTTGTATACGTTGTTTGCCCATCCGCTAACGATGCCGGCGAGTTCAGAACCGATTTTCATGGATCCGAAGAAACGCTCAACGTCGATAGCATTAATAATCTCGGTACCGGTATTCACAGCGCCCTCAACACCGTCTCCGTTAAGGTTGGAAACCTGGTCGCCAAGCTGAGCAAGAGTGTTCTGAAGGTCGATAGATTCAATAATACCGGTGGATACTATAACGGGAACGAAGAAGATTGCACGGAATGCCGCTCTTCCCTTCATATCCTGGTTAAGCAAAATTGCCATAAACAGAGAGAATATGATAATTGCGGGAATATCGAATGCCATTCCGCCAAGACACTCAACGAGTGTCTTGGTGAAATCTGCTTCTTTTAAAAGTGCATTTGAATAGTTAGTGAAAAGAGGTTTACACCATGTAAGCACCTGTCCGATATCCTCATACGCGATGGTACTGAAGGAAATCTGGATAGAAGAAACTATCATGGGGAGATAAATGAGGAAGAAACCAAGAAGGAACGGAAGTATAAACAGCCAACCGAAGGTCGATTTCTGTTTTTCAAGAGACTTTGCTTTTCTCTTTTTAACCTTCAAAGGCTTTACTTCAACGGTAGCTTGCTCGTTTGTTTTAAGCGCCTTATCCATTATATTCCCTCCTGTTAAATTTGATTTCCGTCAGCGTCGAGCTTGATAAAGTCCTCAGCGCCGATAGTGTAGGAATTGCCGTCAACTTCAACGGTGGCTGCATTAAGGTCGTAGTTGATTATGAAGGAAATTCCGTTGCTGTAAGTTACCTTAACAACGTCATATTCGTCATCAAGGAACTGGTGATCAACGATATTCTCAGTCTTAACGTCTGCCAAAGCTTCGTTAAGTTCATTATAGGTTGTAACCATATCGTTAAGCCAGATGTTGTAACGAACGGAGTAGTAACCGGATACTTCGTACCAAGCGTTAAGTTTCTTAAGCTCGGAAGTGTTTTCCATAGCGAGTACGAAATAGGGGTTTGCGCCGTTTTCGATAGTTTTAAGTACGGTATAGCGGTAGTCACCTGCAAGGTTGATAGCTTCGCCGGTGTATTCGATATAGCCGTGAAGAACCATTCCGAGGAAAGGAACGCTGGTTGCGGAGTACTTGTAACCGGAGTCATCAAGAGCGATATTAACGATATCGGTAACATAGGGGAACGCATAAGCATTACCGCCGCTGATCATTACCTTGCCGTTATCTTCCTTTATCTGAGCAAAAAGCTTGGTGATAAGGGTCTTGTTGTCTTCGCGGTTGTAAGGTTCATCTTCATCAAAGTCGGAGGAAAGGGATTCGCCCAGTACGCCGACAGAAATGCTGCCTACATTGTAATCCTTGTAGTCATCCCAAGAGTTGGAATAGAACTTGTTCATTACACTTGCAGAGATAATACCCATACCGGATCTGTCATATCCCTGGTAAAGTGCGCTGTAATACTGATGTCTTGCATAACGATCGTTAATAGTCTTTGCAAGATCGTCAGACTGAGAGAAGCCATCGAACCATCTGTCGTTATGAGCATAAACAAAGTCAAAATCGGGATACAGAGTAGCGCCGCTGGACTTTGCATACTCGATAAGCTTCTTAAAGCCTTCTTCGCCGCCGATAACTTTTTCAACCTTAACGCCATTGGGAACGGTATCACCGATACCGCCGTCCTGCCAGCCCATAAGTCTGAGCTTAACGTTGGAAATATCTGCGTCTTCGCCGAGAAGTTCAAGCATTTCGATTATCTTCTCAAAGCTTGCAAGAGAGTACATCTTATTAATGGGAACACCCATGAAGGAAGAAGATGCCTCAAGTGCGCAAAGGGTTTCGACATAGAGAGGAATATCTTTATGGGTTGTATCTTTGTCAATAGCAGTAAGAACGCCCTTATTCTTGAGATACTGACGATAAATGTTTGCCATACCGGCAACGGAGGATTCTTCATCATTAAGAAGGAACACTCTGATCTTGTAATCCTTGGTGTACTTACGGTCACATTCAACGGTCCAGGAAGAAGAGGAGCCGGCGGAAAGACCTGCATCAAGAGAAATGGTATCGGAAGGACGGGGGTTGATCGTACCGTAGCAAGATACGAACATGTGAGTAGCACCGCCGTTTTCGATAGTAAGGTTAACCAGAGATTCACCTTCTTCAACGATTGCGAAGTAACCATTCTTGAGATACTTGGTAGTTTCTACCACTACCTCATTACCGTCTTCATCATATTCGGTGGTCTTAATCTTCTCTGTATAAGAGTTGTTCTTGGTCTCGATTATACCGAAAACAGGAAGTCTTACAGCCTGCTTGTTGGAGCCGCTGATTTCGCTGTAGGCATAGTCCTGACCGTAGATCTTGCTGGTATTCTTGAACTGACTGCCCATAATATCAGCAAAATTGATTATTGTACCGGAACCATCAGCAGAGAAAACGTAACCTTCGTTAGAAACAACGTTACCTGTACCTGCATAAGGCAGAATGCTGATGTTCTTCAAAGAATAAACGGAAGAGTCGAAACGAACGTTACCCATGTTACAACGGATAGAGAGTCCGTCTGCATCCAGCTTGTATTCCAGAGCGAGTTTGAACTGTGCGGGAGCTGCGTCCTTGTTTACATATTCAACTTCGTCGTGGTCGATCTGGAGCTGTTCAAGAGAGTAATCGGTATACATCTTCAACCAGCCTTCAAGAGTCTTAAGCTCCTGAACGGAGATTGCAGGTTCACAAACAGCTATAGGGAACTGTTCGCAGATAGGATACTTTTTCTTGTATTCTTCTTTACTCTTATCGGAAATGTGAGGATCGTTTACGTCCTTAATAGTATAGAAGGACTCAAAACGGTTAGCGGGTCTGGTTTCTGTGCAGTTGGTTCTGATCTGCTCAAGCAAAGCCTGGAATTTTTCAAGCTTAATAACACGAGGAACCATATATGTGTTTTCTGCACGACCAAGCTTATATTCAACACGGATACCGTTTGCGATCTTCTTAACGGTAATCTGATTGTTTTTCGCAGAATCCTTATAAGAAGTCATTTCGTTTTCGGTGTTGCTGGAGCTCTTATCAACGTACTTTATAATAATCTGAGAATAAAGCAACTGCTTGATAGAGTCGGTAGAAGCTTGCTTGGAGGGGTTGGTACTTGCACCCGCATTATAGGGGTTGGAGCACCAGTAAGACTGATAGTAATAAATACCGTCTGCACCGTATTCGAATTTGCCGTCTACGGGGTCTTTACAGCGGAGAACGATAACTTCACCGGTAAGCTTATCTACATACATTGCGTAAGGAATAGCTACGGTAGGTTCAAGATAAAGTTCAAGTGCATCAAGAGAGGTGTTACCAAGAATTCTTGATTTTACGCTGGAAAAGCTTACAGACATATATGCGGGACCTTTAGTATCCCAGATATCAACGTCTTTGCTTTCTTCCTCATCCCCTTCCGCAGCAAATGCGAAAAGACCGGATACGGAAGAAATTACAGGCAGGCAGAGCAGCAAGCAGAGTGCAAATGCCAGTATTGATTTGAAGAATTTACTCATATTGCTACTCCTTTCTTATGACCATCTGTATGACAGCTCTGCGTAGATATTGTAGAAGAAGGTAAATACTCTTCCAAGCAAGCTGGTGAACAGAACGGCTACGAACATTACAAACATCATAAAGATGATTGTTGCAACAGTGATAATAATATTTTTAAACAGACCGTAATCGTGGATTACCATCATACCGAAGAACCAGAGCAGTGCTGTCCAGCCCCAAGCAATAGTCTCGATCATAGTAAGGATACCCTGTTCGCTCAAAGTAACGAAGTTGGATACCATAACTGTGGGAAGAACGAGCATTACAACGGGAAGCAAAGAATAGCAGGTTGCAATGTAAACGTCGGCAAGGCTGCCTTCACCGTCAAACAAAGTGGTAAGACACCAGTTGGAAACGGTAAGCAAAACTACGGGAAGCACGATGGAGCTTATCTGAATAACGTAGTTAACGCCGGTTCCTTCATATTTATTATAAAGGAAGCCTCTACCTACAGACTGGTAAACGAATGTGAACACAGTAAGAAGCAGAATAATGGTAGCGCCTCGTACAGAACCGCGTTTTTCGTGCTTGAGGTCCCAGAAGCCGTCAAAGGGATGTACTATAACGTGGAAGCCATAGCAAACCTCTTCGTACCACTTGCGCTTTTCGGAATACTTAAGACCGGCAGCATTAACCTTGTTAACCCACTTAGCAAACATCAAAACAGCAACAAGAACTACTACGATAATAAGAGCAAGTATCCAAAGGTTGGATTCCATCCAATCCTTACGGTAGTGCTGATATGCTTCGGAATAGCTTTCCTGATCGTATGCGTACTTGTAGTACTGCATTGCGGTAATGTAGTCGCCTTCACGATACTTTGCGTCACCGATTGCGATATACGCCTGGTCAAAGTTGTTGTTTCTCTGAAGAATACCCATGTAGTAGTCAACAGAAGCGGCATAGTCACCGTCTTCAATAGACTGTACAGCGGATATAAGCAAATCACCATACTCGGTGCGCTTGTAAATAGTGATGGAGTTGGTACTCTCATCAAGGAGAAGCATATAGGAACCCTGGTAATCCATTGCGGTAAGACGCTGGATATTACCAAACTGATCACCCATATCACCGAAAGCAAACAGTAAGTTACCGTTGCTGTCATAAGTAAATACGCGGCTACGCTTCTGGTCGATGATGGACCAGGTATTTGCTTCACCGAGAGCAACGTCTACGATAGTAGAGTTACCGGTTACGGTGTAATCTGTGCTGTTAGTAGAGGTAACGGTAACTTCACCGGACGGCGGATGGAAACCGTTTCTGTTAAGAACGTCACTTCCCTTGGGGTTGAGCTTCTTAATAGGAACCTGGGTAGTATCTGCACTCTGAGTTGCATATACAAATCCGTCTGCGTCGATAGTGATGTTATTGTACTCGATAGAAACAACAGATGCACTTGCGTCTATCTGAGCCTGAGTCTGGAAGTTTCTCCAGAACATATCCCAAGCATTTGCCTGCTGGGTAATAGCACCTACGAATCCGTTGAAGGAACCATCACGGTTAAGAGAAATAATACCGTAGTTGGTAGCCTTACCTACAACGTAAATACGTCCTGCAGAGTCAACTGCAACTGCGGAAGGCTTGTAAACGGAGTTTTCGGGCATAACTTCGGAAACGGGTTCGTGAACGATATCTCTGAAGTTACCAAGCTTATCGAAAATAACGATACGGGATTTTTCGGTATCTGCAACGTAGATTTCTGTATCGGTTGCAAATACGCCTTCGGGTGAAGCCAAAGTATCGGGAACACCCTGGTCATTTACGAATTCCTTAATGATAAGGTGGAGACGATACTGTTCATCAAGAATTACTATACGGCTGTTGCCGGTATCGGCAATGTATACGTAATTGAGATCGTCTACAAAAACATCCTTAGGTGTTGCAAGAGCACCGAAATCCTCGGCAGAATATTTAGCAGAGGCAGGATTGGATTCATTAAGAGATGCGAGCAAAGAAGCGGTAGTAATCTGCTTATAGGGAACGTAAACATCGGGGCTTTCCTGCATGAAAGCGTCTATATCATAAGTATAAGTGGTATAGGGAACGCTTGCGTTTGCAGTAATCGGAAGAGTGAATGCGCCTATAAGAAGGAAGCAGACACAAAAGAGGAGAGATTTTGTAAGTATTCTTTTCATATAATATATCTCCTCTCTTAGTCTTTCATGCCCGAAGTGGACATTGTCTGAATAACGTTACTCTGTGTAATATAGAATACTGCACAAGGTACGATCATCATTACCACGGTAGAAGCGGCAGATACACCGGTACGTGCAACACCACTGGTTACCAACTGGCTGATCGCGTAGTTAAAGGTTTTAAGTTCTTCGCTGTAAATATAGGTGCTGGCGCCGGAGTTCCACAGATCCTTGAAAGCAAAGATAATAAGTGTGATCCAAGCGGGCTTAACCATAGGCATTGCGATCTTCCAGAAAATTCTGAACTCCCCTGCACCGTCGATACGAGCGGATTCGAGAACAGCGTCTGTAACGGAGGATTCCATAAACTGCTTCATAAGGTACAGACCGAAGGTTGTACAGCAAGCAGGAATTATAACTGCCCAATATTTGTCTATCATCTTAAGATAGCTCATAAGAAGGAAGTTAGTAATACCGGTAACGGTAGAGTTAAACATCAAAGAGTAAACTATGGTCTGGAACAGCATGTTTCTTCCGGGGAACGGAATCTTTGCGATCGCGTATGCAGCGAAAGAAGACAGAATTACGTTACCAAACGTACCGGATACGGAAATAAGAACCGTATTAAAGATGTATCTGGAGAAAGGTACCCAAGAATCTCCCATCAATCTGAACAGGTCAACGAAGTTATCGATAACCCATCTGTTGGGGAAGAAGTGAGGGGGGAACAGCCAAAGCTCATCAAGAGGCTTAAATGACTGACCGAGAGCGTATATTACGGGCAAAGACATTGCCAACGCACATATAATAAGGAAAAACAATACGCCAAAGTCACCGCCGGCAGAACGGTTTATAGAACGTTTAAACTGCTCTTTGGGCTGCTTGCCTTTTGCAACGCGGCGCATTTCTATTTTCTCGGAAAGTTTTTTGAACATAATTATGAACCTACCTTTCTGAGAATTCGAGGGATCAACAGGTTACAACCGATCATCATAAAGAACAGTATGGTTGCAATTGCGGAAGCGTAACCCATTTCGTAACGGGCTCCGCCGTAGTCATCAAGATGGTGCATTATGGTATGTACGCAGTAGTCGGGAGACGGGAAGCCAACGAGAGCTGTAATAACGCCGCCGAAACCGAAAGCACCGGTGATGGAGAGAATTGCGGAAAGCATCATCTGAGGACGCATGGAAGGAAGGGTGATATACCAAAGTTCCTGCCAACGGTTCTTGATACCGTCGATAGCGCCTGCTTCGTAAAGGTCTTTATTAACAACCTGGAAACCTGCGATAAAGGTAAGGAAGCTGGTACCCAAAGAGGTCCACAATGCTACTACGATGATGAGGGGGAAGATGGTATCGGTATCCTGGAACCAAAGTTTAGGCTCGTTTATAATACCGAATTCGATAAGGTAAGCGTTCACGAAACCGTATTGGTCGCTGGAGAAGAACACTGCCCAGATAAGATATACCGCACCGGAAATAGAAGGAGCGTAGAATATCAAGGTAAGGAAAGCACGAAGCTTGGGGCGGAGTTCGTTAATGAACCAAGCGAAGAAAAGTGAAAGCAAATAGGAAGCGGGGCCGGTAATTACAGCGAATATAAGGGTATTTTTGATAGCTGTAATAAACACTTCGTCATCAAACAGAAGTCGGATATAGTTATCAAAGAATACGAATTCGGGGAACTCCAGCATATTGAACACTGTAAAGCTCAATACTACGGACAAAACAACAGGAACGACATAGAACATGATAAAGAGTATAAAGAAGGGTGCAACCATAAGATAAGCTACCTTATGTTTCTTTATCTCGTTCAAAGTCCAACTGAATCTGGAAATGTCTTTCCTGACGACAGCTTGTTCTTTTTTAGCCATTAGATAATTCCCTCCTTTAATTATTTATCATCTGCTACGGAACCAAGTTCTTTAAAGGTTTCCGTGGTAGGAAGATCGAACTCCTGACGCTTACGTGTAAGCTCTGCGTTGATATCGTCGAGGTAAGAACGCATTTTTTCTACAGGGTTGTCATCGTTGTTATAAGCGCCCAAGAATGCGAAGTTGGTGAAACGGCCGATAATGTAAGAACCGGGATATTCGGGAGTACACTCAACTGCGTTAAACTGTGCTACCAGGTTATCAAGCTCGTCCTTAGACCAGCTCATCTTCTGAAGCGCTTCAATATTTGCGGTGGAGTATTTAGCAGAAGGACCGAGCAGAGCAATCTTTTCGTTACCGAAGGTAGACTGAACATCTGCGCTGGACCACCACTGCATAAATGTCCAAGCGGAAAGTGCATTTTTCTCGTTTGCACCTCTCATCATAATAAGAGAGGAAACAGCTGCGATAGTGCTGTTATTGATAGTTTCGGTCTCGGGATCGAAAGTACCGGGCAGAGGAGTGAATTCCCACAAACCGGAAATTTCGGGAGCAAAGATTACCATAGTATTATATGTAGAGGTGTAATCTGCTATTGCCAAAGGCATAATACCCTGACGGAAACGGGTAGCAATACTGTAAGAATAGGGGAAGTCGTAATCGGTGAACAGTTCGCAAACCTTCTTGAAGGTTTCAAGCATTGTGTTGCTTCCCAGGTTGATCTCCATACCGTCGATCTTGGGACGAACTTTACCGCTTGCATCGGTGTATACCCAGCCCATTTCAACCAGTTCGTCCATGGTATACTGAGTAAGAAGTTGATTAAGATATGCATCATATTCTTCATCGGTATAAGTTACGAACAGGTCGTCATTCTGCTGATATGCCCAAATGAAGGAGCCGCCGGTACCCTGAGGGAAGCCGATATCAAGAGAATTGGACTGCATGGTGTAAATGAGGTCATAGAAATCTTCCCAAGTGTTGGGAACTTCCAAGCCGAGTTCTACAAACAAGTCTTTTCTGTAGAACATCATAGAGAAGGACATGGTATCTGCAATACCGTAAGCTTCACCATAGAGAGTGAAAGGAACCATTGCAGCAGGAGCGAAACGCTTTGTTACTTCGTCAAACGTTGCGATATCATCAATAAATTCACCATATACGGGGTGATCAGCCCACTTGGAAAGATCATTGAAGTTATAACCGTGAGCTTCGCTGTTGAGAGAGTAAACAGCAGAACGGATAGCAAAGTTAACAGGGTCACTCTGACCTGCGCCCATATATACGTCGGGACCGGTACCTGCAAGAGTTGCGGGAAGCAAAGTGCCACCTACAACCAGCTTAACGGTTACGGGGATGCTGTAACGTTCGTTGAAGGAATCGTCTACCAGGTTACGGATAATAGTAGCTTCTTCACGGGAGTTAGCGGTCCATACTTCGATAGCACATTCCTGAAGAGCTTCATCGGAGTAATCCTTTTCTACGAGAGAACCGATAGAGTTATAATCTGCAGAGAAGGAACCGAAGAACTTAAGGATTTCTGCCCACATGGAAGCAAAGAATCCTGCTTCTGCCTTGGGAGCCTTTGCGTCGACAGCCTGGAATGCTACATAGTCAAGAAGCAGAGGCTGAGAAGTGTTATCGGAAAGCCAAGTACCGAGGGTTGCGGTATATTCCTTAAGAGTGTTCATATAGCCGGCGATTTCGGAGGGGTGTTTACCCATACGCTCAACTATAACTGCAACCTTCTTAAGAGTACCGGTCTGGTCGCCGGCACTACCGGAAATAAGGATAATCTCTTCAGCGATCTGATTAAGATTTTCTGCCTCTTCCTTAAAGCCCTTGAGTACATCGGGAATAAGCTTCTGGAACTTATAGTCACGAGTATCATCAGGTTCTGCACCGGTGATCATGAGTATTTTTCTGTAGTATTCGTTAAGGTTGGAAAGAGAATCGGAAACGCGGCCGAGAATATCGGACATATCACCGAGAACAACCTGGAAACGAATGGTATGTATACCCTCTTCAAGATAGAACTTGAAATTGGTTACGCCGTTGTTAAGAACATCGGTACGCCAAGAAGTGGAGTAGTTAAATCTGAGGTTCTGTGCTTCTTCAAAGGGAAGCTCGCCATCGATAAGAATCTTTCTGGAAACGAATGAGCCCATAAACTCTTCCTGCTTGGAACGAGGAATTATGGAATAGAATCCGGATTCTTTAACATCGATAGTGTACTCTATCCACTGGCCTACGTACTGCCACTTATTAGAACCGATACTGTTGTAACGGATAAGAGTGGAATCCTGAGGTTCGGAAACAGAGGACTTACGATCGTTTATCTGATACAGAGTACGGTCGGAAGTAAGAACGGGATACTCAGCCTGAATCTTGAGAGTTTCGCCGGTGTAGTCCTTTGCGCCAGCTGCGGTATGCTTAGCGATGTATTCATCGTAAGTCAAAGTATCGGAAGCAGCTTTAAGAACTATCTTCTTGATAGCCATAGGCTCGGTAATAGTCTCAATATTAAGGGTGTGAGCACCTTCGGTGAGATAATATTTGAGAGGGTTGGGATAGTATCCGCTGGTGTCGTAAGCAAAGGATCCGGTCCACATACCGTAGATCTCTTTGGTGGGCTTTGCTTCGTTGCCATTGGTATCATACGGGAAGAGACGATCGCTGTCGGGAGACATATTCGCCTGATCGCGCACGAAATCAAGGAAGAAATCGCTTACGGAATCGAAGTAGGATTTAGACTTATCATCTTCGATCTTGGTGTAAACATCCTTCCACGCACGGGTGAATGTAAGAGAACGGGATTCCTTGAAGGAAACCGATTCGTCAAAGTAAATAATACGTTCGATATCTGCAGATTTACCGACAGCGGCAACCGCACCGGAAGCATCGAGTACTTCGATATCGCCGGTCCAGTATTCGATATAAACAGAATACATAGCCGTTTCGGGAACGTCGATATCAAACACGATCTTACCGTCATCGCCCATCAAAAGGACGGTGCCTTCAGCGCCCTCGTAACCGTCTTTGAGGTTAACGGTGGCAGTGCTGTCTTCCTTGTAAGCAGAAAGATCGATCACAATCTCTTTGTCCGCATTCTTTACGTCCTTGTAGATTTCAAGATAACTCGAATAGGATACCGAAGTAAGAAGTTTTTCGATCTCACTAAGCGAGGTGCGAACCAAAGAATCCGAACCGTCGACAGATTCCACTTTTGCATAAGCGCCGAGAAGAGCATAATCGCCCAACAGCATCACGCAAACAAGCAGGACCGCCATCAGTTTGGAAAAGCAGTTCTTAAACCTGGTCATTGAAAAGTTCCTCCCAAATAAATACTCAGAAAAATGCGTACTTCTATACGCATTATATTCGATACTATGAATAATACCACTACTCCCCCATTTTGTCAATAGTGTATATATATGAAGGTTGTTTTTTGTGCGCTTTTTACCTATTTTCACTAACCGAAGAAACGCCGTTTTTAAATACTTAATATATATGTAATAAACTGCACAAAAATTTAAAGCCGTAAATTCGGGTACAATTTGATACAGCGTTCAAAATCGCGGATAGAAAAAGTTTCGCTTTCCCGCGAAATCCGTGGTTTTTTTCGGCGCACTTCTTTTTCGCCGCCTCATATATATGAAACTTTCGGTTAACAAATTGTAAACCAAAATTTCACATTCGACTTGATTGAACCGATAACGGCGTTTTTGTGCAAAATTTCGACATTTCAACGATTCGGTTCAATGTGCACCATGCACAAAAACCGACTCACAATTTCGGCACTTTGCTACCCATCACAAAACATTTGTTCCGCTGTTTTTGGCTAAAATGTTTTGACATATTATATAAAAAACACCGTTCGCCACAAAAAAAGAAGGAAGGCGAACCTTCCTTCTTCATAATGATTTGTGTTTAACCGGTAACGGTAATTATAAACCCATCGTAATTATTACCGGAGATGAGGTAGGCGGAATCATTGGGCACGTTAATACCGGATGTAAGTCCGTCTTCCATAGGCTGGTAATACACTTCGTAGGATTTATTCTGAACGTCGATAATCAACGGCTCTTCGGGAGTGTATTGCTTGAGCAATTCCAGATACTCTTCGAGACACAAATTGTTTTTGTACATAAAGTACGCATGGCAAACGCCCACATAACGATATATACCTTTGTGTGCAGCGTGTCCTGAAACAGCATCCTTCCCTTCGGGATATCTGAGGATGAATCCGTAGGAATAGCAATTATCAAGAAACCAAGCGAAGGTTCCTTCCCCCATGCTTCCAACCTTGGAAGGCCATGCCATAAGTCTGACAGAATTACCAATATGGTAATCACTTGCGCCTGCAGCATCTGTGCCTTCTTTTTCCAATGCTTTTTCGTAAGAAAGATAAGCATCGTGAACAAGAACACCGGAGTTGAGACCGGATTCGGCATAGAAAGCTTCACACATCGCCTTGAGAGATTTAGCGGCAGTTGTGTTAAGGTACAATCCCGATCCGCTGAAGGAAACGTTACTGTCTTTCAGCGAAGCATAAAGATTAACCATATCTGTTTCTGCGGGAAAAGCATAGCGGTTATCCGAATTTACCAAAATAAGCAATCCGTTATTAACCTCTGAATTATCGACGGATGCGAGAGTGAATCTTGAAGTCTCA
Organism: Clostridia bacterium; assembly: GCA_017381715.1. Lineage (GTDB taxonomy): Bacteria > Bacillota > Clostridia > Oscillospirales > CAG-382 > SFLA01. The sequence continues at coordinate 31,142 of JAFOBR010000013.1, forward strand.
CTCTCGTCACCGAGGAATCCGGAGTTTTCGTTATCCGGTTGCGAAGGAGCCGCAGAAGACGAATTACTATCTACAGGTCCAGAAGGATTCGGCTTTTTGAACAATCCGGAACCGAACACCATAAGTGCAACAACCAAAGCGACAACTACGCAGGCGACAATGGACAACAAATATACATACATGTATCCGTCGCCGGATGAGTACTTATCTCTTGACATAACAAACCTCCGTTAATTTAGGATTAAACTATTTCTGTTCTGCGAGTTCCTTGTAAGTTTCGTACTTGATAGCAGCCTGTTCCTTTGCCTTTTCGAAGAGTTCTTTAGCTCTTTCGGGGAACGCCTGAACAAGACGGCTGTATCTGGTCTCGCTGCTGATAAAGTCAATATAATCTGCGGTGGGAGCCTTGGAATCCAATGTGAAGGGATTCTTTCCGTCTGCCTTAAGGAGAGGATTGTAACGGAACATCTGCCAGTAGCCTGCGTCAACCGCACGCTTCATTTCGTTCTGGCAGTTAGCCATACCGCCCTTAACACCATGCATTTCGCAAGGAGCGTAGCCGATGATAAGAGAAGGTCCGGGATAAGCTTCTGCTTCAAGGATAGCCTTGAGAGTCTGATTCTTATCTGCGCCCATAGCGATCTGTGCAACGTAAACGTAACCGTAAGACATTGCGATAGCTGCAAGGTTCTTCTTGCCGATAGCCTTACCGGCTGCTGCAAACTGAGCTACCTGACCGATCTGAGAAGCCTTGGAAGCCTGTCCGCCGGTGTTGGAGTATACTTCGGTATCGAATACCATAATGTTTACGTCTTCGCCGGAAGCGATAACGTGGTCAAGACCGCCGAAGCCGATATCGTATGCCCAGCCGTCACCACCAAAGATCCATACGGATTTCTTTGCAAGGTAATCCTTGTCTGCGAGAATCTTCTTGGATGCTTCGCAGCCTGCTGCGGACCATTTTTCAAGAAGCTCTACGAGAGCTGCGGTAGCAGCTTCATTTGCCTTACCGTCGTTAACGGTATTGAGATAATTATCGATCACTGCCTGATCAGCTTCGTTTTCAGCCTTAAGCTCCTTAACGTAACCGATAAGACGCTCACGAATGGTCTTCTGACCGAGGTAGATACCCAAGCCGTGTTCAGCGTTGTCTTCGAACAAGCTGTTAGCCCAAGCGGGACCGCGGCCGCTGTCTCTGTTTACGGTGTAAGGCGTAGCAGGTGCGGAGCCGCCCCAGATAGAAGAACATCCGGTAGCGTTGGATATATACATTCTTTCACCGAAGAGCTGGGTAATAAGACGTGCGTAAGAGGTTTCTGCACAGCCTGCGCAGGATCCGGAGAACTCGAGGAGAGGCTGCTCGAACTGGCTGCCCTTAAGAGTGTTTGCTGCAAAAGGAAGTTCCTTCTTGCTTACCTTATCTACACAGTAGTTCCAAGCTTCTGCCTGCTCGGACTGGGATTCCTGACTCTTCATAACGAGCGCCTTTTCCTTTGCGGGACAAGCGGAAACGCAGAGAGTACAGCCCATACAGTCAAGAGGACTTACAGCCATGGTAAATACGTAGTTTTCACATCCCTTGCCTACCATCTTCTTGGTCTTTACGGAAGCGGGTGCATTTGCAGCCTCTTCTTCGTTAAGAGCGTAAGGACGGATGGTTGCATGAGGACAAACGAAAGCACACTGGTTACACTGGATACAGTTTTCGGGGATCCATTCGGGTACGTCTACTGCAACGCCGCGCTTTTCATAAGCTGCAGAACCCTGAGGGAATGTACCGTCTACGTAATCAACGAATGCGCTTACGGGGAGAGAATCGCCGTTCATCTTACCTACGGGAAGAACAACGCTTTCTACAAACTTAACAACATCGGGTCTGCCGGAAACTGCAGAAGCGGAAGCGGCGGATGCGGAAACTGTCTTCCAGGATTCGGGAACTTCGATCTTGACAAGAGCTTCAACACCTGCGTCAATAGCCTTGTAGTTCATTTCAACTACAGCTTCGCCCTTCTTCATATAGGACTTCTTAGCCATATACTTCATATACTCTACTGCGTTTTCAATAGGCATAATGTTTGCGAGTGCGAAGAAAGCAGCCTGGAGAATGGTATTGGTTCTCTTGCCCATACCGATCTCACGAGCCTTATCTATTGCGTTAACGGTGTAGAACTTGATATCGTTATCAGCGATATAACGCTTAACCTCTGCGGGAAGATGCTCTTCCAGCTCTTCTGCGGACCACTGGCAGTTAAGAAGGAAGGTTCCGCCGGGCTTAACGTCGTTTACGATCTTATAACCCTTGGTAATATAGCTGGGGTTATGGCAGGCGACGAAGTTTGCCTTTGTAATATAATAAGGAGATTTAATAGGCTTATCACCGAAGCGGAGGTGAGAAATGGTAACACCGCCGGTCTTCTTGGAGTCATACTGGAAGTATGCCTGAATGAACTTTTCGGTATGGTCGCCTATAATCTTGATAGAGTTCTTGTTTGCGCCAACGGTACCGTCGCCGCCCAGGCCCCAGAATTTGCAGGAAATAGTTCCTTCGGGAGCTGTATCGGGGCAAGTCTCTTCGGGAAGAGAGAGACCGGTAACGTCATCTACGATACCGAGAGTAAAGCTGTTCTTGGGCTCTTCAGCATCAAGATTCTTAAAGGTTGCAAAGATAACGGAAGGAGGAGTATCCTTGCTTCCGAGACCGTATCTACCGCCAACGATAGTGCCGGTAAAGCCGTTCTGACGGAGAGCTGCCACAACGTCAAGGTAAAGGGGTTCGCCGAGAGAACCGGGTTCCTTGGTGCGGTCAAGCACTGCTATCTTCTTTGCGGTTGCAGGAATAGCGGAAATAAGATGCTTTGCGGAGAAAGGTCTGTAAAGTCTTACTTTGATAAGACCAACTTTTTCACCCTTTGCGGTAAGGTAATCGATAACTTCTTCAGCTACGTCGCATACGGAGCCCATAGCAACGATAACCTTTTCTGCATCGGGAGCGCCGTAATAGTTAAAGAGCTTGTAATCGGTACCGATCTTTTCGTTTACCTTATTCATATATTCTTCCACTACTGCGGGGAAAGCTTCGTAATAAGAGTTACAAGCTTCTCTGTGCTGGAAGAAGATATCACCGTTTTCTGCGGAACCGCGGAGAACGGGATGTGCGGGATTGAGAGATCTTGCACGGAAAGCCGCAACAGCGTCTTTATCAAGCATTTCTTCAAGATCCTTGTAATCCCATTCTTCAATCTTCTGAATCTCGTGAGAGGTTCTGAAGCCGTCGAAATAGTTAAGAACGGGAACTCTGCCCTTTATAGCGGAAAGATGTGCAACAGCGGCAAGATCCATAACTTCCTGAGGGTTGGATTCAGCCATCATTGCGAAGCCTGTCTGACGGCAGGCATATACGTCGGAATGGTCACCGAAAATGTTGAGTGCGTGGGTAGCTACGCAACGTGCGGAGCAGTGGATAACGCAAGGCAACAATTCACCGGCGATCTTATACATATTGGGGATCATGAGAAGCAGACCCTGGGAAGCAGTGAAAGTGGTAGTAAGAGCACCTGCTGCAAGAGAACCGTGAACGGTACCTGCGGCACCTGCTTCGGACTGCATTTCAACAACCTTAACCTCATCACCGAAGACATTCTTCTGACCTGATGCGGACCAAGCGTCTGTGAGTTCAGCCATTACGCTGGAAGGGGTAATGGGATAAATAGCGGCAACTTCGGTAAACGCATACGCTACGTGAGCGGCAGCTGTATTACCGTCCATTGACCTTTTGTTTCTGGACATAATAACAACCTCCTATTTTCATTCAGCTTATAATAACACTTTTTTATCAATCTGTAAAGATGATTTTCGCTTTTTCCAAAAATTTTGTTATTAAACAGCGTATAAGGTAAAATAAAAAAAGACAAATTATGAATTTTCTGTGTGAAATCTTGATTAAAATAAATATATGTGATATTATAAAGTGAAGTTTTTTGCGGAGGTCGTTATGATAACTGTTATAAACTCGGTAGCGTTGTCCGGCATCGACGGTATAATGGTATCCGTTGAATCCGGAGCATCCTCTTCCAACAAGCCAAGGCTCGATATAATCGGTTTACCCGACGCAGCTGTCAAAGAAGCATCGGGCAGAGTATATTCAGCCGCACGTTCGTGCTGTATCAATCTTAAGAAGGGTGTGCTTACGGTAAACCTTGCCCCTGCCGATCTGCGAAAAGAGGGTTCGGTTTACGATCTTCCCATACTACTTTCCATTACCGACGAAACAAAGCTTAATTTATGCGATCTTTCCAAAAAATGTTTTGTAGGCGAATTGTCTCTTAACGGAGATGTGCGGAGCATCAACGGCTGTCTTGCAATGGCGGTTGCTGCAAGAGATAACGGATTTAAAGAAATCTACGTGCCTGCGGTAAACGCAAACGAAGCTTCCGCCGCAGAAGGTATTGACGTATTCCCCGTTAAAAACGTACGCCAGCTTATAAACCACCTTATCGGCGCCGAACCTATAGAAAAAACTTCATTTAACCGCGATGATTTTTTAAAAGACATTTCGGCCCATCCTCTGGATTTCAGCGACGTAAAGGGACAAAGCGCCGCAAAATTCGCCGCAGAGATCGCCGCGGCAGGCGGACACAATCTGCTGCTTATCGGCCCTCCCGGCTCGGGAAAGAGTATGATAGCCTCCAGACTTCCTTCCATACTCCCTCCCCTTTCGCTTAAAGAATCCATAGAATGTACGGAAATATATTCGGTAGCGGGATTGCTTACGGACGGGCTTATTACAAAGCGTCCTTACAGAAGCCCCCACCATTCCGCATCCCCCAACGCTTTGGTCGGCGGCGGCGCAATTCCCCGCCCCGGCGAGATATCACTTGCCCATAACGGCGTGCTTTTCCTTGATGAATTCACCGAATTTCCAAAGGTTACCAGAGAAGCGCTGAGGCAGCCGCTGGAAAGCAGAAACGTAACAGTATCCCGTGTAAACAACACTATTACATATCCCGCATCCTTTATGCTGGTGTGCGCAATGAACCCTTGCAAGTGCGGTTATTTCGGACACCCCACCAGAGAATGCACTTGCTCCCCTGCATCCCGCCACGATTATATTTCAAGAGTTTCCGGCCCTCTGCTTGACAGAATAGATATCCAGACCGAAGTGCCGCCGCTGGATTACAGAGACCTGCACTGCGACGAGGCTTCCGAAACCAGCGCACAGATACGGGAAAGAGTTATTAACGCCAGAGAGTTTGCAACCCGCAGATTTAAAGATAAAAACGAGTTTGTACCCAACGCTTCCCTCTCTTCTTCCGAAATGAGAAAGCATTGTGTTATGACTTCCGAAGCGGAGCAAACGTTGGAAAAAGCATACAAGGTGCTTTCCCTCTCCGCAAGAGGACACGACAGATTACTTAAGGTAGCGCGGACTATTGCGGACATACACGAAAGCGAAAAAATAGAAAGAGCCCACATTGCGCAAGCAATGCATTTGCGCTCTCTTGACAGAAAATATTGGTCTTAATGAGGTAAACCCATGGATTACGAAGGCAAGCACTTTCCGGAAGAGGAAAGAAAATTAGAAAAAGAACGTTCTTCCAAATTCGGATGGACAATAAAACAGATATTCAGATACACCTTTTGGGGAATATGCGCTCTTGTATGGGGTGTAATTCTGTTCCGTATTTTTACCAGCACGGACGCAAGGTTGTTTAAGCAAATGTATTTTTCCGATGATGCAGCAGTTATTGCGCAAAAGCTTGGTGATGAATTCACCGTGTACGCTTTGCAGACGGCATCTACCATGAACGAAGACGGAACTGTGCAGGTGCGAAACAATTTCTATGCGGAAGACGCAAAGGAATTTGAAGTGGGTGTTCGCTACCGTATGAAGCGTTTTACCGGCAAGAAAGACGCACAGCTTCCTTTCACCGTTGAATTGGTAGATAACAACGGCAACAAATATCCTGTATGCAACGTGGAATTTACCACCAAGAACGATTACGGATTTGCTCGCGTATCCTTCCAAGGCGTGGAGATAGACAAGACCACCAACCAGTATTACTTTGACGATGGCGATTTTTCCCACGATACGCCCGATATCAACGCCGATAACGGTCAGGTCATAAACACACGCACATCTTTGTATCTGTATGTTTATTACGAAGGCAAAGAGGTTGCCAAACTGCAGGTTTATCACGATTTTGCAATTCTTGAAGAAGTAGACTACAAACCCGGGAGATAATCAAAATGGGAAAAGCTACAAAACTTTATAACAAAACAAAACGTAAAGGCTTGCCTTCCGCAATCGCAGGCGGCATTATGACCGCCGCGGGCATTGTGTTTTTAATACTCCCCCTAGCAATTGTTTCGGGAGTTGATGGCATCGTACGCAACCTTATATTCCTCGGTGTAGGTGCGGTTTTACTAATATCCGGCTTCTGCTTGCTGATATCGGGGCTGACTCAATGGTTGGTACGTCCCTACGCGGTTGTGTTCACCGACGAAGGCTTGTTCGATTTTACGGGAAAGCATAAAAACGGAATGTTTATTGAATGGAACAACATAAAAGACGCCCGTATTTACGGTAAGGGAGATGCTGCTTTTATAGGTATAGACCTTATAAGTCTTGATATGGCGTATAAGAACATATCCGCTAAACAAAAGCGGGAAATTTGCGAAAACATATCCAACAATATGCCTGCCGTAATTATAAACCAGTACGAGATCACCGAACCTATCGGCAGCGTGGTGAAATCCGTTTTACAGATACGTCTGGGCACAAAAACCGATATCTTCAAAATGGAAGAACTTGAAAACGCAGTTAACAACGTAGAGCCGCCCGCGTTCTCAAAAGAGGAACTGGATGAGCTTAACAAAACCGGTGACGTTGATTTTTCTTCCAACAAAAAGGAATCAAAAGCTCCCGAAGCCGTTATCAAAAAAACGGTTACAACAAAAGAACCCGTACCCGAAGAGACCGAAGAAGCTACCGAAGAAGAGCTGAAAAAGCTTGATACCGCCGAAATTAATATTTCTTCAACGGAAATGGCGAAGAAAATGTCCGAAACAGCTTCTATCGACGATCTGCTGGCAATGCTTTCCATCGGCGATGACAAATAATTAAAAACAATAAAGAGCAAACACTTTTTTGAGTGTTTGCTCTTTCTGTTTCTTATTCGATAATCAAAGAATAATCGGAAGCGCCTACCTGATGCGTTATTGCGATTACATAGGGTTTATCGTTGTTCAGCCCTTGCAGTTTAAGGTAAGTTCCGTTTTCCGCGCTGTAATCGTATGCTATCGTTTCTCCAAGATAATTATACACGTGTATGCCCATTAGGCATCCGTTTTGGATTTCTTCAAGCACAAGCGTTGCATTGTCTCCTTTGGGCCAGAAGGTATAGTAGTTTATTTGGTCGGCATATTCGATACTATCGTTAACTATATCATAGCCCATAATATCTGCTGTTTCTTTTTGGTAACCGATTTGCATTTTGTAATCAGTGTAGCCGATAGACTGGGACACTGTAACCGTATATCTTTCCCCTGCAACCGCTTCAAATATTGTTGCGCCTTCTCCGTTACCGAGATTATATGATTCGCAAAGGGTTTCTCCCAAACGGTTTGTGACACGGAACTCAAGCCCGCAATCGTTCATTACCTCGTAAAAATCAAATCTGTATATTCCGTCGATTTCGGGAGTGAAGATATATCGGTTTTCCTGATTCATATACTCCGTGCTGTCATAAACGACAGTGTATCCGCTTATATCGGAGGACATGTTGGGCACCCCTATATTAAGAGTAAAGGTGAAAGCGGAGTAACCTGCCTCCACGTCTATGTAGTAGGTGTTGCCGGCTTTAACGTCTGCGGAAATACCGTATCCGTTTTTATCTACGTAATCGGACACGATTTCTTCACCGTATTCATCCTTGATATACATCCACGCAACGTTACCCGCATACATTTCTGTTATCCAAGCGGAAAGGACACCGTCGACATCTGCAGTGTAAGTATAGGAAATTATTTCGGTATCATCGTAGAACTCTTCTTCAAATGTGTATATTTCCGCTTTTTCCATTTCTGTTTCGGATTGCCAAAGCTTTTCGATATTCAAAACCTGCTTTGATTCGACCTCGGGAACCAATTCTACAGAAATAGATACGTCTTCAAGCAAGCCATCATCGGGTAAAATGATTACACCTTTGAAAGATTCTTCTGACGGCGTTTTTTCCGAAGACTGTAAATAGCGGAACAAAAGCGTGCAGGATGACATTGAAACACAGAGCACCATACATATTGCCGCAATGGCAAGCTTCTTTAGATTTTTCATAAAACACTCCAAAATGCAATTATTAACAATATATTAACATTATACATTTTCAGTTCTTTTTGTCAAGGTGCGTTTTAAACAAGGAAACAAAACACTTCCGTATATCGTACGCAACCAACGATTGAGTTACGTTCAACTTTTAAGTTATTGACTCTCCGGAGTTTGCAATGTATATTTGTATTTGCAAGGCGATAAAAAATATTTTTTATTCAAACCCAACCTTTTTATGCTTTTTGACACTCTTATAAGTGAAAGCCCCAAAAACAGGCAACAAAAAATGTGAGGATATGCAATGAACGGTTACAAAAACTCAATAGACAAAGACCTGGTGGAAATGACACTTATGGGCGATGAAAACGCATACGAAGAGCTGGTAACGCGCCACGAAAGAAGCGTACACGGCACGGCGTATAAGATAACGGGAAACAAATACTCAGCGGAGGACGCTTCGCAGGATGCATTTGTTGCCGCTTGGACAAAGCTTGACACCCTTAAAGAAAGGGAAAAGTTTGGTTCGTGGATCTGTGCTATTGCCAAAAACTGCGCTTTTCGTATTGCCGACCATTACCGCTGTGCCGTTTCCGATATAAGCTTTGACGCACTGGAATACGCTTTATATAACAAAAACGAGGACGAGAAATATCAAAACAGCCTTGACCTTGCGTTTATAAACGAGTATGACCAAAGCGAGAAATTGCGGGATGCGGTTGAAGCTTTAACCGAAAAGATACGCGAAACCGTTAAATTGCATTATTTTGAAGAGTTATCTGTTGCCGAGATCGCCCAAAAACTTTCCCTACCGGTGGGGACTGTTAAGTGGCGTCTTTCGGAGGGGCGAAAGCAACTCAGAAAGGAATACGGTATAATGGATAAAGAATACAATGAAAACGAAACTATCGTTGAACGTGTAATGAGGCAGGTTGAGGCACTTAAACTACTTGCAAAACAAAACGACAAAACCGAATTTCAAAAACAATACAAAAAAGTTCTGGCAGACGTAGAAAGTCTTAAGGATTCTAAAGAAAAATCCCACGCACTTGCAGACGTGCTTATGCACGGTGTCTGGTGGATGGAGGGCGAAAAAAGCGAAGAATTGTACGAACGCATAAAAGCCGAGGCGTTAGCGGGACACAACGATGACGTTATGCAATCCGTGATATCGAGAGAAGCCGGTAAATACAGCGGAAAAGAACGGGTTGACTATATGATCAACATTCAAGTTCCGTTTTTGGAAGAACACAATTTCCCTCTTTCTCTGGGATACACTTGGTTCTGGGCAGGTTGGTCTTACGCCTGCGAAAACGAAATCGAAAATGCGATTGTCTGCTTTAACAAGGTTTTGGAGGTCTTAAAGCCTTCCGACGTATATTACGCCAACGCATTGTCAGCTAAAGAATGTGAAAAAATCAGAGAGAATCATAGAAACAAGCAAAGAAAACAGTTTGGCGGTGGTGCGACGGGAGAGGTATATAAGCTTATAAACGGCAGACTGCTCTTCTGGTCCCAGCCGGGATATTCCTTTGGAAACCCCAGCGACGGTAAAAGTATATTCTGGAACGCGGGACGGTGCGACTGCGTGATATACGATGAGAATATGCTCCCTGGGGACGTATACGTTTGCTCCGATAAAAAGAGTACACTGGAGTACCGCAAAAACGGCATTACCGTAGAAACAAAGGCGGGGATTTTTGAAAACTGCTCTCTTTGGGTTTTTACGGGGGAAAGATACGGGCTCACAAGCTGTGAAACCTACATTTGCCCCGGAGTGGGAATTGTAAAACAACACTCTGTAAGATACGGCACTGAGACAACTTGGGAACTCAGTACGTACGCGCTAAAAGGCGGAAACGGTCTTATACCCTTTGAAAAGGGCAACCGCTGGGAATACACGCCCCTGCCTACCGATGGACTTGATGTTGAGGCAAACAGCTATTTTGAGGTACTATCCGCCGAAAAGAATACCTTTGTTGTTACGGCGGGTCACACTTATCAGCTTTTGGGACTCGGTTCCCCCACTACATGGCAAGGCGCCATGAACAGCTTTACACAAGGATATTATGTAAACGACGGACAGCTAAAAGCGAAAATGATCGACGTTGAGGAGTACATCCGCCTTGCGGAAAAGTATGCAAAAACGAAACGAGAAAAGGTTATAACCGCAGTTTCTGCCGATGTTATGCGAAGAATTCAAAGGTGTTATCCCTATATAAATCCCGATTACACCGAAAAAGGCAAATGGAACTTTTTCAGCGCACAATCCGTTTCAAAAAGTGCTGACGGAACACTATGTATTTCCAATTCCCGAAAAGTATCAAACTTCGGCTTCACCTGGAAGGGCAATATGTGGAATATCGGCACAGAGGGATACAAGGTGCTGTACGGCAATTTCCTTTTGGAGATACAGCAAGCCATAGGCTGTGTTTGGTCCGACGAATGGATACCCGGATACAAAAAGACCTCCCCCTCCCGTGCGCAAAAGGGTGCGAAATATATCCTTGAAGTTTTGGATGACGAAACCGTTATTACCCCCTGCGGAACCTTTGAAAATTGCCGCCACGTAACATACAAACTTTCCGGCATGGATAAACACGGCGCCCAGTTCCAAGGCGGTAAAAAGGATATATGGTATGCGCAGGGAATCGGAATAGTGAAATTCCAAACCGATTACTGGTATGACCGTAACCTTTCCTGCATCTGGGAGCTGAAAGAGTACCGCAAAACGGGAGAAGGTTACTACCCTATCGTTGACGGTGCATACAGAAAATATGCTCCCGACACCATAGGTGACGGCTGGAACGCTTCCGTTGAGCACACCTATGATAGCGACGAAAATGAAACTATAATTTTATTTAACGTGCTGGGCACGAGAAACAGAGCGGAATACGAAGCAGATAATGACTGCAACGATTCCGATTATGATTGATAAGGAGAAAACTGATCTTGGAAAAGAAAAACTTTAAAAAATATTTTACCCAAAGCAGCCTGCTGTTCATTATCGGAATTATAACCGCGGTTGCAGGCGCACTTCTTTACGGAATCAACTATTTCTTCGTACACGAATACGTGCTGTGGCAAGGTTCTGTCCTTACTCTTGTTGCCGGAGTGGTTATAGTTATATGCCACTTTTCTATGCGTGTGCGTGACGGCGCGGTAGACGAATACGCCCAATCATTCCACAAAGTAGCAGAACAAGAGCTGGAAGCTTTTGTAAACGATACAGAAAAGAGACCCGTAAAGGTATTTAATTTTACCACCGGATGTTATGCGGCAGATGATCCCGATGTTAAAAATATGACGGTCGGCGGGGATTCAACCCCCAAATGTGAAAAATATTCAAGCACTGCTATACTGTATACTACCCAAAACCTATTTGCCGTAAGTGCAAAGCTGGATCTTATAACCGGCGATATAACCGCAGAAAAGACTGTTACACCGCTATCGGATATACTTAACGTAAGTGTTTGCGATAAAAGCTTTACAAAGGAAATAAAGGGTAAAAACAGATATATTGAATGCTTTAAGCTTTTGGTTGAAACAAAAGAAAACACCTTTTCCTTTGACGTGCGCAACGATGCACTCACCGACGAAGCTATTGTTAAAATTAGCAGAATGGCAGAAAGTAAAAGACGGGAAAGCTAATATATTTACCCCGTAAAAACATTACGGGGAAAGAGAAAAATCAGGGATTACCCCTGCTTTTTCTCTTTATTCAAACCAATTTACTTTTCTGCTGTTTGCGTGGGCGTACCATTTTTCAAACTCGAAGCAAAGCATATCGCTTCGGTGGGAATCGCTGTTAAGTAAAATGCTTCCGCCTTTTTCGGTTATTTTATCAAGAATAAAATCCGAAGGATAAGGTTTATCTTTATATCCCCGTATAATAACGCCTGTGTTTATTTCAAAAGGCTTTCCCTTTTGTATAAGAACATCTATAGCTTTGAATGCCGCATTTACATATCTCGGGTGCTGTTCATCAAACATAACGCCGTTTTGATTGAATTTGGTTATTAAATCAAAATGTCCGATAATATCAATATTCTTATTTTCAAGCTTTGATACGGTTTCAAAATACGCTTCGGTAAGGGCATATACGTCCCCGTAAAAATGCTCAGTTACTGCGTTTCGAAGTGTATCTGCGGAAAGATCCACGGGTATGTAGTATCCGTCTTTTTTAATATAATGGGCGGAACCTATAGCGTAATCAAAAAGAGAAACGTCTATATCCGAATATACATCCAATTCTATTCCGCAGAGAATATTGATTTTATCACCGTATTTCTCTTTTAAAAGAGTTATTTCTTTTATGTATTTTTCTGTTTTTTCCGGAGTCATACAATAATCCGTGTCGAAGGGAGTGTAGGAATGTCCGGAAAAGCCAAGTGTATGCACCCCGCGGTTTATGGCAGCTTTTACAGTTTCTTCGGCGGTACTTTTTCCGTCGCAATATGTAGTGTGAACGTGATAATCCTTTAAAACCATAAATATTCACCTTATACAAAGGCGGCTTATATTAAGCCGCCTGAATTCAGTATTTTTACTTTTTCTCGGAGAAGAAGGAACGCACTGTCTTAATATCGTACTTCGCCATTTCAGCTTCGTTGATTTCGACAGATTTAGCAAGCTCGTTTATATACTTGGTAAACTTTTCGCCAAGAATGGTTGCGGAAACCTTTTCGGAATATTCCTTTACGTCCTTTTCATCAAACTCAACGCGCTTGAAGATGTAATAGCCGTAGGAACCGTACTGATACATAAAGTAATCCCCCATTTCGGTGCTCTTGAAGAGCTCGTAAAGGTCTTTACCCATAGTATCGTCTTCCTTGTTTACAACCATACCTTCGCCGTATTTATAAGAATCGTCTTCGGACTTTTTGAATTCTTCTTCGCCGTTTTTAAGCTTTTCGAGGAAGTCTTCTGTTTCCGCTTTAATTCTCGAAGAGGTTACAGCTGCTTTAACGTCGCTTACCATCTTATCAAAGGCGGCAACATCCAATTCTTCCTTCATCATAAGATGATAACCATAAGCGGTTTCAACAACGCGGGTTTCGCCGGGCTGCATTTCAAAAGCGGCTTTTTCAAACTCGGAAACCATTTCGCCGTAAGTAAAGGTGTACTCAATGTTGCTGTCCTCATTATCTTTTTTGAAATCCTCAAACGCTTTTTCGCCGGACTGGATAGCGGTGAGAGCAGCTTCTGCTTTTGCCTTTTTATCTGCCTTTTTATCATCGGAAAGATTCTGGGTAAGGTAAAGAACGTGCTTTACGGTAACGTAATTGGAAAGGAAGAAATCCTTTGCCTGCTCATCTGTAATATCCTTATCTACAATAGGCTTGTTGGAGGAATCCAACGTTGAGAAGAGAATGTAATCGAAATTCCAATAATCGGAAAGGTATTCCAGTATTTCTGCATCACTTACCGCAAGGGTACCGTCGGAAACCAGATATTCCTGCATAAGGCTGATATACTGATAACTGCGGAGATATTCAACCAGCATATCGTAATCTGCGCCGTATTCAGCAAGCTCGATGTTCAAAAGATCCTTGCTGCCTGCGGTCTCTATATAATCCTGCGCCAGCTTTTCTATATCTGCTGCAGCACTTTCATCCTTAACGGAAATACCGTGATCCTTGCAGAATTTCATTGCAACGAGCATATTGCAAAACTCGGTGTTGATATAATCTGTCCAGGTGATCTTGTTTTCCTGGTCATAATACTCATCCCAGAAAGCGGGAGTATTGCTTATGTCCATTTGATAGTAATAGTAAAGATACTCTTGAACTGCTCTTTTCTCAACAGCCAGATGCAAAGCGTACATAGAGCTGTCAAGCGACATACCCTCGTAAGTTGCAATAACGGGACTGTTGGAGCAAGCACAGAGGGACAACATTAATACTACGCACAGCAGTGCGCAAAAAACTTTTTTAAACATTTGAAAAATCCTCCATTGGTCATGAACATATTATATTACAAAATTCAGTCGTTGTCTACACTGTTTTGCAGTAAATTTTTAAACTTTTCAAGAATTTCCGCAACTGTATCAAGCACATCCTCTTTTTCCGATGGTCTGTAAGCAAAATGAGGCTTACCTCCCAGTGAAAGAAGCATTCTGCCCCTGTACTTCGGTTCGGATGCGAGAAGAGTGCATGCACGCACATCGATATGTTCGGGAAAAAACGATATAAGACCGCGTTTTTGCTCAATAAGCTTTATACCGCAAGCACAGGCGCTGTTACGCACAAGCGCTACTCTTACAAGGTTCCACAATGTAGGCGGTATATCACCGAAGCGGTCCAGAAGTTCATCAAGCAGATCGTCTCTGTCCGCTTCCGATTCGATACAGGCGATCTTCCTGTAAACGTCTATACGCATCTGGGAAGACGGAATATAATCTTCCGGTATAAATGCGCTTACGGACATATCCACCGTGCAATCGCTCTTTAACATTCCGGGGTTACCCTTAAGTTCTTCAACGGCTTCTTCGAGTATTTTAACGTACAGATCGTAACCGATCGCCTCCATCTGTCCGCTTTGCTCGGCCCCCAGCACGTTACCTGCGCCTCTCAGCTCCAGATCTCGCATTGCTATCTTGAATCCGCTTCCGAATTCAGTGAATTCACGTATAGCGTCAAGACGCTTTTCTGCGATCTCTTTTAAAATACTTCCTGTTCTGTAAGTGAAATATGCATACGCCTTACGTGCAGAGCGTCCTACTCGACCTCTCAGCTGATGAAGCTGTGAAAGTCCCATGTGGTCGGCGTTTTCTATTACAAGAGTATTTGCATTGGGTACGTCGATACCCGTCTCTATAATGGTGGTGCTAACCAAAACATCGATTTCGCCCCGCACCATATTTTCCCATATTTCCCCAAGCTCGTCCTTGCTCATTTTTCCGTGGGCAACGGCGACCACAGCGTCAGGAAACGCTTCGGAAAGCTTTTTGGCGCAGGAATATATGGTTTCCACCACATTGTGGAGATAGAATACCTGACCGCCTCTTCGCAGTTCACGGCGTATAGCCTCGTGAACCACGGCATCATCGTGCTCCAAAACAAAGGTCTGTACGGGAATTCGGTCCGAAGGTGCTTCCTCCAATACCGACATATCTCTTATTCCGGATAACGCCATATTAAGAGTTCTGGGAATGGGAGTTGCGGTAAGGGTAAGCACGTCTATATTTTCGGAAAATTGTTTTAGCTTCTCTTTGTGGGTAACTCCGAACCGCTGTTCTTCGTCTATAATAAGCAATCCGAGATCCTTAAACTTTATATCGCTTTGAAGTATGCGATGAGTGCCGACGACTACGTCGATCTTGCCGATACGCAGATCTTCTACAGTCTGTGCCTGTTCCGCTTTGGTGCGGAAACGTGACATCATCGCCACTTTTACGGGAAATGCGCGGAAACGGGAAAGCATTGTCTGATAATGCTGCATTGCAAGAATTGTGGTGGGCACCAAAACCGCCACCTGTTTTCCGGAAACTATTGCTTTAAAAGCGGCGCGCAAAGCAACCTCTGTTTTGCCGAACCCAACGTCGCCGCACAGAAGTCGGTCCATAGGCACGGTACTTTCCATGTCCTTTTTGATATCCTCTGCAGCTCTGAGCTGGTCATCGGTTTCGTCATACTCGAACATAGCCTCAAACTCTTCCTGCATCTCTTCATCGGGAGGAAAAGCAAAACCTTCTTTAAGCTGTCGGGCGGCGTAAAGAGCAATAAGCTCTTTCGCAATATCCTTTGCGGCGCTTTTTGCACGGGCTTTGGTGCGTTGCCATTCGGATGTGCCCATTTTGGAAAGCTTTGTGTTTTCGTTTCCGATATATTTGGAAACCAAATCAAGCTGGTTACAGGGCACGTACAATATATCCGTGCCTGCATAACGTATTTTAATATAATCTTTTGAAACGCCGTTGGCAGTAAGGTTTGTTATACCTTCAAACCTTCCGATACCGTGGTTTGCATGAACCACAAGATCTCCGAAGGTAAGGTCTGCGTAGGATGCGATACGCTCGCTTTTTGTAACCTTTTTTCTTACACGCTCTTTTCGCCGTGCGGAAACATTTTGCAGAGTGTCCGTATCGGTATACAAAACGAAATTGGCTCTGGGCAGTTCGAATCCGCAAAGAGATTGGTTTCCGTCCAAAGTACCGACACCCGCAAGTCCTTTATGAAGCTGCCCGCTGAAACGGTAACAGCCTATATTCCTGTCATTGAGCGCAGTCAGCATATTGTCAGCGGCGCGCTCGCTCACGGTTAAAACAAGTACGTTACGCTTGAGCTCGACAGAGGATTTCAGGTCGTCTGCCAAAAGCTCAAGATTAGAAAGATATGAATTCACGGATTTGGTTAAAACCGTGTATTCATCGCGGTAATCGAACATTTTATTGGCACCGGAAAAATAGTCCAGAGCCAATGTTTTTTTCGCCAATGAGGACACGAGTGTATCCAAGTCCATATGAGGGAGCTGACTTCCCGCAGGTAAAATTCCGCTTTCCGCAAGGGATGCAAAGGTCTGCTCGTTTTGCCAACAGAACGCCCCTGCTCTTTCCTTTATACGGGAGGTGTTGACAGCAATTACCGCAAAATCCGAAAGATAATCCAAAACGGTTGCTTTTTCCTCGTAAACAAAG
This sequence comes from Clostridia bacterium, assembly GCA_017381715.1. Classification (GTDB taxonomy): domain Bacteria; phylum Bacillota; class Clostridia; order Oscillospirales; family CAG-382; genus SFLA01. The sequence goes on from JAFOBR010000013.1 coordinate 48,100, forward strand.
GATGCATATTTATCAAGAGCGGTAATTCTTATATGATTTTCGCAGTTTTCTTTTTCTTTTATCAGAAGATCTCTGAGCTTTTCACTGCCGGTGAATTTTTTTATCTGCTTTCCGATATGGAAAGCTATATTTTCATACGCCAGATTATCGGGCAAAAGCTCGTACACGGGAAGAATGCTTACGGTTTCGGTGTTTTCGTAACGTCTTTGGGAGGTTATATCAAAAAATCCGATAAGATCGACTTCATCACCAAAAAAATCTATACGGAACGGGTTGGGATACGAGGGAGAAAACACATCCACAATACCGCCGCGTACAGCAAACTGCCCCTCTCCTTCCACCTGCTCGGTGCGCTGATAGCCCAAAAGGGCAAGCCAGGAGGAAAGCTGTGAAACGGAAATGCTTTCACCGGTACGCACGTGGAGAGTTATATCCTGCAATATTTCGGGAGGAACGGTATATTGCATAACAGCATCGGGTACGGTTATTACCGCATCTGCTTTTCCATCCAGAAGTGCGGAAAGTACGCCGATACGCTGTTGCTCGAATTCACGGGAATATCCCTTTACGTTATCGAAAACGAAATCTCTTGCAGGGAAAAACAAAACGTTTTCCATATAATATTCCAATTCCGAGCGAAGACGCTGAGCTTCTCTCTCATCGGGCATTATAATGAGCAGCTTTTTGTTTATTTCCTTTGAAAAAGCCGTGCAGAAAAGGGGGCGGGCAGCGTCGCACACCCCTGTTGCAACACACGGAACCCGTCCCTTTGAAAAATTTTCGGTAAGCGCCGAAAATTCGGTATCAAGTGAAAATTGTGAAATTACGGTATTCATAAAACTAATTAAAAAGATTCATCGCTTTATCTGTTTCACCGGAAACTATAAGCTCCACAGCCTTTGAAACGTCGTCAAAACGGCTACATACGGATTTAAATTCCGATTGTGAAAAGTTGGAAAGCACCCAATCCGCCATATCGTAATCGGGATGAGGCTTTTCGCCCACACCGATCTTGACGCGGGGAAAATCCTGGGTACCCAAATGCTCGATAAGAGATTTGATTCCGTTATGACCGCCTGCGCTTCCCTTGCGGCGTATGCGCAGTTCACCAACGCCGATAGCGCAATCATCAAAAAGTACAATAACCTTTGCCGGAGGTACCTTATAAAATGACGCAGCACTTTTAACGGATTCTCCGGAATTGTTCATATATGTTTGGGGCTTTAAAAGCAAAACCTTCTTACCGGCGATCTCCGCCTTGCCGCAAAGAGCTTTGTGTTTTAACGAATTTATACGGGCGCCGCAGTTTTCTGCAAGACGATCTATTGCTCTGAAACCGGCGTTATGCCTTGTATTATCATATTTGGGCTCAGGATTACCAAGACCTACTATAATGTATTCTATTCCCGAGGATGAAAACAAACTCATCTGTAAAACCCTCCTTCGGTGTGTAAGTTTATCCTTTTTAAGACGTTTTGTCAAGTGCAATAAGTATACAAATTATATAATATGAAATAAAGTTTTGAAAAAAGTATGGACAAAACCAATTTTTGTGTTATAATATATCGATTAAATTTTACGGAGGTACACACATGGCAGAAAAAAAGTATGTCTATTTGTTTTCAGAAGGCAACGGCTCCATGCGCGAATTACTTGGCGGTAAAGGTGCAAACCTTGCAGAGATGACAAATCTGGGCTTGCCCGTTCCCCAGGGATTTACAATTACTACGGAGGCTTGTACTCGTTATTACGATGACGGCAAAAAGATCGGCGACGATATAAAAGCGCAGATTTTGGAATATATAGGCAAGATGGAAGAGGTTACCGGCAAAAAGTTCGGTGATACCCAAAATCCTCTCCTCGTTTCGGTAAGATCCGGCGCACGCGCTTCTATGCCCGGTATGATGGATACTATCCTCAACCTCGGTCTTAACGAAGATGTTGTTAACGTTATTGCAGAAAAATCCGGCAATCCTCGTTGGGCTTGGGACTGCTACAGAAGATTTATTCAGATGTATTCCGACGTTGTTATGGAAGTCGGAAAGAAATATTTCGAACAGCTTATAGATAAGCTTAAGGAAGAAAAAGGTGTAACTCAGGACGTTGACCTTACCGCAGAAGATCTTAAGTATCTTGCTACCCAGTTCAAGCAGGAATACAAGGACAAGATCGGCGCAGATTTCCCCAACGATCCTGTTGAACAGCTCTTTGGTGCTATTACCGCAGTATTCAGAAGCTGGGATAACCCCAGAGCAAACATTTACAGAAGAGATAACGATATTCCCTATAGCTGGGGCACCGCTGTTAACGTACAGATGATGGCTTTCGGTAATATGGGCGATACATCCGGTACCGGCGTTGCATTTACCCGTGACCCCGCAACCGGTGAAAAGCGTCTTATGGGCGAATTCCTTATGAATGCTCAGGGCGAAGACGTTGTTGCAGGTGTTCGTACTCCTCTTCCCATTGCAAAGATGGCAGAAGTTATGCCCGAATGCTTTGAACAGTTCACCAACATTTGCAATATACTTGAAAACCATTACCGCGATATGCAGGATATGGAATTCACCATTGAAGACAGAAAGCTGTTTATGCTCCAGACCAGAAACGGTAAGAGAACCGCACAGGCAGCTCTTAAGATCGCCTGCGATCTGGTTGATGAAGGTATGATCACCGAAGAAAAGGCCGTTCTTATGATCGACCCCAGAAACCTTGATACTCTTCTCCACCCTCAGTTCAGCACCGAAGCTCTTAAGAAGTCAGTTCCCATGGCAAAAGCTCTTGCAGCTTCCCCCGGAGCAGCTTGCGGTAAGGTAGTATTCACCGCAGAAGATGCAAAGGCATGGAACGAGCGCGGCGAAAAGGTTATTCTTGTAAGACTTGAGACCTCTCCCGAAGATATCGAGGGTATGAAGGCAGCTCAGGGTATTCTTACCGTACGCGGCGGTATGACCAGCCACGCAGCGGTTGTAGCACGCGGAATGGGTACCTGCTGTGTATCCGGATGCTCCGCTATTGCTATGGACGAAGAAAACAAGAAGTTTGTTCTTGCAGGCAAAACCTTTAACGAAGGCGACGAAATTTCCATTGACGGTTCTACCGGTAATATTTATGACGGTATCATCCCCACTGTTGACGCAAAGATCGTCGGCGAATTGGGCAGAATAATGGAATGGGCAGATAAGTTCAGAAAGCTTAAGATCCGCACCAACGCAGATACCGAAAAGGACGCAAAGAAGGCTTACGAGCTTGGCGCAGAAGGTATCGGTCTCTGCCGTACCGAGCACATGTTCTTTGATAAGATCGACGCTATCCGTGAAATGATCTGCTCCGACACCGTTGAGCAGAGAGAAATAGCTCTTGAAAAGATCCTTCCTCTCCAGCAGGCAGACTTTGAGAGCCTCTACGAAGCAATGCAGGGCAACCCCGTAACCATCCGTTACCTGGATCCCCCTCTCCACGAGTTCGTTCCCACCGAGGAAAAAGATATAGAAAAGCTTGCAGAAGCTCATGGCAAGACTGTTAAGCAGATCAAGGATATCATTGCTTCTCTCCACGAATTCAACCCTATGATGGGTCACAGAGGATGCCGTCTTGCGGTTACCTATCCCGAAATTGCGGCTATGCAGACAAGAGCTGTTATCCGCGCCGCACTCAATGTTCAGGCACGCCATCCCGAATGGACTATGGTTCCCGAAATTATGATTCCTCTTGTAGGCGATGTAAAAGAGCTTGCATACGTTAAGAAGACGGTTGTAAACACCGCAAACGAAGAGCTTGCCAACGCCAACAGCGATATGCAGTACAAGGTTGGTACTATGATCGAAATCCCCCGTGCGGCTCTTACCGCAGACGAGATCGCAAAGGAAGCTGAATTCTTCTCCTTCGGTACCAATGACCTTACTCAGATGACCTTCGGCTTCTCCCGTGATGACGCAGGCAAGTTCCTTGACGCTTATTACGACAGCAAGATCTACGAAAGCGATCCCTTCGCACGTCTTGACCAGAACGGCGTAGGTAAGCTGGTTGAAATGGCTTCCAAGCTGGGCAAGCAGACCCGTCCCGATATCAAGCTGGGTATCTGCGGCGAACACGGCGGAGATCCCTCTTCCGTTGAATTCTGCCACAAGGTAGGTCTGTCTTACGTTTCCTGCTCTCCCTTCAGAGTTCCCATAGCACGTCTTGCGGCGGCTCAGGCAGCTCTTAAAGACTAAATACTTTAGTTTACCACACTTTATGTGCGGATGCGAAAATCCGCATCCGCACTTTGCTTATAATAATTGATATTATGACATACGCTTCAATAACACAAAACATTTACAACGATAACAAAAAAACCTATAAAAAGGCTAAGTCCCGTATATGCTGGGTAATATTTGCGGCGTGTTTTTGTCTTGCTCTGCTTAATTTTCTGGGGTATATCATAAGCGTACCTTTGAGCAAGATAATTCCCTACGTTGAAGAGGTTATGCCCCTTACAACCTTTGATCTGCTGTTAAGCATGGGAATGTACATTTTTTGTCTTGTCTTCCCCTTTGCCATTGCAATGATTCCGTGCAAAACAAAGATAAGATCAATTTTCCCTATAAAAGCCCGTCTTACCAAAAATCCCATAGGATATACTCTGTTCGTTTTCGGTATATGCATACTGTTTAACCTTTTTATGAACTTGCTGTTTCCCTGGTACCGTGACGTTTTTGTTGCGGAGCCGGAAATATACGAAAGCACCACCGATATTATTCTATACTTTATAAGTGCCGCGGTTTTACCTGCAATATTCGAAGAATTGGTGTTCAGAGGAATTTGCATATCCTGCCTGCGCCCTGTCGGTACGAAATTTGCAGTTATAGTTTCTGCCGCAATTTTCGGACTTGCCCACGTTGACCCGCTTCAGAGTATGTTTGCATTTCTGTTCGGTCTGCTTATAGGCGGAGCATTCGTTGCCACCGGTTCTATTTGGCCCGGTGTACTGTTGCACTTCTTCAACAACTCCGTTTCCGTAATTTCCGGTTACGGCCACGATGCGGTCCTGTACTTTTACGGACTGCTTATTATGGGTGCGATGGCGTACTCTCTTGTATATCTTTACAAATTCTCAAAGCTGCCTGGAAGATTTCCCATTCTGGTTAAAAACGAAAGAGAAAGTCTTCTTACGGGAAGCGGTTTTACACCGATACGCGCTCTTTTTTCCAACGTATGGACGTATTTCTTTATTATCCTTTATTTCGCTGCGGTGATGATACGCTTTTTCCCCGAAACATTATCATATATCTTACTTGCTGTATCTTCCCTGTTCGGTGCTTCGGTTAAGTAATGGAAGGGAATTTACGGATGAAAGAAAAGTTTATGCGCCGCGCTATGAATTACGCCCGCAAAGCTGCTGAAAAAGGCGAAGTGCCCGTTGGTGCTGTAATAGTAAAGGACGGGAAAATAATAGCTTCCGGATATAATAAACGGGAAGAAAAGAAAAACGCCCTTATGCACGCAGAGATGATCGCCATTGACCGAGCCTGCAAAAAGCTGGGAGCTTGGCGGCTTGAGGAATGTGAACTTTACGTAACCCTTGAGCCCTGCCCCATGTGCGCAGGCGCTGTAGCAAATGCCCGTATAAAAAAAGTATATTTCGGCGCTTACGATACCAAAATGGGCGCTATGAGCAGTGTTATTGATTTAAGCAAATATAATTTCAACCACCATTTCGAAGCAGAGGGCGGCATCCTTAAGGATGAATGTGCTTTCCTGCTTTCGGATTTTTTCAAAAAACTAAGAAATAAAAACGAAAGGCAATGCGCAAATGAACAATAAAGAAAAGTTTTATATTACAACCGCCATTGCATATACCTCAAAGCTTCCACATATCGGCAATATTTACGAAATAATACTTACGGATGCCATTGCCAGATATAAAAAGAAAAAGGGCTATGACGTATTTTTTCTGACCGGTACCGACGAACACGGACAGAAGATTCAATCTGAGGCGGAAGCAAGCGGTGTTACTCCTCAGGAGTACGTTGATAAGATCGCAGGAGGAATAAAGGACCTTTGGGATCTTTACCAGTGCGAATATGATAAATTCATACGTACCACCGATAAACAGCATGAAAAAGTAGTAAGCCATATCTATACCAAGCTTTATGAGCAGGGCGATATTTACAAGAGCGCATACGAAGGTCATTACTGCACTCCCTGCGAATCCTTCTGGACAGATTCCCAGCTTGTAGACGGAAAGTGCCCCGATTGCGGCAGAGAAGTAAAAAAAGCAAAGGAAGAGGCTTACTTCCTTCGTCTTTCCAAGTATGCTGATAAGCTGCTTGAGTACTACGAATCCCACCCCGAATTTATTACTCCCGTTTCCAGAAAGAACGAGATGGTAAACAACTTCTTAAGGCCGGGACTTCAGGACCTGTGCGTATCCAGAAGCAGCTTTACATGGGGCGTTCCTTTAGAATTTGACCCCAAGCACGTTTCCTACGTTTGGATAGACGCGCTTTCCAACTATATAACCGCTATCGGCTATGATACGGAAAACCCCGATGAACTCTATAATAAGCTGTGGCCTGCAGACCTTCACGTTATCGGCAAGGATATAGTTCGTTTCCACACAATATACTGGCCCATAATCCTTATGGCGCTTAACGTTCCCCTGCCCAAAAAGGTTTTGGGACACCCTTGGCTTCTCTTCGGCGAAAACAAAATGTCCAAATCCCGCGGCAACGTGCTTTACGGCGATAAGCTGGCAGAGCAGTTCGGTGTTGATGCGGTAAGATATTATCTCCTTTCCGAAATGGGCTTTTATAACGACGGAAGCATTACCTACGAAAGCCTGATCGCACGTACCAATTCCGACCTTGCAAATATAATAGGAAACCTGGTAAGCCGTACTTCCGCAATGATCAAGCAGTATTTCGGCGGTACCGTACCCGCACCCACTTCTGCTGTTGGCGAAGCTGACGAAACCCTTAAAAACGCTGTTTCCGCCGCAAAGGAAGCATTCATGGCGAAGATGGACGAATATCTTGTAGCAGACGCTTCCGAAGCAGTGCTTAACGGATTTAAGGCTTGTAACAAGTATATTGACGAGACCACTCCCTGGGTGCTTGCAAAGAGCGAAGAAAGCAGAGACAGACTTGCTACCGTAATGGCAAATCTGGTACAGAGTATTCGTATCTGCACTGCAATGCTTTATCCCTATATTCCTTCTACCGCAAAGCGTATTTCCGAAGTATTTGCTTATGCGGAAGATGCTTACGATTACGATAAGCTGGGCTTTGATTACAAGGTTGACGGCGTAACCGTAAACGCAGACGGCGCAAAGCTTTTTGAGCGTATAGACGAAAAGAAGTTTATGGCGGCTATCGAAGCAGAGCAAAAGGAAAAAGAAAAAGAACGCAAAAAAGAAGAAAAGAAGGCTGAAAAAGCCTAAAAGAAGGCTGAAAAAGCAAAAGAGCTTATCGGTATTGATGATTTTGCAAAGGTAGAGCTTACCGTAGGCAAGATACTCACCTGCGAAAAGGTGGAAATATCCGATAAGCTGTTAAAGCTTACCGTTGATATCGGCGAAACACGTCAGGTGGTTTCCGGTATCGCAAAATGGTATGCGCCCGAAGCTCTTATCGGCAAGAAGATAATACTCGTTTCCAACCTCCGTCCCGCAGTTCTTCGCGGTGTAGAGAGCAACGGTATGATCCTTGCGTCCGGTGAAGATGAGGTTAAGGTTGTCTTTATTGACGACAGCGTTCCTGTGGGAAGTAAGGTAAGATAATGTTTGATTCCCACGCTCACTACGATGATAAGCAGTTTGACGAGGACAGGGATATACTTATCTCTTCCCTCTTTGAACAAGGCGTTAAAGGATTTTTAAACGCATCTTCCGATATAGCATCTTCCTACGCTTCTCTCGCTTTGGCACACAAATACGAAAACGTATATGCCGCCGTGGGTATTCATCCCCACGAAGCGGCTGAAGTAAGCGAAGACTGGCTGAACGAGCTGGACAAAATTTCAAGTGATAAAAAAGCTGTGGCTATCGGCGAGATCGGCTTGGATTACCACTATGATTTTTCTCCCCGCGACATACAAATGAAGGTGTTTGAAGCACAGATGGCGTTTGCGGAAAAGAAGAATATGCCGGTAGTAATCCACGACCGTGAAGCTCACGGAGATACGCTTGCGGTAATAGACAAATTCCCCAACGTAAAAGGCGTGCTTCACAGCTTTTCCGGCAGCTACGAAATGGCTGAATACCTGGTTCGCAAGGGCTGGTATATTTCCTTTTCCGGTTCGGTTACCTTTAAGACAGCGGAAAAACTACGCCACGCAGTGACTGCGGTTCCCATAGACCGCGTTATGTGTGAAACGGATGCGCCGTATCTTACTCCCGTACCCTTAAGGGGCAAGCGAAATGACAGCGTTAAGATGCGTCATACCGTTGAAAAGCTTGCGGAAATATACGGTATTTCCTTTGAGGAGATGGCGGAAATCTGTTTAAACAACGCTTATACCCTGTTCGGTATAGTAAAATAACCCAAAAACCAAAGTGTTTTTATAAAAGTTTTATAAAAAACACAAAATTTACAAAAAACCCCTTGTTTTTTCTCAATATATGGTATAAAATAAATCGGTTTAAAAAATTAATTAACACTCATAAACATTTTTTGGAGGAATTAAAATGGCAGTAAAAGTTGCAATCAATGGTTTCGGCCGTATCGGTCGTCTCGCATTCAGACAGATGTTCGGCGCAAAGGGTTATCAGGTAGTTGCTATCAACGACCTTACCAGCCCCTCTATGCTCGCTCATCTTATCAAGTATGACTCTGCACAGGGCAGATACAACCACGAAGTTTCCGCTAACGACGAAGAAGGCACCATCACCGTAGACGGTAAGACCATCAAGATCTACGCTGAAAAGGATGCTAACAACTGTCCTTGGAAGAAGCTCAAGGTTGACGTAGTTCTCGAATGCACCGGTTTCTACACCAGCAAGGCTAAGGCTTCTGCTCACATCAACGCAGGCGCTAAGAAGGTAGTTATCTCTGCTCCCGCAGGAAACGATCTTCCTACCATCGTTTACAATGTTAACGAAAACACCCTTACCGCAGAAGACAACGTAATTTCCGCTGCTTCCTGCACCACCAACTGCCTCGCTCCCATGGCTAAGGCTCTCAATGATTACGCTCCCATCCAGAGCGGTATCATGACCACCATCCACGCTTTCACCGGCGACCAGATGGTTCTCGACGGTCCTCACAGAAAGGGTGACCTCCGCCGCGCTCGTGCAGCAGCTGTTAACATCGTTCCTAACTCTACCGGCGCTGCAAAGGCTATCGGTCTTGTTATCCCCGAACTCAACGGCAAGCTCATCGGCTCCGCTCAGAGAGTTCCCGTTCCTACCGGTTCTTCCACCCTTCTCGTTGCAGTTGTTAAGGGCAAGGACGTTACCAAGGAAGGCATCAACGCTGCTATGAAGGCTGCTTCCAACGAATCCTTCGGTTACACTGAAGAACAGCTCGTTTCCAGCGATATCGTTGGTATCACCTACGGTTCTCTGTTCGATGCAACTCAGACCATGGTTTCCAAGATCGACGATGATACCTATCAGGTACAGGTAGTTTCTTGGTACGATAACGAAAACAGCTACACCAGCCAGATGGTTCGTACTATCAAGTACTTCGCTGAACTCAGCAAATAAGAAGCATTTTAAAAATTCAAGTGCCGCGGTATATTCGCGGCACTGATTTTATATCTTGGTATCATAAACATTTTAAGAGGTAATTATGCCCACGCTTATCTTTAACAGCATTTTACTCGGAATAGGTCTTGCTATGGACGCTTTTTCGGTTTCCCTGGCAAACGGACTCAACGAGCCGTGTATGTCAAAAAAGAAAATATGCGGCGTTGCGGGAACTTTTGCCGTTTTTCAGGCAATAATGCCCCTTATCGGCTGGCTGTGCGTTCACACCGTAGTTCAGTATTTCACAGCGTTTGAAAGCTTTATCCCCTGGATAGCTCTTGTGTTGCTGGGCTTTATCGGCGGTAAGATGATATACGAAAGCGCCACCTGTAAAGAAGAAGGCGGATGCGAATGTAAAAAGCTGGGAATAGGCGCTTTGATCGTTCAGGGCATAGCCACTTCCATAGACGCTCTTTCCGTTGGGTTTACCATTTCCGATTACGACCTTACAAAAGCGCTGTTATGTGCCGCTATAATCGCGATACTGACGTTTGCCATCTGTTTTGCAGGTGTTATTATCGGCAAAAGAGCGGGCACAAAGCTTGCGGGAAAAGCAGGATACCTTGGTGGCATCATACTGATAATTATCGGTCTGGAAATATTTATAAAAGGAATATTCTTTTAATTTAAAATCACAAAAAATACCTGCTTTGGCATGAAACGCAAAGCAGGTATAATTTTTTATTTTCTGTTTTTCTGAAGAGCAAAAACGACTGCGGGACACAAAGCAACGCAGGTAATAACCTCTATAATAAAATTAACACCCACAAGTCCCAAAAAGATATAAGATACAACCGTAGCGCTTTGAGCAGATGCCCACTCATGCAACAGAGGGTTAAACAGCGTTATGAACGCTATGAGGAAAAATCCGGTATTGAAAACGGGCAGCAAAGCCGAAAGCAGAAAAGAACGCCACTTTTTTTCCTTGAATTTTGCGGTAAGCGCACTCACAAGAACAACACAGCAAGCTGCAAGTATAACTCTTAACGCAGAGCCTATAAAGGTTTTTACAGGGCTTAAAGCAAACATTATTCCTCCGCCCACATCAAAGCCTATGGCACATTCAACAAAAAGGGTTATTCCCATTGCCGCAGAAACAATTATGCCGCATTTTGCACCGTAGTGTATACAAGCAACGGCAACCGGAATAAGAGCCAGTGTAAGAGAAAACTGTAGATAATTTGTCATTAAAGTGGACAGTATCTGCAAGACTACGGTAAGCGAGCACAGAATAGCGCAATCCACAATGAATTTGCTTTTTTTCACAGCTGCACCTCGATTCGAATTTTTGTGCACAAACATTATAAATAAAATTACAAAAAAATCAATACTTATATAGAAAAAGGATCAAAAAACATCTTTATTTTTTTTAAAACATATGTTATAATATTACGATAATTTTATTAAGAGGTGCTTGTTTTTGGATATAAATAATATCTCGCATAACGGCAATATATATTTTGTAGGTATCGGCGGAATTTCTATGTCCTCTCTGGCAGAGATACTGCACAGAAAAGGATATAAAGTAAGCGGTTACGACTGTTGCTCCTCCCCTGCTACAGACCATCTTAAAGAGCTTGGTATACCCGTATACCACCAAACGGAAAAAGAACATTTTGACGGCGTAACAGCGGCAATAGTTACCGCCGCAGTACACGAGGATAACCCTGAGATTATCGAGCTTCGCTCAAGAAACATTCCCTGCTACTCCCGTGCAGAGCTTTTGGGTGCATTGGGAAGTAAATATGCAAATTCAATTGCGGTGGCGGGGACTCACGGAAAATCCACCACCACAGGTATGCTGAGCGATATTTTTACCACAGCAAAAAATTCCGACCCTACCATTCTCGCAGGCGCAATAGTGCCCGAGCTGGGAAGAACCTTCAGACTGGGAACCGACGAAAACTTTATTTACGAAGCTTGTGAATATACCGATTCGTTTTTGTCCTTTTATCCCCATATTGCCGCAGTTCTTAACCTTGAACTGGACCACACGGATTATTTCCCCGATATAGCGGCTTTGGAAAGATCTTTTTCCAAATTCATAAACAATGCGGGAAAAGACGGAATTGCCGTTGTAAATATGGATTCTCTGCACACCATGGAAGCGGTTAAGGGATGCGTGCCCAAAGTAGTTACCTACTCCCCTTCCGGTAACAAAGAAGCAGATTATTACGTTACAGACCTTGAGTTTGATCACGGCTTTGCAAGATATAAAATTTGGCACAACTGCAAAATGCTTGCCGAGATATCTTTATCCGTTCCCGGTGTTCACAATGTGGCGGATTCCCTCTGTGCCGCCGTATGTGCGGATTTAAGCGGCATAGAAGCAAACGATATTGTTGCCGGTTTAAAGATGTTCAAAGGCGTTTCCAGACGTTTTGAGCTTAAAGGCACGCTTAACGGCGCACCCGTGTTTGATGATTACGCCCACCATCCTGACGAAATTAAAGCAACTCTTTCTGCCGCAAAGATGATGGAATATGACCGTGTGATCACCGTATTCCAGCCCCACACATATTCAAGATTACACGATCTGTTTGAAGATTTCGCAAGCTCCTTTAAAAACTCCGATATTACCGTATTTGCAGAGATCTTTTCCGCATCCAGAGAAAAGGATGTTTTCGGTATCTCTTCAAAGAATCTTGCCGAAAAGGTTTCCGGCTCGGTATACTTCCCTACCTTTGCGGAAATTGAGGAATATTTGCAAAAAGAAGTGCGCAAAGGCGATATTGTTATCGTTATGGGCGCAGGCGACGTAACGAAGATTAGCAAAGATTTGATAAAAAGCGAAAAAAACAGTTGACAAACAAAGAATTTTATAGTATTATAAGGTGTTCGAATTTTTATAGCATTTGATTTGGAGGTGTAATAGATGGCAAAGTGTTCCGTATGTGGAAAGAGCGTTACTTTCGGTCACAACGTTTCCCATTCCAACAGAAAGACCAACAGAGTTTGGAAGCCCAACATAAGAAAGGTTAAGGCTGTTGTAAACGGCAGCAATACTACCGTTTCCGTATGCTCCCGCTGCCTTCGTTCCGGCAAGGTTGAAAGAGCTTAATTTCTGAATTAAACGACCAAAAACAAATCCGACAGAAAACTCTGTCGGATTTTTGTTTAGGTTGTTTTAGCAGGTATAATCCAAATTTTTCACCATACTGACAGCTTGGAAATCAAATTCCGAAAGATCGTATTCTATGTTTTCTTTCGGGATTTCTATAAACATATAGTAATGTGTCATCCAATACTTCTCTTGCTTATCTCTGTCTTTATCCATATCCCAAACAAAATATAACGTTTGGGGATGATCGTCTTCTCCAACAGTATATACTCCCGTACCCTTGCAATCAAAGGTAGGTACGTATGATATAAACTTTATGAGATAATTATCTTCAAACCATTCATCTGTGTATTTCGTTATAAACTTTTCATAGTTTTCTGTGTCGTAGCACATATTATGATAGTCATCGAAAACCAGCCGTTCCGGATCGGTAATAAAGAATCCGTTATTAAAATTCCCTGCGATACCGTGGTTTTCATACACAAGAGGCATTTTTACAACTTCCACACTGTAATCTAATTCTATATTTTCCAGCTTGCCTTTAAGTGAAGGCTCTTTGGAAAGCTTATAACCGTTAGATTCGGCTTCTTTCGTTTCCATTGCTCTAACGAAGAAGACATTATGGATAATTTCATTTCCGTCCTCGTCTTTTACGGTATATCTTTCACCTATATCATAAGGAATATCCTTCTTTGATATCTCTATAAACGCTTTGGAACCATAGGTAAGATCCCAATCGAAGTTCGGATCTCCTTCATCGTATATAAAAAGCATTTTGGGTTGTTTTCCGTCTTCAAAATGGAATCCTATATGCTTCAGGTTGATTTCCTTTTCGACACCGTGTAAAACAATCAGCCAGTTATCTTCAAACCATGCGTCGGTATACTTTTTTATCCACTCGTTGTAGGAAGGATCGCCTTTATCGGGTTTCCAAAACTCTTTTACATGTTCACCTATAAGCAATTCTTCCGGCGATAGTACTATGCCTCCGTCCCACGGCCACTGTCCCGCTGCATAAAGAGGGTCCAACACAGGAACGGTGATAACGTTTACTTCAAAAGGAATATCAAGAAATTCCACATCGCCTTTAATTTCGGGGATATTCGTTTCCGGCTTACTTGTTTCGGGGATTTTTTCGCTTTCCCAACCTAAAATCGTGCTGTCAATAGCGTTTACCTTTACTCTGTATTCGTTGTCTTCGGTTTTCAACGTTACCAAGTAGACCATTTTTTCGCTATCGAATTTATGGGACACGCTTTGTACTTTTATATCAAGCCCCTGCTCTGTTCGCAGATACGCAATAGCCGCGTCTCTCGCCGCCAACGCTGTAATATAGTCTTTTTTGTCGATGCTTGTTTCGGGCGACTGCGAAGATTGACTTTCATTGTCCGGCGGAATTGAAAGATTTAATTTATATGAAAATATAACGCATTGTTTTCCTTGTTGCAGTACAGATACAGAAACGAGGGCATTTTCAGTATCAACAGAGTCTATATTTTCAATTCTCTGGGTGAACATATAATTGTTCGCCAGCGAATATACGATAACCTTATCACTTCCACGCACGTAGATATAATAATAGCCGCACCACTCCTGATAATCCGTAACATTTTCGGCAAGAAGCATTTTTTCTCCTATGCCAAACAAAGGTGAAACGTACAAGGAGTACACCGATTTGTGACTATCGCGAGTTACCTCAAAAAGATCCTGCTGTGTGAATTCATAGTTTTCGGTTACATCAGCGCAGTCGGACAGACGAATGACAACAGATTCGCTGTAGTCGGTTTCACTATTAAAAGCTGTTTGAAATATAGCGGCATCTTCTCTTGCGGTGAACTTTTTAAATGTTCCCGAAACGAAAAAGCTGTTTCCCGTCATCAGATCGTAAATTTTCCAACGAGTTGCTGTGCCGTTCATACTCGCGGCAACGCTTCCGAAATAGTATGCATGCAAATAATATCTGCCGTCAGGTGAAAAAACGCCGTTTTTACCCGCACAATATTCATCGGTAGGGGACGTTATCTCCGTTTTTGTCCTTACGTCGGTATTGTAAACAAAGATTCGATATCCTTTATCTGTAGCTTTATATGTGGCGATATTCTTATAATCTGCAGATATTTTAAAGATATTTCCCGAAGGAAGCTCCTTAATTCCGCCTGTTTCCAAATTTGCCTTATATAACTTTCCCGCAACTTCCACGGTACACCATTCGTTGCTTGCGCCAAGCTCTACGAGATTAATATCGAAGCAAGTGATACCGTGGCCCAAAACATTTTTGGAATCAAGTTCAATTATTCGGTTACCAAGACTGAAAATTTCGCATGTTTGGATATCGTAAATTATGTTATGCCCCATTTCCGCTATGACATCCTTGTATTCGGGCCATTTACATGTAAGCTGGATGTATCTGTCGTTTAATTGATATGCGGCGTATACCCACTCAGGAAAGCTATACGTGTTTTTTTCTGTTGCCGACATTAATCTGACTGCGCTTTGCTTTTGTGCTATCGTAAGATCGGCATTACCGCTGAGTCCCAGTCCTTTCGCAGCAAACTCGCCCGGAGCATACCAATCCTGCAATCCTTCAAAGCAGACAATCTCGTTTGAAAAGCGCAATGTGTCTTCTTTGCCGCGTAGTTTATATATAACTGCGCCTATCGCAAGAAACAGTATAAGGCAAGCAGCTAATGCCGCAACGTATTTATAATTAAAAATACGTTTTCTTTTTGGCAAAGCTTTGATCATATCTTTTTCCGAAACGCCGGCAAGGATATCGTCTTTCGGCATCGCAAAGCTTTCGGCTTCTGCGGTATAATATTCTTTTAATGCTTTTTCAATGTCTGTAGCTTTCATTTTACCGTCCTCCTTCACAGTAGTTTTTAAGCTTTTCCAACGCACGCTGATATTTTTTGCGCACCAATACCGTGTTCTTTTCGATTACGTTTGCTATCTCCGAATGAGAAAGACCTGCGTAAATACGAAGCTTTACTATCAGCTTTTCTTCATCGGAAAGAGTGTTCAGCGCATCCCGAAGCATAATTTGTTGAAGCGTTTGGGGCTCAAAAGCACTTTGAGCTTTTTCTTTTTCCGAAATTTCTTCCAAAGATAAAGTGTGCTTTTTTTCTTTGACCTTGTCTACAGCGCTGTTTCTTGTTACCTTCAATACTCACGCTTTAGGGTTTGTTCCCTTTTTATAGGTATGTGAAAGGCGGAGGATCCGTATCATCGTATCCTGCAGCACGTCTTCTGCTTCCCCAAAATCTCCCGTTATCTGGTATGCAACGGAAAGTATCATACGCCCGTATTCATTATAAACACGTTCAAGTGCTTTTTTGTTTCCCGAAGCGATTTCCGTAATGGCAATATCGCAAGGGTCTGCTAAATTCAAAAACAGGATCATATAAACACCTCACTTTCCGGTTTCATACTATATAACCGAAGATTTTGTTAAAACGTGACATTAAACAGCAAAATTTTTCCATATTGCAAGAAGAGAATATCCGATATCATATTAACACAAAAGACTGTGTTTTACCACAGTCTTTTATTTTTCATATTAACTTAATCATCGGTGTCCCGCTCATAGCATATTATCTCGCCGGTATCTGCATTCACCTCGGCTTCGTATTCGTATTTGCCGGAAATGAATTCTATCTCGTATTTCCATACGTTATCATCGTGATCAAGCTCAATATTCAAACGGGAAATATCATCTTCCGCAAGTCCCGCACGGTCGAGCACCTTTTTAAGTGCTTGTTCTTTTGTAATAAGTCCGTTTTCTTCGGAATTACCGCTTGAATTATCTTCATAATGATAATATCTGTCCGATTCCACGGAGAGAACTTCGCGCGTCTTTGCGTTAACCTCGAATTCGTATTCGATACCCTTATAAGAAACCTCGGCTTCGCATATGAGCACGCCGTCATCGTATTGGAACTTATATTCAAACCGTTCCACTCCTGTCTTTCTGGGCAGTATGCGGATATAATATCCTCGACCTCTTTTGCCGAAACGTATTCTCCTACAGCGCCACCGATCAAAACATCTCTGTTCTTCTTTTCACAGGAGATGATGTTGCCGTTTACGGCATTTACTTCTATCTCGTATCTAACACCTTCGACAACAAATTCAACCTCATAAATCATCATACCGTCATCGTGTTCGAACTCTACCTTTATGCTTCCGTATACCATATCTTCGGTAACCTTTGCATACTCAAGGGCGGCAGCTTTGGATTTTTCAACACCTATATACGCCTTATCGCTGGCAGAACCTACAAATTCTCCCTTAAGTTCTGCGCCTATCTCTTGCAACAGCAGGGACAGCTCATTTATTCCCAGTTTAGCCAGAGATTCGGGATCGTATTTTGCGTTATTTGCGCAGAGAGAAAGGATAAGCTGTGCTTTGCCCAAGGAAATGCCCAGTTTATCTGCAAGATATGCGGAATCGGTATCGTTTTTATCTATCTGCAAAGCGATAACCGCACCCTCTGCATTCTCGGTGGTTATAAGACCGCTGATAATAGCATTAAGCTTTTCACGCAAGGCGGCATTTTTATCCGCATTTCCGTTATCAACGCTTACCAGCACCGAATTTGCCAGTTCATCAATATATCCGCCGGTTATCATAGATCCGATAAGGGCATTGAGAGCAACCTCTATCTTTGTTCCCGTAAGGTCCATATTGCCAATGATTTTTTGACCGTCCTCATTCAGCGCCTTTATATCTACCACAACGTCTTTTCTGTTTAATTTAATTTCAATACTGGGGTTAACATCAATGGATACCACGCTGGCAACAGCGTTGTTCCCCATATATGCCAGCACGCCTGCAAAAACACCGAACAGCATAACGAATGCTGCCGCGGCGGCAACGATAGCTATGGGTAATCTTCTTTTTTGTTTCACGAGCATCGCCGTTCCTTTCCCGCTTACGCTGTCAGAAACAACGGTTTCGAGAATATCGGGGGTGATAGCTGTAAAAGCATTTTTAATTTTGTTTTCTGTTTGTTTCATTCCGTTCCTCCGTCAGCAAGTATCTTTCTTAATTTTCGTATTGCGCGGCTGTACTTTGATAAAACAGTGGGAAGCGGCAAGGAGAGGAGCTCCGCTATTTCTCTGTGCTTGAACCCCGAAACCGCGTGGAGAGTAACGATACGCAATTCCTCATCCGAAAGCTTTTCCATACAAGTGCGTACAACCACTGTATCCTCAACGGAAAGTCCCGTTGCCTTCGCAAGAGTATCTTCCCAATTTTCCGGGCAATAATCAGCGTTCTTCGCTCTGTTTCTAAGCTTCATAAGACAGTGATTTTTTGTTATGGTGAGCATCCAAGCTAACGGTTTTCCTTTATCCTCGTAGCTTACCGCAGAAGCGGAAACGGTAAGGTACACATCGTGCATAACGTCTTCCGCATCGTGACTGTTTTTCAAAATTGACAGCGCAAAGGAGTATATACTTACAGAAGTTAATTTATACAGTTCACCCAGACTTTGAATATCTCCGGCGGCAACCGAAGAAATTAATTCCGCCAGTTCACCATTATCGGTGTGAACGATTTTACGAGCCGTCGACAAGCTGCTCAATATCATCTGTAATCCTCCTTTCATAACATTAACGCGGAAATCGCCGGTTTTATTGCAAACAAAAAATTTATTTTTTAATTTTTTCCCATTTTTCTTTTGTAAGAGAATAATAATGGATAATTCTGTCCTCTCCCTTTACGTTAAGAGGCTCTTCACCTACCTTAATAAAATCAAATCCCAAACGTCCGGCAAGGCGCATTGACGGTTTATTCTCTTCCATTATACGAAGGTTCACTTTTTCCAGTCCTATTCTGTCAAAGGCGACGGAAAGAACGGCTAAAACAGCTTCGCTCATATATCCGTTTCCCTGATATGCGGGATTAAGGACGTAACCTACCTCACCGGTGTTGTTTCCAAAATCAAAATCTGCAAAACCGGTGGTGCCGATAAGCCTGCCTTCACTTTTCAGAAAAACGCCCCAATCCGCATACATCCCTTTTTTGTACTGTCTGTTCAGAAATTCTATATATCCCCGTGTATCGTCAATATTAAGATGGGGAGACCAAAGCAAAAATCTGGTAACCGAATTCAAGGAAGCATATGAATACATATCCTCCGCATCCGAAACCGATATCTTTTTGAGGGTAAGTCTGTCCGTTTCTATTTGAGGAAGGTCGCGAAACACCCTTCTGAAATTCATATTATTCATAACCAACACTCCCGATTAGTCATTTTGTAATAATTATACTATCTCTTTTTGTGCATTTCAATATATGTTTAATAAATATTAATATTTTCAATGGAAATTTACCTTGACACCGGCAACGCAATAGTGTATAATTCATATGATTAGATACTTGGAGGTACCGTAATGAAAAATCGCGTTGCAGCATTATTGCTGATCGTACTCATGCTCTTACCCGTCCTGGCTTCTTGTAGCAAAGAAGTTCCCCCTACAGAGACAGAGGTAACCGTTTATACTCTTCATATGATTAAGGGAGATACCACTACCGAAGAGGCTATAAAGAAAGTGGAACTTGCCCTTAACCGTATATTGTTCTACCGTCTGGGCAGCTGTGTTGAAATACACGCTTATACCGAAGACGAGTATTACGACGTCATTGAAGCAAAATATGCTGAAATGGAAGAGTACAAGCTTAAAAAAGAAGAAGAAAAGAAAAACAACAAAGATAAAGACAAAGATAAGAACAAGAACGAATCTTCCGAGGAAGTTTCTGTTGACGTTTTCACCGGCGATGATTACCTTGATCTGCTTATGGATGGCGGCGAATACGTAAGAGAGGAACCCAGATTCGATATCTTCCTTATCAATGACTACGATAAGTATTACGAACTCGCAACCGATGGCAAGCTTTCCGCTATCAATGAAATTCTCAACAGCGAATGCAAAATACTTAAAGACTATATCCACCCCACAATTCTTTCTGCTGCTGTTATAGACAAAAAGACTTACGGCGTTCCTCTTAACACCATTATCGGCGAATATTCCTATATGGTGTTTGACAAAGAACTTCTTGACCAGCACGGCGTTGATTACCAGACTATGAAATCTCTGGATGACCTTCAGGATTATCTTTCTGTTATCGCAGAACAGAATCCCGATGTCATTCCCCTTTCCAACACTGCGGATCCTACCTCTGTTGACTACATATTCAGCTCTCTCTCCCCTGCTTATGTAAAGGATAAATACGTTTATTCTTCCTTCGAAAGCAACGAGCTTGCTTCCTATTATTCCGTTATCCAGATGTTTAACTCCATGGGTTATCTCCGTGAAGCCGACGAGGATGACAGAGTTGCAGTTCAGTTCATTTCCGGTAACGAAGAAACTATCGCAAAGCTTGAGGCTGAAACCGGCAGAGAATACGAATACACCGTATACAGCAATCCTGTTGCTACCAATGATAACTGTATAAACGGTATCTTCGCATTCAGCTCCTTCTGTACCGCTAACGAGCTTAAGGCAGCAATGGAACTTGTTGCGGCTATCTACACCAACCCCGAGCTTGCAAATATCTTTGCATACGGTGTTGAAGGCGAACACTACCTCCTTAATGATGACGGTCAGGTAGAACGCAGAAACGAAGATTATATTATCGACCCCGAATATTCCGGCAACCGTTTCCTTACCTACACCCTTGCAGGTGATGATGCAGACAAATGGGAAAAGGCTAAGCTCCAGAACCTTAACGCTAAAGTTGCTGTTGATATCGGCTTTACTCTCCAGCCCAATGAATTCACTTGGGAAATTGAAGTAGAAGACGAAGACGGCAAGAAGACAAAGGAAGAAATTATCGTTGCTTCTCCCAATTATATCGATATCATCAACAAGATTTCTTCTAAGTACTATTACGATATAGTAAACGGTAAGGCACTTGAACTTGATCTCGAAGCACTTTATGCAGAAGCTGAAGCAGGTATCGAAGATACTCTCCGTGCAAATCTGCAGAACACATACGCTTCCAGAATTCAGAACAATTACTCCAACACTATTTCCGCAAGATACGGTCTTGAAACCGCAGAAGGCAAAAAGCTTTACGCTGAAGCTGAAAAAGAGATCAACGATTCTCTCTTCACTCAGGTTAAAAATGACCTTGAAGTAAAGCACAGAAAAATAATAACCGAAGAACTTACTCCCTTGTATGATGATGAAGAAAAGCTTAAGGCAGCTGTTGAAGAACGCTTGGTAAAGCTTTTGACCGAGGACTTTATAAATCTTACCCTGCAAAACGAATATGCAGATAAGATAGATGAATTTATTATGTCCAAGTTTAACCAGACTGTTCAGTCCAAGGTTGATGCTGCTGTTAAGCTTTATCTGCAGACTGACAATTATACCGCTGAATACGAGGCTGCTATCACTTCTGATGAATTCGAAGCAGAA
The DNA here is from genome assembly GCA_017381715.1 of Clostridia bacterium. Classification (GTDB taxonomy): domain Bacteria; phylum Bacillota; class Clostridia; order Oscillospirales; family CAG-382; genus SFLA01. Next base: position 69,317 of record JAFOBR010000013.1, read on the forward strand.
CTCGAAGAAGCACTTAACTCCGACCTTTCCGCTACAATAAGCACCTCCGTTAATACTCTTATCACTACTATGATGACCGATTATTTCGCAGTTATTATAGCTGAGTGCAACGAAGAACTTGAAATCGCCCTCGAAGATTTTATCGCAGAGGTTGTTGCAGCTTCCGAAAAGTATGACGGCGAAGAGGCTATGACAGAAGACGAAGTTCGCTTTGAACTGGGTCTTATGACCAAGGAAACCGAATCCGACGAAGAAGGTAATATTACCAGCGAAACCTACGTTCCCGTTGACATTACCGCTTACGAGTACGTGATCAAGGAAATCACCAACCAGTATTACAATATGTTCGGTGACCCCACCAAGCCCGCAGCTTAATCAATACAACAAACAAACGCCCGAAGTTAATTCGGGCGTTGTTTTTAAAAACGTAACTTTTAAAGGCAATTTAAACACCGCCGGAAAAATTCCCGGCGGTGTTTTGTTTCATATAACCGAAGTCAATCGTTAGTAGATTAATCTTCTATAGGCTTCATTTCATAGAGGTCCTTCCAAGCGAAGGTATCCCAGCCGGAAGTCTCGGAATCGTAATAAATAACGGACACACCAAAGTTTCCATTTCCTTCTTCCACTATTTCGGGTGCATCTCCCATAAATGCTATCTCGGTCTTTGAATCTCTCCCTACCAGAAACAGATATGACGAGAATTTTTTAACGCTTCCGGGTACCGTTATTTTAATATCAAGACTGCCGTTAACCAACGCATATCCGCGAACCTCTTCTCTGCCTTCCTCAAATACTATCTGCTCAAGAGAAGGAACCAAAGTAAGGGGTGAATCACCCGTATTTATAAAATACAGATCCAATTTTGCGGGAATGGTGATCTTTTTCAAAGCGGTGCATTCAGAAAATGCGTTTCCGCCGATTTTAAGCAATTCGTCGGGAAGATCCACTTCCGTAAGTGCTGAGCAACCGTAAAATGCACGCGCCTGGATTTTAGTCACCGTATTAGGCAACGCAATCTCTTTCAAAGCGGTACAGCCTTCAAAAGCGCTGATGGCGATTTGAGTTAACTCAGAATTTTCAGCAAAGGTTACGCTTGTAAGCGCTGTGCAGTCCTTACAAGTGTTGTAACCGATAGAAAAAACAGTGTTGGGGAAAACTATCGATTTAATATTGCTTCCCTCAAAAACTCCGCTTTCCAATGAACCGTCTTCTGATAAACCAGCGCTGAGAGCGCGAACCGGCAGTCCTTCTATCTCCGCAGGGATAACTACGTTTTCGGAAGTACCGATGTATTTGTAAATAATTACGCCTGTTTTCGACTCACTTATTTCATACTCAAAATCCGATGCGGGATTTGGTTTATCAGCCCCTATATCGCAACCGACGAGCAGCGATAAGAGCAGCACCGTTGAAATTAATAGTACAATTATTTTTTTCATTATAATACCTTCTGTTTTTTTGTAGCATCAAGTCAGACTTGCATAGTTTGCGTAATTAAGATGCGTAGAAGGCTTTATCGGCTTTATACATCATATAGATATCGCCTTTGGAGGCAAGCTCGCCGGTGGAATGCATGGAAAGAATGGGTACACCGCAGTCCACAACGTCGATATTCAAAGCGGCAACCTCGGTAGCAACAGTGCCTGCTCCGCCCTGATCCACCTTGCCGTATTCGCCGCACTGCCAGATAACGCCTGCTTTATCAAACATTAAAGCTATGCGGGAAACAACTTCTGCGGAAGCATCGGAACATCCGCCTTTACCGCGGGAGCCGGTGTATTTAACGATAACGGGACCGTTATTGATATATGCAGAGTTCTTGGGGTCATACGCACCGCCGAAATTGGGGTCGTATGCGCCGCCAACATCGGAAGAGAGGCAGATGGAGTTTGCACAGCAAGCAATATAATCGCTGTTATCGTTTGCACAAAGATCCATAAGGAAGTGAGGAAGGAAATCGGAGCGCAAACCGGTTACGCCCTCGGAGCCTATTTCCTCTTTATCCGCAAAAGCGGCAATGCAGGTATGCTCGGGTATATCCAGATCAAAAAGTGCGGTATAAGCGGGATAAGCGCATATACGGTCATCGTGTCCGTAAGCCATTATCATGCTGCGGTCAAGACCAACTTCACGGGAGCGGGTTGCGGGAGTAGCAATAAGCTCTGCGGTAATAAGGTCACGCTCGGTAATACCGTATTTTTCGTTAAGTATATTCAAAAGATTAAGCTTTACGCCGTCTTCTTCGTCGTAAGGTGCGCTTGCGGCTACGAGATTAAGTCCCTCACCCGTAATGCCTTCCGCAAGTGTTTTTGCATACTGGTCCTTTGCAATATGGGGCATAAGGTCGGTTATGTAGAATACGGGTTCGCTTTCATCCTCGCCGATACATATCTTAACCTCGCTTCCGTCAGCACGGTAGATAACGCCGTGAAGAGAAAGAGGAATAGCTGTCCACTGATATTTTTTGATACCGCCGTAATAATGGGTCTTAAGAAGCGCGAGATTTGCTTCCTCGTAAAGAGGCTTTTGCTTAAGGTCAAGACGGGGACAATCTGTATGAGCAATTATCATACGTACACCGGTCTCTGTCTTTTCTTTTCCGATAACCGCAAGATATATTCCTTTTTTGCGGTTAACATAATATACTCTGTCGCCGGGCTTGTAGCTTGCCTTGCGGTCATACGCAACAAATCCGTTCTTTTCTGCCTGCATAACAGCGTAATCAACCGCTTCACGTTCTGTTTTTGCACTATCGATAAATTCGCGGTAGCCTTTGCAGTACTCATCTGCGTTTTGCTTTACGTCTTCGTTAAGAAAAACATTTAAGGGCTTGTATAAGAGTTTTTTAGAGAGTTCTTTATCCATTTTTACTTTCCTCCGTATAGTATAATTGAATATAATAGCCGCGTGCCGTTTTTATACGGTTTACGAACTGTTTTGTTTCCCCATAAGGTATTTCCTTTAAAGTAACGCCATCATCGCTGTAGCGTTCGTCAGCGAGCCAACCGCCCACTGTTCCCTGCCCTGCGTTGTATGCGGCAAATACGGTTTCCCAATTCGAAAAGATTCCGTACAGATATTTAAGCATACAAGCACCGGTTCGGATATTTGATTCGGGGTCGAATATATTTTCCGCAATACATTCTTCCTTCATTTTATAGGTTATAAGCCATTCATAGGTTACGGGCATTAACTGCATCAAGCCGCAAGCCCCTACCGGCGAAACCGCTTCCGGACGAAAATCGCTTTCGCATTTTATTACCGCATATATAATGTCCTCCGGTACGCCGAATTCTATCGAGGCAGCGGTTACGAAGCTTTCGTATTTTCTGGGATACTGCTCTTCAAGAGTAGGTCCGCAGGAAGCGAGAAGCAGGGTGGCAATACATAATATAATCAAAATTTTACGCATATTACGCCCCCACGCACTGGATAAACAATGTGATCTTTTGGGAAAGTTCCTTTACTGTTCCCGAATTTTCTATAACGTAATCACAGTTTGCTTTAAGAAAATCATCACCGTACTGGCGGCTCAAACGATCGCGGAAATCTTTTTCGGTGAATCTGCCGTTCATACGTTCAAGCAAAATTTTAAAAGGTGCGGTTAGCGCCAAGGTAATATCACACTCTTTATCAAAACCGCTTTCAAAAAGCAGAGGCGCCGCCACAACGCAGTTACCTTTGCTTTGCTTTATCCAACGGCGTACGTAATTCAATATGTGTTTATGGGTGATCTCATTTAAGATTTTTGTGTACTCCGCTGAAGTAAAGCATATTTTTGCGAGAGCGCTTCTGTTAAGGGAACCGTCTTCAGCCACAATACCGGTACCGAACACCGAAACCAGCTCTTCAAAGCACTGTTCATCGGGAAGGCAAACTAGACGGGAAACGTCATCACAATCGATAACGTTCAAGCCGAGTGAAGAAAATATCCTTAAAGCTTCGGATTTTCCCGTTCCCATTCGTCCGCAAAGACCTATTACCATTCCCCTATCACCTCTTTGATCATCTTTTCCGTTACGGCGCCCTGACGCAAAATAACAGGCTTATTCCCTGCCAGAGAAATAATTGTAGACGGAACTCCCACGGGGGTTAATCCCGAATCTATAATCGCATCTACTCTGTCACCCAAAGAGCGCATTACTGATTCTGCTTCCGCAGGGCTTGCTTCACCGGAAACATTCGCACTCGTTGCCGCAATAGGAAATCCGCACTTTTTTGCAAGTGCCAAAAACACGTTGTTTGAAGGGAAGCGCAATCCCACCGTATCCATACCCGAGGTTACGTTATCACCGATACGAGGCTTCTTTTTAACGATAACCGTAAGAGGACCGGGTGTAAATGCTTTTATTAGAGCTTTTGCAGTATCGTCAAGATATCCTATTTCGTTTGCCTGCTCAACCGTATGAAGATGGCACAAAAGTGCCTTTTCCTTGGGACGGCATTTTGCTGTATACAGACGTTCTATTGCCTTTTCGTCAAAAACGTTTGCACCCACGCCGTATACCGTTTCTGTGGGGAAAACAGCTATTCCGCCGCCACACAGAATATCGGCACAAATATTAATACTGTCGATATCCGGATTTGATTCCGACATAAGGAAATATTTTGCTTTCATAGGTTATTTAACCACATACTCCCCATCCCCGAGACGGCGGATACGGGCGGAATAAAAGGCGGTAAGAGCGTTTATCATATGGGTAATATCTTCACTTCCTGCAGTTTCAAAAGAAGAATGCATTGCGAGCTGGGCGATACCGATATCCACAGTATTTACCGAAACGTGTGTTGCGGCAATATTGCCCAAGGTAGAACCGCCCATCATATCGGCGCGGTTTGTATAGCGCTGAACGGGCACACCCGCTTCCGTACATATACGAGTAAACAGAGCATCGGAGACGGAATCCGTTGTGTATTTTTGGTTGGCATTATATTTTATAACCACACCGCCGTTAATATATACCTTGGAAGTGGGATCGGAATATTCGGGATGGTTGGGATGCACCGCATGAGCGTTGTCCGCCGAAACTAAAAAGCTGTTTGCCAAAAGAGAAAGCTTTTTGCCCTGAGTAAACCCAAAGGATTCGCAGATACGGGAAACTACGTCATCAAGGAATGTGGAATCCGCACCCTGCTTTGTGGTGCTGCCTACCTCTTCGTTATCCAAAACAGCAAGAACGGGAACGGTATCCGCTTCGTTTGCCGCCAAAAAGCCCTGCAAAGAAGCATATACGCACTCGAGATCATCCAGTCTGGGGCAGGAAATAAATTCGCCGTTTGCACCCCACTGAACGCCGTTATCGTTATTGATAAGGAACAGATCCGTGCTGATGATATCTTCGGCAGATATATTCAATTCTTCTGCTATCTTTTTGCGCAAAGTATCGCAATCGCCGCTGCCCCACAAGGGAACCATATCCACGTTTGCCTTATATTCAAAGCCTGTGTTTGCGGCGCGGTTCATATGTATTGCCACGTTGGGAATGAGCACCATAGGCTCTTCGGAAGAATACAATAAAGAACGAATACGGTCGTCTTCCTTAACCATTATTTTTCCCGCAATGTGCAAAGGTCTATCCATCCAGGTAGCGCACAGCATACCGCCGTAACGCTCGGTATTAAGGCGAACATAAGGCTTTGAATTCATTTCCGCCTGCTCTTTTATCTTAAACGAGGGGGAGTCGCTGTGGCTTGCGGTCATCATAAAGCCATTAAAGCCTTCTGCGGGAATTCTGAAAGCGATTACAGAAGACAGATTGCGGGTAACAAAATATTCCCTGCCTGCTTCCAACTTCCATTCGGAAGATTCCCACAGTTCGGTATATCCGTTTTCCGTGAGTATATTCTTAACCTCGTCCACAGCGTGAAAAGGGCCTGTACTCTTTTTTATAAACTTAAAAAGTGAAGAAATAGTATATTTATCAGCCATAAAAACACTCCGATTACAACAAAGTGCGTGCCGAAGCGCGCACTTTGGATTATATAATTTTATTTCAAACCGTTTACAAATTCATCGATAGCGCTCTGGGTGGTTCCGGAAATAGATTCAAATGCTGAGGAGAAGGTATTGGATCCGCTGAACGCAACAGTGTTCATAAAGGTGGTAAGTGCGTTTGCATCCCACATGTTGGTAGCACCCCAGTTATATACTGCGGCAAGATCAAACACACGGTTATTAAAGATGATATCGAGCATAGCAACGCCGTCGTCATCCTGAAGCTTTCTGTACTTAAGCATAGTGTCATAGTAGCTGGTCTTAACGGTATCGGTAGAAGCCTGACACATAGCGTCAAGAATTACAGCGCTCATTTCCGCATCCTTTGCGGAGATGGGAATTATTGCACTGGAAGCGTAAATAACAGAAACGTATGAATAATACTCGTCCTGTGCTTCATCAAATTTAGGAGTGGGAATGATACCGAAGTTGCATTCGTAGTTACCGAGCTCCTGAATATCAACGACTGCCATGGAACGGAAGAGTGCCTTTTTGGAAGCGACAGATTCGCTAGCCTTGGTGTACACATCATCATATGTACCAACGTAATCTTCGATAAGCGCAATTTTATCGCTGTTACAAATATCAAAAATCTTGTTGAACACGGTAATAGCTCTTTCACCGTTAACAGAGATTATAGGCAGGTCATCGGTATTCTTGCTTGTGAGAGTCTCGCCTGCACCGAAGTAAAGAGAGGTAGCATAGTTGTTATTGATAAGGAATCCCCATGTATCGTCAAGATCGGTCTTGCCGTCGCCGTTTTCATAGGAAACTACCTTCGCCATGGAAAGAAGCTTATCCATGGTCCATTCGCCGTCATAAACAAGATCATAAGGGTTATCAAGATTATTATCCGCAACAACATCCTTATTGAAAACTATACAGTGGGTGCAATCATACGCAAGCAGGTTCATATCACCTACAACAAAGAAGCTCTTTCCGCCAACGGAGAGGCTTTCAACAGCGGTGGTATCCCAATAATCTCTATCAAGATGAAGATTCTCAAACTCAGCGAGATCGTGCAGAGCACCGCCTGCAGCAAGAGTGCCTGCGTTGGGCATATATGCCATTACCGCATCGTAGGTTTTAGTACCGGTAGCAATTTCGGACTGAACGTTGGTAACCATTTCTGCAGAATCTGCAGTACGGATCTCTAAGATCTCGATACCGAAATGCTGCTCAACACGTGCGTTACGCTCAAGAACAGATTCAGCAATAATGCTGGGTCCGTTTTCGTTGGGAAGTATCTCAATAGACTTATATCTGTCAAGATAATCGCCCTCTACGTAAATAGTGAATGTAGTGTTATATTTTTCTGCGGGAAGATTGGAAAAGAGCTCTTCATTTTCACCGGCAGATACATCTGATTTGGAATTATCAGACACGGTATCGTTACAAGATACCAAAAGAACGCACAAAGTAAGAAGTGCCAAAAGCAAGGCTGTGATTTTGCGCATTGGATTAATCCTCCTAAAAAATTATTACGTAAAGTATACCACTTTTTGCCGTTTTAGTCAATGACATTATTAAAAAACTATGTACAAAATACAAAAACTGTGGTATTATATAAATTGAGGTGATGTATATGTTTGAAAAGATTTTAAGCGAACTGAGCATTGATTTTGTTCTTAAATTGTTCGGAACCTTGGACAGCAACACGGAAAAGATAGAAAACGAGTTCGGTGTGACCGTTTCCAGCCGTGAAGGCGGTGTAAGAGTATCCGGCAACAGCGCCGCGGACGTTAACCAGGCATGCGAATGTATAACCCAATTAAGCAAGGTCAGTGCCGTTTCGGATACGATCGACGAAAACACTATAAACTATATCATTTCTATGGTGCGTGAGGACAGGCAGTCCGAGCTTTCCGCCATATATTCCGATTGTATTTGCCTTACCAATAAGGGTAAGCCCATTAAAGCAAAAACGGTGGGACAGCAAAAATATGTTGACAGCATAAAGAAAAACACTATTGTTTTCGGTATCGGTCCCGCAGGAACAGGAAAAACATTCCTTGCCGTTGCAATGGCTGTTACCGCACTTAAGCAAAAGCAGATATCCCGCATAATACTCACCCGCCCCGCTGTCGAAGCAGGAGAAAAGCTGGGATTTCTGCCCGGTGACCTTCAGAGCAAGATAGACCCTTATCTCCGTTCCTTGTACGATGCTTTGGGAGAAATGCTGGGTGGCGAAAGTTTTAACAAGCATCTGGAGAAAAACGTAATAGAAATTGCTCCTCTCGCATATATGCGCGGACGAACTCTTGACGATGCGTTTATTATCCTTGACGAAGCGCAAAACACCACTCCCGAGCAAATGAAAATGTTTTTAACACGTCTGGGCAACAATTCGAAAGCTATTATAACCGGTGACGTTACCCAGATAGACCTCCCCTTTATAAAGGCAAGCGGTCTGGTGGAGGCGGTTGAAATACTTGATGATATCGAAGGTATTGATATCTTCAAATTCACCCACAAGGACGTGGTCCGTCATCCTCTGGTACAAAAGATAATACTGGCATACGAAAAAAACAGAAAAGAACCCGTTAAGGGCGAAACAAAAACGTTCAGGAGAAAGCCAAATGCTTAAAGTATATACAGAAAATCTATGTGAAGCACCCATAAGCGAATACGCTTTAAGGCAGATGAAACGGGTTATAAAAGAGACCGTTTCGGAGCAGTACCCTAAGCACAAGTTTGAAGTAAACCTTACTATATGCGATAACGAATATATTCGGGATATTAATCGCGAATACCGCGGCATTGATAAAGAGACCGACGTTTTGTCTTTCCCTATGATGGATTTTGATACCCCCGAAATAACCGTTATTTTGGGAGATATAATTATTTCCTATGAAAAAGCTGTTTCGCAGGCAGAAGAATACGGACATTCCTTAAAGCGGGAGCTTTGCTTCTTGTGCTGCCACTCCGCTTTACATCTGCTGGGGTATGACCACGAAACCGAAGACGAGCGTACCAAAATGGAAAACAAACAAAAAGAAATTCTTGAAAGGTTAAATATTAAAAGATGACCAGAAGTTTATTTGTAATGATAACCGGCAAACCCAACGCAGGCAAATCCACCCTGCTTAACGCTTTGCTGGGAGAAAAAATAGCTATTGTAAGCGCAAAACCCCAGACCACCCGTAATAATATTACAGGTATTCTTACCGAAGACGAGGACCAGATAGTATTTATCGATACCCCCGGTCTTCACCGCCCCAAAACGCTTTTGGGCGAATATATGATGAAATCCGTAGGCAACGCTTCCGAGGGAGCAGACGTTATAATGTTTGTTACCGAAGCGGGCAAAAAGCTTACCGTAGCGGAAAGAGAAGCTCTTAGAAAGTATTCCGCAGGGGACAATCTGTTGTTTCTTATCATAAACAAGGTCGATACCTGCGATAAGGGCAGACTTGCCGAATATATCGGCGATATTGCAAACGAATATGATTTCGATTGCGTTATTCCCATTTCCGCAATGAAAAAGGACGGAACGGATATAGTTTTGAAAGAGCTTAAAAAGCACCTTGTGGAATCTCCTCATTTCTTCCCCGATGACGTTATGACAGACCAGCCCGAAAAGCAGATATTTGCGGAAATAATCCGCGAAAAAGCTCTGCGCTTACTTTCCGATGAAATTCCCCACGGAGTTGCTGTAGTCATCGAAGAGCTGAAGGACGAAAACGATGTTATCCGTGTCCGTGCAGAGATATTCTGCGAAAGAGAATCCCACAAGGGAATTATTATCGGCAAAAACGGCGAAATGCTTAAAAAAATCGGTTCTTACGCCCGCGAGGATGCGGAAGAACTGTTCGGAGCAAAGGTTTATATGGACCTTTGGGTAAAGATAAAAGAAAACTGGCGTGACAGCCGCGCACAGTTAAGCAATTTCGGTTACAACAATGAAGAATAACACCCAGTTTCACGTTAACGGTATCGTTATAAAGGAGCAATCCCACGGCGAGCAGGGCAAACTGCTTACGGTAATTACCGAATACAACGGCGTGATAACAGTAAATGCAAAAAACGCCCGTAAGATAAGCGCAGGTTACTTAAAATCAACTCAGGTATTTGCATATTCAAATATGCTTTTATACAACAAAAACAGATTTTATACCCTTTTGGAAGCAGAGCTTAACAACGATTTTTACTCTCTGCGTGAGGATATAGAAACCTTTGCCTTTGCCTCTTACGCTTGCGAAACCGTTGCGGCTGTTACCACCGAGGGAGAGGACGGAAAGACACTACTTTCCTTTCTGCTCAACACCCTGTTTATTTGCGGTAAAAACGTATTGCCCGTTTCCCAGCAAAAAGCCATATTCGAATTCCGTCTTGCGGTGCTTTGCGGATTTTTGCCCGAACTGGAATACTGCCAATTCTGCGGTGAGCCCTTGGAGAGCATAAAAAACAAAAGCTTTGATCTTTCCGAGGGAGCTATATGCTGTACCGCCTGCACGGTTGAGGAGGGTGAAAATCCTTTGAGCTGGAAGCCTATTTCCGATGGATGCTACAAAGCGTTGCGACATATCGCTTTTGCACAGGGCGCAAAGCTGTACGCTTTTCGGACAGACGAAAACACCTTACGTGAACTGGGCGAGATAACCGAAAAATATCTTCTGCCCAGACTTGAAAAAAAGATAAAGAGCCTTGAGTTTTTCCACTCATTGGAAGGAAAGGTATAAACACAAATGAAAGGTTTTACCCGAGCGGCAAAGCTGCTCGAATTTGATAAAGTGCTATCCTCCGTTTCCTCCGTTGCGGCGACGGAAGGAGCAAAAGAAGCGATACTTTCTCTCACGCCTACGGACGATATCGTTATCGTAAACCGTTTGCAAGGGGAAACTCGGGATGCAAAGCAAATGATAATAAAAAAATCCAATCCCCCTTTCGGCAGAGCAAAGGATATTTTACCTGCCGTTGAACGGGCGGAAAAAGGTGCATCCCTTATACCGAGAGAGCTTTTGTATATCGCTTCCCTGCTGAGAAGCGTTTCATCATTAAGAAAATACGCAGGTGACCCTGCCGAAAGCGGTCTTTTGGAAAGATATCTTCTCTCGCTTACGGAAAATAATTTCCTTGAAAGAAAGATATCCTCTGCCATAATTTCCGAAGACCTTATCGCGGACGATGCTTCGGATAATCTTTACCGCATACGCCGTGACCAGAGAAAATGCGAAAGCGCGGTAAGGGATCTGCTGGCATCCTACACAAGCGGACAAAAATCCAAATATTTGCAGGAAAATATCGTTACTATGCGTGGCGGCAGGTACGTTGTGCCCGTAAAAGCGGAATACAGAAACGAAGTAAAGGGCTTGGTTCACGATTCCTCTGCTTCCGGCGCTACTCTGTTTATAGAACCTATTGCGGTGTTGGAGCAAAACAACAGACTTCGTGAACTGAAGGTTGCAGAAGAAGAGGAGATCGAAAAGATACTCCGCGCTCTTTCCGATGAAACCGCCAGATTCGGCGCACAGCTTACTCAAAACTACCGCGCAGTTACCGACCTTGCAGTAATTTTTGCAAAGGCGGCTTATGCAATAAACACAGATTCCTTCGAGCCGAAGATCACCACGGAAAAACGGGAATACGCACTTTTAAAAGCACGGCATCCTTTGTTGCCGAAAGACAGCGTGGTTCCTATTTCCGTAACCTTTGGCGAGAATGAAAAAACTCTGGTTATTACCGGTCCCAACACGGGCGGTAAAACCGTTACCCTTAAAACCATTGGACTTATGGCGCTTATGGCGCAAGCGGGATTACAGCTTCCCTGCGCAGAGGGAACTACAGTTCCTTTGTTTTCCTGCGTGCTTCCCGATATAGGCGATGAGCAGAGTATTGAGCAATCTCTTTCCACCTTCTCTGCCCACATGACAAATATCGTGGATATTTTGAATAATTGTGATGACCGTTCCCTTACTCTTTTCGATGAGCTTGGCGCAGGCACCGACCCCGTAGAGGGCGCGGCGCTGGCTATATCCATTCTTGAGGAGGTGCGGGAAAAGGGCGGACTTTGCGCCGCTACCACCCATTACAGCGAGCTTAAGATATATGCACTTGAATCTCCTTACGTGCTTAACGCTTCCTGCGAATTTGACGTGGAATCCCTGCGTCCCACATACCGTCTTATAACCGGTATTCCCGGTAAATCCAATGCTTTTGCAATTTCCGCAAGGCTTGGCATAAAAGAAAGCATTATTGACCGCGCAAGAGCCTTTATGGCAGACGATAACAAAAAGTTTGAGGACGTTATCGCCCGTCTGGAAGAATCGGAAAGCAGGCTTGAAAAAGACCGCATAACCGCAGAAAGAGCCCGTGCGGAAGCGGAACGCATACTTTCCGAAGCCAAAAACGAAGCCAAAAAGGTATATGACCGTGCAAACAAGGATGCGGAAAAAGTAAAAGAAAACGCCGCAAGAATTCTGCAAAGCGCAAAATCCTCCAGCGATTACGTGCTTAACGAAATTAAGCGTATGCAGGACGAAAAGGACAAAGCGGATGCAAAACAGCGGCTTGAAGAAACTCGACAGCAGGTTCGCAATGCGTTAAAGAATGCCGACGGAAAGATAGGTGCCATAAGCGAAGAAGACGTTTCCCCCGAAGAAGGTGAAGTGCCCAACCGCCCGTTGGTTGCAGGCGACCGTGTAATTATTCCCCTTACAAAGCAAAGGGGCGTAATTGTAGAAATTAACGGTAAAAACGCTGTGATCTCCACGGGAAATGCAAGGACGAAAGTATCTCTTTCCTCTTTGCGTTTGGACGATACCCCTGCGGAAGTACCTAAAAAGGTTAAATCCTCCGGCACCGTTACTCCCCTTCGGGACGCGGTGAGAAACGAGATCGACCTGCGTGGACAAAACGGTGACGATGCCTGGCTGATGGTGGACCGTTATATTGACAGCGCAATTCAAGCAGGCTGGCAGACCGTAACTCTGGTACACGGAAAAGGCACAGGAGCACTCCGCGCCGCTTTGTGGAAGGAGCTTAAACGGGATAAACGAATCGCATCCTACCGTATCGGCAGATACGGCGAAGGCGACCTGGGCGTAACCGTCTGCGAATTAAAGAAATAAACATTAAAACCCCGCAATATAAGTTGCGGGGTCTTTGTATACCTATTGCTTTGTAATTTTTACAACCCCATACATCATAACGGGAAAGTGGTTTTCCACGGAGGTTAAGCCTTGCTCGATAATTTCAAATCCTATATCTTTCAATTCCTTTTCAAAGGTTTGGTTGGTTACTATTCTGCAGGAGGTTTCGGCTACAAGTACGGTTTCCCCTTCGCAGACACGCTCGCCTAAATCAAAAGCTACCGAAACATCCGTCTTTCGTTCCATTTCACCGTCACCCATGGTGCAGATAAGGGCGATGCCGTTTTCCGTAAGATGTTCTTTTATAAAAGCATAAAACGCTTGTCTGTCTTCATCCTCAACCAGCATATGAATAACCGCAACGGAATAGATATAATCAAACTTTTTATCAAGCTTTCCTTTAACGGCATCCAGCAGGTCAAACCGATCCGCAAAATCCTTGTACTGCGATTTACAGTAATTGACCGCTTCGGGGGAAACGTCTGTTGCCAGCAGGTTGTAGCCGTTTTCCAGCAAATAAATAGAATCTCTGCCCTCTCCGCATCCGATCTCCAAAACGGTATCGTCCGCAGATATGCCGTATTTTTTTATTATTTCAAAAACAATATCCGACGGTGCGTAACCCATCCATCTTAAATTCTTTTTGTGTACCGCTTTATAGCGTTCATCATACGCTTCGTAATATTTTCTCATTTTACTTTTCCTTTAACTTCCCGTGGATTTGTATTTTCTTAAACCGAATCTGAAAAACACATAGCATGGGATTATAAATACAAAGCCTAAAAGCGGGAGCAGCATATACCACATATTTTCGCTTTTTCCTATAAGATACAGGAAAGGATAATACTGAAACAGCGCGATAG